>JBKJXU010000237.1:0-2727 GCA_046716145.1 Actinomycetota bacterium
TGGAGGAGTGGGAGGCATGGATGAAGGGCGTGGCCGACGTGCTCGGCCCGCTGCTGATCCAGCCGCCGCCCAAGGTCGGCTCGCTGGCGCTGGGCGATCTGCTCGCGAGCGCCAAAGCCGCCTGGAAGATGCGCAAGCTGGGCGTGCGCGGCGTGGGCGACGTGACCCGGCTGTTCACGATGAGCGTGAGCGACCTGCTCAACGACTGGTTCGAGTCCGACGCGATCAAGGCGATGCTCACGGTCAACGGCGTGATCGGCACCTGGGCCGGACCCGACGAGCCCGGCACCGCCTACGTGATGCTGCACCACTCGATCGGTGACGTCGGCGACGGTCACCTGGGCTCCTGGGGGTTCCAGCAGGGCGGCATGGGCGGGGTCTCCGACGCGATCCGGGGCAGCGCCGAGCACTTCGGTGCCGAGATCCGCACGAACGCGAAGGTCCAGAAGATCCTGGTCCGTAGCGGCCGCGCGGTGGGCGTGGTGCTCGAGGACGGGCAGGAGTTGCGGGCGCCTGTGCTGGTGACCACCGTGCATCCGAAGATCGGGTTCTTGGACCTGATCGATCGCGAGGAGCTCCCGGCTGACTTCGTGCGCGACATCGAGCGGTGGAAGACGCGCTCGGGTGTCGTGAAGATCAACGTGGCGATGCGCGAGTTGCCCGACTTCATCTCGCAGCCGGGCAAGGAGCAGCAGGACCATCACACGGGCTCGGTGGAGCTGTGCTTCTCCCCGCAGTACGCCGAGCGGGCCTTCCAGGACGCGCACATGGATCGCAAGCCGGCGTTCGCCCCGTTCGTGGACGGGACCATCCCGACCACCCTGGACAAGAAGCTCGCGCCCGAGGGCACGCACGTCTTCTCGATGTTCACGCAATGGGTGCCCGACGACTGGAACCTCGAGCCTCATCGCGAGGAGCTGGACGCCTACGCGAACCGCATCTTCGACCTCTACAACGAGCTCGCGCCCAACTTCCGCGACGCGATCATCGACTATCAGGTGATCGGTCCCTACGACATGGAACAGGACGTGGGATTGATCGGGGGGAACATCTTCCACGGTGAGCTGTCGGTCGATCAGCTGTTCCACATGCGTCCGGCGCCCGGCTACGCCGACTACCGCACGCCGCTGCGGGGCCTGTACCACGGCTCGTGCGCCACCCACGGTGGCGGCGGTGTGAACGGGATCCCCGGGTGGCAGGCCTACCGCGCCGCCGTGAAGGACAAGGCGGTGTCGAAGAAGTCGTGACCGGAGCCGACGACGAGGCCAGACGCGCCGCCCTGCGGCGCATGTTGGAGGCGCGCTCGGTGGCGGTGGTCGGTGCGTCGGTGAAGCCGGGCTCGCTCGGCGCGCAGATGGTTGCCGAGCTGCGACGCGGCGGGTTCGACGGCGCGATCTACCCCGTGAACCCCGGCTACGACGAGGTCGACGGCTTGCGCTGCTATCCGTCGATGGACGAGGTCCCCGAGCCCGTGGATCTGGCGATCCTCGGTGTGGCGAACGCGCGCGTTGAACAGGCGATGCGGGAGGCTGCCGCGGCCGGCGCGGGCAGCGCCGTCACCTTCTCCTCGCTCTACGAGGACCCCTCCGAAGGCCCGTCGCTGCAGCAACGGCTGGCCACGATCGCCGCCGAGCACGGCATGGCGATGTGCGGCGGGAACGGGATGGGGTTCCTGCACCTTGACCACCAGCTCCGCGTGACCGGCTTCCTCACCGACGACCGGATGCGGGCCGGACCGATCACCTTGCTCTCGCACTCGGGGTCGGCGTTCGCGGCGTTCGGATGGAACGACCGCTCGCTGGGTTTCAACCTGATCGTCTCCAGCGGTCAGGAGATCGTCACGACGATGGCCGAGTACGCGGCCTACGCTCTGGAGCAGCCGACCACGCGGGTGATCGGCTTGATGCTGGAGACCGTGCGTGACGCGGAGCGGTTCCGCGCGACGTTGGAGGAGGCCTCGCGCCGCGACGTCCCGGTGGTGGCGCTCAAGATGGGGCGCACGTCCGCCTCCGCCTCGATGGTGACCGCGCACTCCGGAGCGCTCGCCGGGGAGCACGGCGCGTTCGAGGCGCTCTTCGAGGCGACCGGTGTGCACGAGTGCCGCACGCTCACCGAGATGGCCGACACGCTCGAGCTGTTCGCTGCGGGACGTCGTGCACGCACCGGACGCGGCATCGCAAGCGTGCATGACTCCGGCGGCGAGCGCGCGATGTTCGTCGATCTGGCGACCGACCTGGGTGTGCCGCTCGCGCAGATGTCCGCCGCCTCGCTCGCGCGGATCGACGCGGTGCTCGACCCTGGCATGGAAGCTGCGAACCCGCTGGATGCCTGGGGGACCGGGATCGACGCGGACGCCATCTTCCACGAGGCCTTCCGTGCGATGGCGGCGGACGACGACGTCGCCGCGATGGCGTTCGTGATCGACCTGACGACCCAGGGCGAGCCCTACGGCGAGGGATACCTGCAGATCGCGCTGGACGCCGCCGCTGGCACCGACAAGCCGTTCTGCGTTCTGTCGAACCTGCACTCGGCGATCGACCGGGACGAGGTCAAGCGCCTGCGCGATGCCGGCATCCCCATCCTGGAAGGGACGGAGTCGGGCCTGCGGGCGTTGCGGCACCTGCTCCACGACGCCGCGTGGCGGGCTCGGCCCGCCGAGCCCGCTCCCGAACCCGTCGATGTGGTTGTCCGTGACCGGTGGCGCCGCGGGTGATGTCCAGGACCAGC
>JBKJXU010000238.1:0-11876 GCA_046716145.1 Actinomycetota bacterium
GCGGCAGGACGAGCGCGAACTCGACCGCCGCGGTCCCTCGCTCGCGGGGACGCGGCTCAGGCAGCAGCCGCATCACCGATCACCGAATCGATGATCTGATCGAAGAACGCCGGCAGTTTGCCGGAAGAGCGCGCCCATGCGATCAGGACGACGGCCACCGCCGCCGCCGCGAGGATCACCAAGGCGTACTCAGCCGTCGTCTGCCCTTCCTCCTTCCGTAGCGCCGTGGTGGCGCGCACGTACAGCGCGATGAGCAGGTCCATCGCTTCACCTCCTCTCAGCCGATCGCGCGCACGGTGGCCAGCAAGACGGGCACCACCGTGAGCAGCAGGAACGCGGGGAGGATCAGGAACACGAGGGGGAAGAGCATCTTCACGGGCGCGGTGCGTGCCCGTTCGAGGGTGGCCGCGCGCCGCGCCTGTCGTACCGAGGCGGCGAGATCGCGTGAGGCATCTGTGAGCGGGCTCCCCAAGCGCTCGGCGCGCTCGATCACCGCGACGGTGCGGCGCAGGTCGCGCGAGCCCGACCCCACTGCATACGACGCCAGGTCCTCCCGCCATCGAGCGCCAAGATCTGCACCCACGAAGATGGCGCGCAGGTCATCACCGAGCGGGCCGCCGAGCATCTCTGCGGCGCCTCGAAGCGCGAGTTCGGCCGACAGGCCGGCGCGCGAGCCCGCCGCCACGAGGTCGAGCATCTGCGGGACCTCACGGTCGACGGCGAGCATGCGCCGCCGCCGGGTGCGCCGGCTCTGGCGCGAAGGTCGCGCCGCGTCGGTGCCCGCGGCCGGCGCACGGGAAGGCGCCTCGAAGAGCGAAGCACGCATGCCCGTGACCGCCGCGACCGAGAACACCGCCGCGAGAGCGGCCAGAGGCGGAGCGAGCGCGCCGAGGCCGGCCGGACTCACTCGACCACCAAGAGCCGGCGGATCCAGATGAACGCCCCGACCTCGAGCACGATCCCGAGTCCGACCGACCCCAGACCGGCGGTCGTGGACAACGCCGACTCGATGTCGCGGCGCGACGTGATCCACAGGAAACCGAAGAAGCCGATCGGGAGCAACCCGAGGATGAGGCCGGAGAGCCGCGCTTGCGCCGTGAGGGCGCGCACCTCACGCGCGACCGCGAGTCGTTCGCGCACGGTGGAGGCGACCTGATCCAGGACGATCGGCAGATCACCCCCGGTCCGCCGGTGCATCGAAAGCGTGGCGACGACCAAGCGAGCGTCATCGGTCCCGACGTCCCGCGAGAACACCTCGAGGGCCACATCCAGCTCCTGGCCGACCTCGATCGCGTGCGCGACCCCGGCCAGGTGACCGCGGAGCGGCTCGTCGGCTTCCTCGGCCGCATAGGCGATCGCCTGGGTGAGCGACAGACCCGAGCGCATCGCCGACGCCAGGGCCGTGACCGCATCGGCGACCTGTTCGTCGCGAAGGGCGGCCGATCGCCCTCGTCCACGCCTGGGGCCGAGCCGCTTGACCACGACGCCCACCCCCGCCCCCGCGATCGCTCCCCACAGCCCCGCGATCGCGTAGCCACCGAGCGCCCCCGCGACCGGCGCGAGCCAGGCACGCGGCGTGACCGAACGAGGCTGTGCGTGCGCGACCGGGCGATCCCCGCCGGCCCGGCTCCGAACCCGGCTCCGTGAGACCCCGCGAGCGCCGCCGGCCGCGAACAGCGCGGCCAGCCCGAGCATGCCCGCCGCCAGCGCGCTCACACGTCCTCGCCCGCCTCGAAGATCGATGCGTCGATCGATTCCCCGCGCTCGGCGAGCACGGCCGCGACCTCGGGCATGGAGCCCGCGACGTGGAACCGGCCCGAGGCGCCCTCGCGCGGGCGGAACCGGAACAGGGGCTCCACGACCGGCTCACCGCGCTTGGTCCCCTCGACCGCCGCGATCTCCCAGATGACGCGCCTGCCGTCCCGCAGCCGTGCGAGGTGCACGATCACGTCGACGGCCGCGGCCACCTGGGTACGGATATGGGCGGCCGGGAGGTCGACGTCGGACATCATCGCCATCGTCTCCAGGCGCCAGAGCAGATGTCGCGGCGAGTTCGCGTGCGCCGTGGAGAGCGAGCCGTCGTGGCCCGTGTTCATCGCCTGCAGCATGTCGAGCGCCTCGCCGCCGCGAACCTCGCCCACCACGATCCGGTCCGGCCGCATCCGGAGAGCGTTGCGCACCAGGTCGCGGACGGTGACCTCACCGCGACCCTCGACGTTGGCGGGCCGCGCCTCCAGCGAAACGACGTGCGCGTTCGTCAGACGCAGTTCCGCAGCGTCTTCGATCGTGACGATCCGCTCGCCGGGCGGGATCTGCCCGGAGAGCACGCCGAGGAGCGTCGTCTTCCCCGTCCCGGCCCCACCGCTCACCACGATGTTGGCGCGCCCTCGGACGCTCAGCTCCAGGAACCGCATCCCACGTGGCCCGACGCATCCTGCCCTGACCAGATCGGCCGCGGTGAAGGGCACCGGCGAGAACCGCCGGATGGTGAGCGAAGGACCGCGGAGCGAAAGGGGCGGCACGATCGCGTGCACCCGCGAACCGTCCGGAAGTCGGGCGTCCACCCAAGGTGACGATCCATCGACCCGGAGGCCCAAGGGGCCCACGATGCGTTCGATCAGATGAAGGACCGGTCCCTCCCCCTCGAATAACCGGTCTTCCACCCTTTCGAGCCGCCCCTCTCGCTCCACGAATACGTCGTCGGGTCCGTTCACCATCACCTCGGTGACCGTCGGGTCCTTCAACAGCGACTCGATCGGTCCGAACCCGACGACCTCGTCGGAGACCTGATTGACCATGCGTGCCAACTCGCGCTGCGGCAGGAGCACGCCTTGCTCACGCAGCAGGGTCAAAGCTTCCTCACGTACGTGCAGGCGTCGTTCCGTCGGCGGCACGGCCGCCAACCCCCGGGCGTCCAGACGCCGCCGCAGTTCCTGGCGCACCTCGGAGCGGACCTCGGCCAGACGGTCCGCGCTCATGCCGCTTCCTCCGCACCGGCCGGCGTCCACAGCGCCGCCGCCATCCGGGCGAACGTCCGGCCGACGCGCCCGCGTGGGGCGAGCAGCCGCCCGTGGTCCTGGGCCCGCGTCACACCGGCGTCGAACGGGATGACCGCGAGCGCGTCCTTCCCGAACACACGTCGCACGTCCGCCGGCGTGATCTCACTGCGCGCCGCGCGATTCACGACGAACGCGAACCGGTCTTCGACGCCGAGCGGCGCGGACATCTCCACTTCGCGCGCGGCCGCCCGGAACGAAAGGACGTCCAGGCTGAGCACCTCCACGATCGAGTCGGCCTGACCGAGCGCCCAACGGGAGGTGTCATCAAGCACTCGCGGGAGATGCAGGAGCACGACGTCGACCTGGGATGCGGCCGTCTCCACGACCGCGCGTACGAGCGGTGCGCTCACGGATGGGAGCGTGTCCACCGGGGGCGCCAGCACGGCGCCCCGCCACGCCACACCCTCGACGTGCTCCCAGGCGATCTCGTCCCGTACCGGCACCAGGTCGGCGATCGAGCGTGCGTCGTCCCCCGCACCGAGCGCATGCGTGAGATCGCCGAACGCCAGATCGAGGTCGATCAACACGCACGACGCGCCCTGCCGGTCGAACGCCTGGGCCAGGTGCGTCGCGACGAAGGTGCATCCGGCACCGCCGCGCGACGCGTGTACCGCGATGACCGAGGCACGCCTCGTCAGCGCCGCGCGCCGCGACCCCCCGGCACCGGCCACGCCCTCCAAGAGTTGCTCGCGTTCGGCGGGCCACACGTAGAACCCGCGAGCGCCCGCCCGCACAGCCGCCCGGAGCGACGCCACCGACTCGCGCGAGGCCAACGCCAGCAACGTGGCACCCTCGATGCCCGCGATCGCGAGCATGGGCTCGGCGACCACCACGTCGGGTTCGGTCTGCCGCACGGCCTCTGCGAGCTGACGCCCGTCCTCGGCCGTGGCGACGACTCGCGCCCGACCGGTGCGGTCGAGGAAGTGCAGCACCTCCTCGGCGACCTGAGGCGTCTCGAGCGCCAGCACCACCCGCGCGATGTCGTCCATCTCGTCCCTTCCCGGTCCACGTGAGCACACCAAGGGGAAGGAGCGAGGGAGTAGTGCCGAGCGCGGACCGATGCGACCCGGAGGTCACGTCGGCTGCGATCGGCGTAGGCGGAACCCTACCGGCACCCTCTGACACGGGGCCATCCCCGAACCGGGGGGTTCGCAGATCTTGTCGGGGGATAACCTGGGCGCCTGATCGCGGCGGACGAGCCGATCTCAGACTTGACTCGCGGTGCGATGATGGAACGGCCATGAAAGCGGGGGCGTACTGGGCGATCGCGGTCGGACTCATCCTCGTCGGGATGCTGGCCATCTTCAGCATCGGGGCCCCGCTACTGCTCCTCGGCGTGATGCTCGCCGTCCTGTCCCCGTGGCGGACACGCCGGGGCGTGCTCGCGACGGGCATGGCGGTGATCCTCGGGCTCGTCATGGGCTATGTGCTCGTCGCTCCTCTCAGCTGTACGGGAACGGAATCAGCCGTCTCCGTTCTTGGTGAAGCGCAGGCCGAAGGCACCACCACCTGCAGCAACCTCCTGGGCATCTCGTACGAGGGAACCGGGACCTACGACCCGAGTCTCCTTCCTGCGCTGCTCGCGGGGATCGCGCTCGCAGCGGTCGCGGGCGTCACGACGGCCTGGCTCTACCGCAGGTACCCGGCACACCCGCCGGCAGGCGCCCTGGTCTAGAGACCGGGACGACTCCTCAGGATGATGGCCTCGACGCCGACCGACCGGCGGCATGTGATCTGGTTCGTCGCGTGGATGCTCATGGGTGCCGGTTATGCCCTCGGGGTCCTAGGCGCGCTCTCCATCGGTCCCTACGTCCTGGTCATCACGCTGGCAGCCACCATCGTTCTCGCTACCCGCACGGGCTCCAGGGTGGGACTCCCCGGACTGATCTCCGGTCTCAGCCTCCCACCGCTCTACGTTGCGTTCTTGAACCGATCGGGGCCCGGATGGGTCTGCACCTCGACCGCTACGAGCCAGTCCTGCGTTCAAGCATGGAGCCCATGGCCGTGGCTCGCGATCGGGATCATGTTGCTGGTGAGCGGGTGTGTGTGGTTCGCGACGGCCAACCGGCGTCGAGGTGTCGCCGCCTCATGACCAACCCCGGTCATCGAGGAGTCACGACCGAACCCGTTGTGGGCATGATGTTGAGGTGAAGGCGCGACTCATCCTCGGGATGGTGCTGCTCGTCGTCCTGATCCCTCAGGCGGCTTCGGCTATATGCATGCAACAGCCCTTCGACGACGTCGTCCGGTCTTCCGATTCGGTTCTCGTCGCGACCATCGCAGATGCGACACCCCCGGGGACCCACGGGAGCGGGATCATCGTTCGTCTCGACGTCGAGCAAGTGCTCGAGGGCTCGGCCGAGGACGGTCGGTCGGTGCGGGTCTCATCGTGTGGACCGGTGATCTCCGGCCACGCGGCCAGGTCGATGGCGCGAGGCATGATCGGCACACGTGGATTGTTCCTGCTGAGCGAGAGCGGCGGCGGCACCTTCTCGCAGTACTCCGAGATCACCACGCCGCAGATGACGATCCACGAGCGGATCGCAGAGGCGCGTCAGGTGCTCGGTCTCACCGCCAGCCCCAACGTCCCCGACACGCGGGGCCCAATCCCATCATGGGCTTGGGCGCTGGGGACCGTGTTCCTCGTGACTGCGATCGCCGGAGCGGTGTTCGTCGCGCGACGAGCCCGACGTGCCTAGGTCCCCCTCACCTCGGGGAAGGGTCTCCTCGCTATCGCGTTGGCCGAGGGAGAAGTACCCGATGCGTTCGACCCGTGTGGCCCTCCTGACCGCGGCGTTGCTCATGACGGCCTCGTGTGCAGAGAGCCGGACGACGCCGTCGTCTGAGCCAGGGGTGTTCTTCGCTACGGATCCCGAGCAGGATGCATCTTCGATGGAGGCTCTGTATCGGGGACCGCTCGCTGTGCGTGACGCGTGTGTCCTGATCGGGGGCCCTGAGGAGTACTCCGTGCCGATCTGGCCGAAGGGCTTCACGGCTGAGCGAGACGGATCCGGGCGACTCGTCGTGCGCGACAGCGACGGGGGCGTGGTCGCGATCGAGGGCGAGATCTTCGAGATGGGCGGGGGGTACGTCGCGGAGTTCAGCCCGCAGGACAAGGTCGAACCGCGGGACGACCAAGTCCGGACGATCGAGGATGCACTCGGGTACTCGATCCCCGATCGGTGCCTGGGTCCCGACGTCTACGGCATATGGAGCGTGGGGGAAACCTAGACCGCCGGTGATCCTGGCACATCGGGATCCGGAGCGATCGTCGGTAGAAGCGCACCGAGCCGTTCGGTGAAACACTCTCGCCTCGTGGAACCGATGATCCGCCCCTATCGCGGAACCGACAAGCCCGGTGTGGTCCGCCTCTCGCTCCGCGCTTGGGCTCCGTGCACGCGGCGATGAGAGAGGTGATGGGGGCCGAGATCTTCGAGCTCCTCTATGGCGACGACTGGTGTCGTCAGCAACAGCGGGACGTCGAGAAGGTGCTGGCTGATGAAGAGACGGAAGTCTGGGTCGCCGAAGTGAACGAGGAAGTCGTTGGATTCGTCGCGGCGATCCTGAAAGTCGACGAGGGCACGGGCGAGGTTCAGATGCTCGCGGTCGACCCTGAGTCCCAGAACCGTGGGCTCGGGACACGGTTGACGGAGGTGGCGACCGACTGGATCAGCGAGGCAGGGTTGTCGCTCGCCGTCGTCTCGACCGGCGGGGACATCGGTCACGCTCCAGCTCGACGCACGTATGAGAAGGCCGGCGACACGCCGATGCCCTCCGTGAACTACTTCAAGGCCCTATGACGGCCATATCGCAGTGGGAACAGGTAGCCCGTCGGCGATCGCCGCTTGGGCGAACTCCTCCGCTTCGAGCGGATCGCCCGTGAGGAGCACCAACGCCTCTCAGACTCCTGCGTACTCCGCCTCGAAGAACTCCTCGAACGGAACCCGTACGGTGTCCATCGACGCGCTCGGCACCGACGCTGGCTCACTCATCACGGACAATGAACACCTCGAGTGCCGGCGACGTTACTTCGGAAGGGTCCCGACCGGGCCCTGAAGCCTGCTGGCCCGCCAGCCTGAACATGAAAGCGTAACTCATCGACGGACCCACGCGTCGACATGGAGGCGGCGGCGGACGCGTCGGACCGAGGCCCTACTGATCCAGGCAGGTGCCGTAGTTCCGATCGCAGAGCCGCACGACCGTGTTGTTGTCGGTGCCCACGGGGAAGTCGGGGTCCAAGGTGGAGTTCTTCCATGTCGCCACCACGCATATCGCGCTGCTGTTGCTCGGGAGCTCGCCGCACGGGCCGTTGTTGGGGTCGATGAGCCAACCGAACGAGACCTTCGTGTCCTTCGGCACGGGACCGACCCACGTGATCACGCGCGTGGCTGAGTCGTACGTGTAGTCGACCCCGGCCGTGCAGCACGCGGGATCCTGGTTCCGCGCTCTCGTCACGGTGAGGCTGGTGATGAGGTCCAAGGCGCTGCCGGGGCATCCCTGCCAACCGCTCGTGGCGCTCGAGATGTCGTCGAGGTCCAGCATCTGACCCACGCTGGTCCATGAGACAGGGTTGTTGTTCTTCGTGGTGCACACGCCCTGGCCGCCCTGCGTCTCGTTCACCGAGAGCACGTCAACGATCTCCAGGGCGGCGAACCCGATGATGTCGTACTTGTCGATGTTCCCGTTCTTGTAGACCGTCCCTTGCTCCGGCGCTCCGCCCAGCGGTGGCGCCCCGGGGCCCTCCCAGTTGATCGGGAAGTCGCGCGTCTGGCCGATCAGGTCATGCAGCGCGCCCCAGAGTTGGGAGTTCGGACCCGACTTCCCGCCCACCCCCCTGATCCCGGTGTCGGTGCAGACGTAGGTCGGCTCCGTCCAGTTGATGGACACGCTCGCTGGGATCGACCCGTCGACCCATCCGGTGAGGGTCGAGGTGCCGCCCGATTGGGCGCCCGCACAGTTCGAGTCGATCGGGACGTCCCACCCCGCGGCGTTGAGGCTGAGGAACGCGAAGTTGCCACCGTTCAGCCGGTCATTGTCGTACCAGAACGCGCACTGGTCCCCCGCGCTCGGCCACCCGCTCGGCGGTACGGAGCAGTCCACGGCCAGGAGGCTGCTCAGCACGATCGGGACCGGGTTGTTGCTACCCAGGCCCCAGGAGGCCGTGGCCGCCGTCGTCACCGGCGCCTCGTAGTCGAAGCCCAGCACCGGCGCGAAATACAGCGCTTGCTGGCTCGTGTAAGACACGGTGACGTGCCCCCGTTGCGTGCCGCACGCGGTGATCTCCACGATGTCGGTGTCGGCAACCTCCTCCGCGGTGATCGCGCCGTTGGCCTGCACCGCCACGTCCGAAGCCTCCTCCGGCGAAGCGAAGCGCGAGTCCGCTCCGCCACGGGTACACGTTCGCGCCGCGGAGAGCGCCCCGGCGTCCGCCCCGTTGACCAGCTCACGACGGCGGAGGTACAGGCCGCCCACGTCCACGGTGAGCGCGACGGCCGCCGTCAAGACCACCAGCGTGAGCGCGACGATGATCGCGACGGCCCCTTCCTCGCGGTGGTGTTTCACGCTCAGCATCGGGCCTCAGGCCTCGCACCGGAAGGAGGCCGTGATGCTCGGCCTCATCACGATGTCGGGGATGAAGGGGATCCTCACGATCACCCCGCCGTCGGGGAGCTGCGAGGTGTCGTAGGAAACGGTCACGTCGTCGCCGATGTCCTGGGGTGTGCACCGCGTGCTCACGGCGACGTTGCCCGCCTGATCGGCGGGGATCGAGCCCGAGGAGGCGTCCACGGTCTTCTGCTGCACGGTGGCGATCTGCGCGCCCACCGCGGCGGCACGACCCCCTTCACGAACCGCGGTCCGGATCGACTGGACCTGCAGGAACGCCACGCCGAACTCCAAGATCCCGAACAGGATCATGAACAGCAGCGGAGCGAGCAGGGCCATCTCGACCGCCGAGGCCCCGTCCTCGCCTCGCACGCGGCGGCTACGCATCGAGCAGCACCTCCCGATCGATGACCTCCAGGGCCTCGTGCCAGGAGGTGCCGTCCTGCGAGGCACGGCGCTCGATGTCCGCGTGGCCGAAGCCTGCCCTGGAGACCCGGGCGCTGGCGTCCAGGAGCCTGGCGAACCGCGATGCGTCCAGGGGCCCTCCGCCGGGAGCTGGGGGGCCGCACGAAGCGCTCGCGCTCGAAAACGTGGGGGGAAGAGCACCTACGTCCTTCCGGCTGGGGCCGTTCAGGGGATATGTAACCCATCGTTCCCCCCTCGCGAATCGGCCGAATGGGCTAGTTCGCGTGAAAGTTCCGTGAAGGATCCGCAGCGCTGACGGCCTACTTCGCGACCGTTACCTCGATGTAGTCGGCGGAGTTGTACCGATCGGCGAGCAGGTAGTGGATGTGGTAGTCCCCGGGCGGCAGCGGCCACGGGTTGCCCTGTGACTTCGCCCCCAGGGTCATCTCGCCGAAGACGGTGGGTGGGAGCGCACCGGCTTCGTGTCCGCCGGTGTACCCCAGAGCAGGTAGTCGTCCTGCCGCGGGTTCGACGCATCTGCCTCGTAGACGCCGATCCAGTCCCAGCGGTTCGCCGGACCATCGTCCCAGGACACCGTGCTCGGTTCGCCGACTGCGTACGAGGACTTGTCGGTCGACAGGGCAACGTCCTCCTCTTGCGACTTCACCCAGAATGCATTGCGTCCGAGCTCGGTGCCGTTCGCGTTCGGCATGACGATAATGGAGACGATGACCACGGTCGTACTTGTCGAAGGCGTCAGCGACTAGCTCAAGCTCGAAACGTTGGCCCAGTGGCGTAGTCGGGATCTCGATGCTGAGGGCATCTCTATCTTGCCGCTGGGGGGTGCGGGGAACATCGGAAGCTTCCTGCATCGGTTCGGCCCTCAGGGCTTTGGCCTCGAACTGGCGAGCATGTATGACGCCGCGAGGAGGCCGACTTCCAGCGCGGTCTGGAGCGGGCCGGCCTCAGCTCCAACCTCGCGCCGAGATACCGTCGGAGGGCTCAGACCGCCTTCCGGTAGAGCCGCACCGCGATCGGCGCGAAGATCGCCAGGATCAGGACCGACCACAGGACCGACTTCAGCACGAGCGAACCGGTGGGGCCGCCGTTCACGAGCGCCCGGACCGCCTCCGCCGTCACGGAGACCGGCTGGTTCCGGGCCCATGGCTGCAGCCACCCCGGCATGTTCTGCACCGGGACGAACGCCGCCGAGGCGAACACGAGCGGCGCCAGCACGGGGAACGCCGCGGCCTGCGCCGTCTCCGGATCCTTCACCGCGAGGCCCACGGTCGCGAAGATCCACGACATCGCGAACCCGAAGAGCAGGACGAGCAGTCCGCCCCCGATCACGCCCAGAACGTCCGTGTGGACCCGCCAGCCGACGAGGAAACCCACCAGCATCATCAGGATCACGACGAAGACGTTCCGCGCGAGGTCGGCGATGGTGCGACCCGCCAGGACGGCCGGCGTCCACATCGGCAGTGCGTGGAACCGTTCCAGCAGCCCGCTCTTCAGGTCGGTCGCCAGGCCGACGGCCGTCGCGAGCGAACCGAACACGACCGTCTGCAAGAAGATCCCGGGCATCAGGTAGTCCACGTAGGAGATCGGCCCGGTGTTGATCGAGCCGCCGAAGACGTAGCGGAACATCAGCACGAAGATGACCGGCTGGATCGTCGAGAACACGAGCAGCTGCGGGACCCGGATGTAGAGGATCAGGTTGCGACCGATCAGAGCCCTCGTGTCGCGGATCGGCGCGAGCGGTATCCGCCGGTCCCGCGGGTCCTTCGCGATGGCCGCCTCGGCCGCGCTCATCGGGCGCCCGCCCCCCGTTCGGCAGGCGCCGAGGCGCCCTCGCCTCCTGCATCCTGCTCCACGTGATGGCCCGTGAGCGAGAGGAAGACGTCGTCCAGGCTCGGCTCGCGCACCGTCAGGCCCTCGGGCTCCAGCCCATCCCCGTCGAGGATCCGCAGGACCTCGATCAGGATGTGAGCCCCGCCCTCCGCCGTGATACGCACGATCCCATCGTCGCTCTCCACGCGGCCCCCCACGATCCCGGAGAGCAGCTGCGTCGCGCGTCCGGCGCGGCCCTCACCCAGGAAGCGCATCTCCACCACCGTGCTCCCCAGCTGCGCTTTCAACTGCCCGGGTGTGTCGTTCGCGATCACCAGTCCACCGTCCACCACGGCGATCCTCTCGGCCAGGCGGTCGGCCTCCTCGAGGTACTGCGTGGTCAGCAGGACGGTGGTGCCCTCGGCGACGAGCTGTTCGATCATCGCCCAGAGGGTGTTGCGGCTCGTGAGGTCGAGGCCCGTCGTGGGCTCGTCGAGGAACAGCACCGGGGGGCGCGTCATCAAGGAGGCCGCGATGTCCAGGCGCCGTCGCATACCACCGGAATAGGTGCGCAGCGGCCGGTCCGCGGCATCGGTGAGATCGAACCGTGCCAGCAACTCCCCCGCCCTCGGGGCGATCTGTGACGTGGACATCTGGCCGAGGATCCCGACGAGCCGCAGGTTCTCCCGGCCGGTGAGGTTCGCGTCCACGGCAGCGTTCTGCCCCGCCAGGCCGATCCGCCGACGCACCGCGGAGGCATCCTCGGCCACATCCTTGCCCAGCACCTGGGCGCGACCGCCATCGGGTTGCAGGATCGTCGACAGGATGCGAACGACGGTGGTCTTGCCGGCACCGTTCGGTCCGAGGAGACCGAAGATCGATCCCTCCGTGACCTCGAAATCGATGCCACCCAGCGCCACGAGGTCCCCGTAGCGCTTCACGAGGCCATCGACCAGAATCGCGGGACCGCTCATGGGC
>JBKJXU010000239.1:0-9073 GCA_046716145.1 Actinomycetota bacterium
CCTTGGCACGCGGCGTGACGTCGCACACACCGACCGAGGTCCTCAGCAGGTCGCGCTCGGCGGCTTCGTCACCGTAGCTGGCCACCAGGTCCCAGCCGGCCTCGCGGCTGAGCACGGCGCCACGCGCGGTGTGCATCCGCGAGGCCGGCGACCGGCGCACGGGCTCGCTCACGACCGCAACTTCTCCCCGCGCGGGTCGTAGAAGGCCGCGAGGTGCACGGTCGCCTCCCCGGCTCGCGGGCCGAACTCCACGCGGAAGGTCGCGCCGTCGGTGACCATGTCGGTCGGCATCCACGCCAGGCCGACGACCGCCCCCGCCGCCGCGCTCCGCCGCGCCGACGTGACCCGGCCCACCCACCGCCCGTCGCGCACGACCGCGGAGCCCTCGGGCGGGAGCCAGGCCTCGGGCATCGTGAACCCGACCAGCCGTTCCTTCGGACCGGCGGCGGCCAGGTCGCCCAGCGACCGCTTGCCCAGGAAGTCGGGCTTGTCGTCCTTGCCCATCCAACCGAGGCCGACCTCGTAAGGATCGGACTCCGCGTCGGTGTCCTGGCCGATCAGGACGTGCTGCTTCTCCAGGCGCAGGATCCGCTGCGCCTCCAGGCCGAAGGGGGCGATCTGGAACGGCGCGCCGGCCTCCATGATCGCGCCCCAGACGTGCTCGCCGTACATCGAGGGCACGTGGATCTCGTAGCCGAGTTCGCCGACGAACCCGATCCGCAGCACGATCGCCTCCACGCCCGCCACCGGCATCCGCGTGGCCGACATGTACGGGACCACCTCCCCGCCGAGGTCGTGGTCGGTCAGGGCGCCCAGGACCTCGCGCGAACGCGGCCCCGCGAGGTTCACGGCGGCGAAGGCCCCCGTCACGTTCACGATCTGCGCGTCGAAACCCCAGTCCGCCTGCCACCACGTCATCCAGCGCTCCAGCGCCGCCGTGTTACCGGTGGTGACCGTGACGAAGAAGTCCTCCTCGCCGAGGCGGGCAACCGTCCCGTCGTCCAGGATCACGCCCTCATCGTTGAGCATCGCGCCGTAGCGGACCCTCCCGACGGCGAGGTCAGCGAACCGGTTCGGGTAGAAGCGCTCCAGGAGACCGGCGGCGCCGGGTCCCGCGACGCGGAACGTACCCAGCGTGCTCACGTCGATCACGCCCACCCGGTGGCGCACCGCGTCGACCTCGTCCTCGGGCGTCGTGTAGTGATGCGGGCGGCGCCAGTCGGCGGCCCACATGAACGTCGCGCCGGCGTCCACGTGCAGGTCGTGCATCGTCGTCTCTTTGCGCGGCTGCAAGCGCATCCCGGCGAGCGTGCCCAACTCCACCGGCGTCCACGGCGCACGCGAAGTGGTCGGCTTCGTCTCCGCGAGCGTCCTCCCGGTGACGGAACCGCACAGGCGCTGCGACGAGAGCATGCACGCCTTCCCCTGACACGGACCCATCGTCACCGTCGTGTACCGCTTCAGCAGTTCCATCGAGTCGAAGCCCTCGGCAACCGCGACCTTGAGCTCCTTGTGGGTCACGTCCATGCACCCGCACACGAACTGCTTGCCGTCCCCCGTCCCCAACTCCGGCGGGAGGATCACCGGGTCACCCGTGGCGGCCGCCTCCACCCGCAAGCTGTCGATCGTCGCGGCGTCCACGCTGCGCCCGACCGCGGCGGCGGCCTCCAGCCCCGCCAGCCGGCCCTGGGCGACCGCCTGCTCGACGGTGCGAGCGCCCGCCACCGCGCCGGCCGCGTGGACGTTCGCCGGCAACTCCACCGGCAGGAACGCCTGCGCCGACTCGTCGAACGCGACCCGGGAGCCCGCCATCGCCAGCAGGTTTGTCGACGGCGCCGAGAACCCCGCCAGCACCACGAGGTCACACGACACGGAACGGCCCGACGTCGCGCCCGGCGCCCCGACCTGCACGCTCGTCACCCGCTTGCGACCGGACGCGGCCAGGATCGTCGAGCCCGCGATCATCTCCACGCCCTCGAGCGCCGGTGGCTCTGGGCGCAGATCCACCACGGTCACCGTCGCCCCGGCGTCCCGCAGCGTGCGCGCCGTCCGGTGGCCGTCATCGGAGGACGTCAGCACGACCGCGCGCTCGCCCGGCAAGACCCGGTACCGGTTGACCAGCAGGTCCGCCGCGGAGGAGAGCATGATCCCCGGCAGGTCGTTGTTCGGGAACACGGCGCCCTGCTCGACAGCCCCGGTCGCGAAGATCAGGTGCCGGGCCCGGATCCGGTAGAGGACGCCCTCGGCGGTGGCGGCGACGAGCGGCCCGTCGAAGACGCCGAACGCAGGCGTGCCGGTCATCACCGTCGCGCCGGCGGCGACCGCCTCCTCCACCACCATCGAGCGCTCCACGCTGCCGGCGGCGGCGGCGCGCAGGTGCCCGCCCGCCTCCAGGGCCTGCTCCAGCACCACGGTTCGGGCGCCGGAGCGCGCCGCCTCGGTCGCCGCGGCCAACCCGGCGGCGCCGGCGCCGATCACCACGACGTCGGCGTGCAGGTTGATCCGCTCGCGGCCCTCGTGATCCTCCTCGCGCGGGACCACGCCGAGGCCCGCGCGCTTGCGGATGTGCGGCTCCACGAACGGCCACGCCCACCTCGGCCGCTGGAAGACCTTGTAGTAGAAGCCCGCCGGCATCATGAAGCTGAACCGGTCCAAGATCCCGAACACGTCGCGGTCGGCGCTGGGGGTGGCGTTCTGCCGCGAGACGGTCATGCCGTCACGGACGGGCTCGGTGCACGAGCGCACGTTCGGGATGCCGTCGATCTGCATCAGGCAGTTGGGGCAGGACCCGGTCATGCACGACAACCCACGCGGGCGGTGGTACTTGAACGACCGCCCGGTGATCGCGACGCCGGCGGCCGCCAAGGCCGACCCGACCGTGTCGCCCTCGAAGGCGCGAACCGTCCTGCCCTCGAAGCGGATCGAGACCGGCCGGTCCCGGTCGATCGCCTCGCCGGGCGCGGCGGGCAGACGTTCGCTCATACCATCGAGACCTCGTCGGGCGGCGCGGCTTCGTCGGGGTCGGCGCTGCCGTCGGGCCACCAGGTCCGGCGGATCTCGTTCGTGTAGGTGTGCCGCTCGGCCAGGAACCACCGGCGGCACCCGTCGCGGTGCAGCCACCACTCGGTCTGCCACCCGTTGACGTTCGCGCGGAAGTACAGGTACCCGGCGAGCACGCGGTCATCGGCCGACCCCGCGGCGCGGCGCTTCGTCTCGCCGCCGTAGGAGAACTCCAGCGCCTCGCGCAGGCCGCAGTGCGGGCAGTCGATGAGGAACGTCACGCTTCAGCGCCCTCCTGCGTCAAGACCCAGGCGGTCGGCCACCGCGGCGGCGATGGCGTCGGGATGCAGCACGAAGTCCGTCCCCGCGAGCGGGATACCCGTGATCATCGCGGCCTCCAGCGACAGCGCGCGCATGTCCTCGACCTCGAGGTCGTGCACGTCGTTCTTCCCGCACGCCCGCGCGATCATCTGCATCTCCATGGTCATCGACTGCAGGTAGTTGAAGACACGATCGGCCGCGGCGTCCACCTCGAGGCGGTCCATCAGTTCGGGGTCCTGGGTGGTGATGCCGACCGGGCAGCGGCCCGTGTGGCAGTGGTGGCAGAAGCCCGGGGCGGTCCCGAGCGCCTCGTAATCGCGCTCGAACAGCGGTGCGTTGCAGTTGAGCGCGATGAGCGCCGCGGTGCCGATCGACACGGCATCGGCCCCCATCGCCAGCGCCTTCGCGGCATCGACGCCGGTCTTGATCCCCCCCGAGATGATCACCTGGACCTCGCCCACCGCGTGCATCTCCTCCAGCGAGCGCATCGCCTCCGCCAGACCCGAGAGCGTGGGGATGCCGGTGTGGTCCAGGAGCACGTCGGGCGAGGCTCCGGTGCCGCCCTCCATCCCGTCGATCACGAGGACGTCGGCGCCGGCCTTCACCGCGAGCTTCACATCGTCGCTCACGCGCGAGGCCCCCATCTTCACGTAGACGGGCACCTTCCACTGCATCGCCTCGCGGATCTCCTCGATCTTGAGCTGCAGGTCGTCCGGACCGATGAAGTCGGGGGGGCGCACCGGCGAGCGCTGGTCCACACCCTTGGGCAGGGTCCGCTGCTCGGCGATCACGTCGGAGACCTTCGACTCGAGCAGCAGGCCGCCGGTCCCCGGCTTCGCGCCCTGGCCGATCACGACCTCCACGGCCTGCGCCATCTTCAGGTGCTCGGGGTCGAACCCGTAGCGTGAGGGCAGCACCTGGTAGACCCTCGTGTCTACCTCGCGGCGCTCCTCCACGCACATCCCGCCGTCGCCGGTGGTGGTCGAGATCCCGGCCCGTTTGGCCGCACGCCCGAGCGCCGTCTTCGCGTTGGCCGACAGCGCCCCGTAGGACATCCCCGCGATCGTGATCGGCCGGTCCAGGACGACCGGCTGCTCCGCGTTGCGGGTTCCCAGGACCGTCTCGGTGGAGCACTTCTCGCGGTAGCCCTCGAGCGGCACGCGAGACAGGGTGCACGGGACGAACGTGAGATCGTCGAACGTCGGCACCTTCCGGTGCATCGAGAACCCCATGATCCTGTAGCGGCCCAGCTGGGCCTTCGTCTGGATGTCCTCGATCGCCTCGCGCGGCCACACGGGCGACTCGCGGAGCATCGGGAGCCGCCCGCCTGACTGCCCGTTCGTCTCGCTCATCGCAAGCCTCCCTCTACAGCGCGGACTTCCACAGCTCGGGCTCCTTCGTGGAGAAGTTCCACAGCTTGCGCCCCGAGCGCACCTTGGTGAAGTCGAACGACGCGGCATCGATCCCGTGAGGCTTCAGCAGGTCAGCCAGCATCGAGCGGTCCTCGTCGGTGGTCTCCTCGATCTCGGCGTCGGCCCCGCGCGAGGCGATGGAGCCGCCCACGAAGATCGTGCCCTCGTACATCGAGTCGCCGAGGCCCTCGGCGGCGTCACCGCACACCACGATGGTGCCGAGTTGCATCATGAACCCGCTCATGTAGCCAACGTTGCCGGCAACCACGAGCGTCCCGCCCTTCATCGCGATCCCCGCCCGCGCGCCGGTGTCCCCGGCCACGAACACCGACCCGCCCCGGATCGACGCCGCCGCGCCGCTGCCGGCCTGGCCGTGCACCTCGACGGCGCCTCGCATCATGCACTCGCCGAGGCCCCACCCCACGTTGCCGTCGATCACGATGTGCGCGCCCGAGTTCATCCCGGCGGTGTACCACCCGGTGGAGCCCTCGAACGTGACCTTGGCCTGGGCGTCCAGCGCGACCGCGAACGAGTGCCGGCCGGCCGGGTTGGCGACCCTGACGTGATCGGCGCCGCCGGCGATCGCCTCACGGATGGCCCGGTTCACCTGGCGGGTCTCGAGACCCTCGGCGTCCACCATCACCTCAGCCACCAGCGGACCTCCTTGGCCTGGAGCTCACGCGGCACCAGTTCGGGATCGGGGAACCGGGCACGGATCGAGATCTCCTCGGAGGCGAGCACGACCTTCTCGTCGTCCTCGGCGTACAGCAGCGGCTTCATCGCGAACTGGTCGCGCGCGAGCCCGATCCCGTTCGCCGTGGAGATCAGGTACGCGAACGTTCCGTCCAGGGCGTCGATCGAGGCCCCGAGCGCGTCGTCGAGCGACTCCCCCGCCGCCAGCTTGTCCGCGATGTAGACCGCGATCACCTCGGAGTCGTTGTGGGTCGCGAACCGGTGACCCTTCTGCTCGAGGCGCCGGCGGAGCTTGTGGTAGTTCGTGATCTGGCCGTTGTGCACGACCGAGATATCGGGGAACGGCCGGGCCCAGAACGGATGCGAGTGCGCGATGTCCACGATGGACTCGGTGGCCATCCGGGTGTGCCCGATCCCGTGGCTCCCCTGGAAGGTGCCGAGGTCGTAGCGCAGGTTGATGTCGCAGGCCTTCCCCAGGTCCTTCACGATCTCCATCGACCGGCCCACCGAGAACACGCGGGCGCCTGGCACCCGCTCCTCGATGAGGTCGGCCAGCTTGCCCTCCGCATCGTCGGCCACCACCAGACGCAAGGACCGCGACGTCCGAGCGCTCTCACTGATCTGGGTGGCGGCGCCCACGGCGCCCAGGACCAGCCGCTCGGCCTCGTCCAGGTCGGGGCGGTCCAGGTCAACGCGGACCACGAAGCCGTCCCGGAGCGCGGGACCATAGAGCGCGACGCCGGCCGAGTCCGGACCGCGGCGGAACAGCTGGTCGCACATGTCGGTCATCAACTGACCGACCGGACCCGTCGCCCCCTCACCCTTGTAGAAGACCCCGACGATGCCGCACACGGCTTCGCTCCCCTCGCCCGACGGGGCCGAACGTTACTCCGACCGGCGCCGGGCGTCAGCGGGGCAGGGGGTGTCTCGGTCCCTCTTTCGCGTCCTCCCTTGTGGAGGATCCCTCCATTGGAGGCGACGGCATCGAGGCTGCGTCCACGCCCGGGTTTGGTGCCTCCCCACATGGAGGCGTCCGGCATCATTCCGGATGCAGCTGCCACCGTGGGAGGTTCTGGGCGCGCCTGAGCACCTTCTGGCGCCACCGCGGCATGTAGATGGGGAACCAGAACCCTAAGGAACCCCAGGATCAAGGGGAAGACCCTGGTGCGATCCTCCACAGCGCCAGCGTCAGCGCGAACGCGAGGCCGAGGACCACCGACACGGCGATGACCTGGAGCCGGTACCTACCGCAGGGTGGTCGAGGACAAGGCGAAGATCACGTTCCGTGATCGACGATGCCCAACGAGGAGCAGATGGCGCTTCCGCACGAGGAGGAGATCCCCGGGTAGCACGGCCCGCGCGCGACGCAAAGGGGCGGCTCCGGCCGCCCCGTTCGCGTTCTCGGCCCCCCGCGTTGCCCGCTCCGCGGATCGCGCCTAGCATCCCTGCACCACCCGCGGACGAGGAGGATGGATGACCGAGAAGATGTGGGGTGCCGAGCCGTTCTGGGGTCTCGGCTACGAATGGGACCCTGACTGGGTCTACACCGACCGCCAGAAGGAGCTGCGGACCACGCTGATCGAGCTCTGCGAGACCGAGCTCCGCGCCAACGCCAAGCGCTTCGACGACGAGCTGATGTTCCCTCGCCGGAACCTCGAGCTGCTGGGTGAACACGGCTTCCTAGCCTTGACCGTCCCCGAGGAGTACGGCGGGCTCGGCGAAGACCACGTCGCCTACTCGATGGTCTGCGAGACGATCGCGCGCTACGGATGCGCCTCCACCGCGATGTGCTACGTGATGCACATGGGCGCGGTGAACGCGATCATGCTCCGCCAGACGCCCGAGCTGATCGACAAGTACATCCGCCCGCTCAACAGCGGCAAGCTGGGCACGCTGTCCTACTCCGACCCCGAGACCGGCTCGCACTTCTGGTACCCGATCTCCTCGGGCGCGGAGAAGACCGACGGCGGCTACAAGGTCCGCAAGAAGGCGTCGTGGACCACCTCGGGCGGGTTCGCCGACTTCTACGTGGTGCAGACCACGAGCCCCGACTTCACCGGCTACGACGACCTCTCGGTGTTCGTCATCGACGGGGAGCACGTGAAGTCCCAGCCCTCTCTGTGGGATGCACTCGGTCTGCGCGGCAACCAATCCGGACCTATCCAGATCGATGACATCGAGATCCCCGCAGAGCAGTTGGTCGGGCCGACCGGCGACGGTGCGACGAGCAACGACGAGTCGGTGGACCCGTGGTTCCTGATCGGGTCCGCCTCGGTGTGGAACGGGCTCGCGCTCGGCGCGGTCGATATCGCCAAGCGCCACACGACGCGCAAGAAGCACGTCGACGTGGGCATGCGGGTAGCCGACTACCCCACCATCCAGGACTACGTGGGCGAAGCGGTGATGGACACGAACGCATGCCGGCTGTTCGTACTCTCGGTGGCCCAGGCGATGGACGGCGCCACGGAGCACAACACGGTGAACCCGGGCGTCGGCGAGCTCGCTCGCGGCAACTTCCTGCACTGGGCGTGGCAGATCAAGTTCGAGGCCGCGAAGAACACCGCGCACGTCGTGGACAAGATGCTGCATGCCTGCGGCGGCTCCGGCTACAAGCGCGACATGGAACTGGAGCGGTACCTGCGTGATGCGAAAGCAGGGTGGGTGATGGGCCCGACGAACGAGGTGCTCCGCCAGTTCGTCGGCAGGGCCGTGCTCCTGGGCTTCGAGTCGCTCGACTACTGGAACCAGTCCTACAACCGCCGCGCCGTGGAGAACGAGATCAAGAAGCTCGACGCCGACGGGAAGCGCGAACTGGCGGCGCAACTGATGGCCGACGCCGACGGCGCCAAGGAGCCCGCGAAGACCTGACATGGGAACCACATCGGGCGGCATGTTGCTCGGCGGGCTGCGGCCGGCCGATCCGTACCTGGAGACCTACTGGGTCCGCCCGGGCGGCGCCACCGTCGTGTTGCTGCACGGCGACGATCGCCTCACCGTCATCGACGTCGACGGCGGCCAGCCCGCCGAGGTCAGCGCGTTCTCTGCGGCCGGTGACGACGCCGCGGCGATCGGCATCACCGCCGATGCACCCGCCACGGTGCTCCGCGCGATGATCGGCTCCGAGGCGCCCGGCGCCGCCGAGGTCATCGCCGACCTAGCGATGCGTGGGGTCGACCCTAGCGGCGCTACAGCCGCGAACCTCTTCGGGGAGTTCGGCTTCGCCGGCACGTCGGAGAGCCTCATCGCGACGCGGGACGTCGTGGTCGTGATCGCGGCCCCGGCCGGGCGGATCGTGGACGGCGCTCCCCCGCCGAGCGACCTCCGCCTGGAGATCCGCCGGACCACGCCGCGTACCCACCAGGAGATGGAACTGCCGCCGCCGCTCGGCGAACCCCGCCTGGACTTCCGCATCGACAAGGCGACCGCCATGTCCTACGAGGTCGAGGCGGGCGAGTTCATCCAGATCATCGACATCGAGGGCAAGCAGTGCTCGGACTTCCTGGCGTTCCACCGGCGCAAGCTCGAGTCTGACAAGGAGCGCGGTCTGGACGCCACCGTCACGCGCACGTTGATGGGCAACGCCTACCCCACCCCTGGGCTCACCGGCAAGTTCTACGACGCCGACATGGACCCGCTCGTCGAGGTCG
>JBKJXU010000240.1:0-6634 GCA_046716145.1 Actinomycetota bacterium
CGGCGATGCTGCCGGGGCTCCGGATCGCGGCGGTCGCGCTGCTCGGGGGTCTGCTCGCGACGGCGCTCACGCTCCCGGCGATCGGGCGGAGCATCGCGCCTGAGGCGCTGCACGCCGAGTAGGTCAGGCCAACCCTGCCAGGGCGCGGGCCTCGGCTTCGATCTGCTCGCCGTCCTCCAGCACCGATCGCCACGCCGGCGGAATCGCGCCGGCGCCGTGCACTGCACCGAGCAGCGCCCCGGCGACGGCGGCGTTCGTGTCGGTATCCCCGCCCAACGAGACTACGTACCGAAGGCCCTCCTCGAAGGCGAGTCCTTCGCCTGCGACCTGCAAGGCGACACCCGCCGTGAACAACGTGAACCCCATGTCCGGGCCGTCCAGCGGCCGTGCGCGCCCCGCCTCCCCCACCAGGAACGCCAGTTCCTCGTCGCCTTCGCGGTCCTCGATCGCCTCCAGCGCAGACCGCACCGCCGCCTCAGGTTCCTCGCCGCGCACCAGCGCCGCGACCGCCCACGTCACCGCCAGGCACGCCGTCTGACACCGGCCGTCCCAATGCGTCAGGCGGGACACGGCCGGTGCCTCCTCGCGGAGCCGCTCGGGCTCCGAGGCCCGCACCACACCGAGCGGCGCGCAGTACATCACCGAGCCGTTGCCGGCGCTCACCTCGGGGCCGCGCCGCTCGAACACCGCACGAGCTGGCTCCGGCGTCCCTCTCGACGCTTCCTGCAACGCTGCCCTCGTCTGGTTCCCCACGTCCGGCGGTCCCGTGGCGAGCCATCCCACGTGCCGGGCGGCAACGTCGTCCAGGTCGAGCGCACCGCCGTGCGCGATCAACGAGGTCCATAGGTTCCGCGCCATCGCGGTGTCGTCGGTCCAGGTCCCGGCCGGGCGCCCCATCCATGGGATCTGGAACGCCGGGAGCGGGCTCGCGATCTGCGTACGGCGCCGGAACTCGAACGGGGCCCCGAGAGCATCACCGACGGCGAGGCCGAGAACCGCCCCGATCGCCCGCTCGCGCCGATCCATGCGCGGCAGCATATCCGCAGGTCACAGCCTTGAACCGTCTGGTAGCCTGGGCGACCCATGCTGAAGAACGGACCCAAGCATCGCACCTGCCGCCGGGTCGGCGCCGCCCTCTGTGGCCGCCCGAACTGCCCGTCGGAGAAGCGGCCCTATCCCCCGGGTCAGCACGGACGTGGCCGCAAGCGCATCTCCGAGTACCAAACACGCCTCCTCGAGAAGCAGAAGCTCCGCGCCATCTACGGCGTGGGCGAGAAGCAGATGCGCGGCTACTACGACCGCGCCACCCGTTCCACCGGCGTTACCGGCGAGGAGATGCTCCGCCAACTGGAGCGGCGCCTCGACACGATCTGCCTCCGGCTAGGCTTCGCCCTCACCACCAGCCAGGCCCGCCAGCTCGTCTCGCACGGCCACGTCTCCGTGAACGGCAAGCGCATCGACGTTCCCAGCGCCCAGGCACGCGCGGGTGATGAGATCACGCTGTCGGCGAAGGCCAGGAACTTCGTGTACGTCCGCGAGGCCCTCGAGATTACGCCCGACCCCCCGGTGTACCTCTACCGGAACAAGGACGAGGTCTCCGGCTCCTTCACGCGGCTGCCCGAGCGCGACGAGATCCCGCTCCCGGTGCCGATCGAGGAGCGCATGATCGTCGAGTTCTACTCATAACGGCTTGACCCGCAAGGCCTTCCGGGAGTAGACCTACCACTACCGGCTTTGTCCCGGTACCGTGAAAGGCGCGGCTGAAGCCGCGGAAGGGGGGGCCCATGGGCTGGAAGCTGAAGGGGCACTACGTCCAGGCTTGCTCGTGCAGGAGCGTCTGTCCGTGCCCGACGGCGAGCTCGCCGCCGGACAACCCGGACGGCACGACCGACTGCTGGGGCGCCGGCATCTTCGACATCACCGACGGCAACCTCGACGATCTGGATCTGTCCGGGGTTCGCGCCGGGATGACGGTCCACTTCCCCGATGTCGTCTCGGATGGCAACTGGCACATCGGTCTCATGATCGACGAGTCGGCCGACGACGCGCAGGCTGCCGCGCTCGAGCAGATCTTCGGAGGCAAGCTCGGCGGGCCGTTCGGCGACATGGCGGGACTCATAACGGAGTTCACCGTGGAGCGCGCCACGCTCTCATACTCGGCATCGAGCGTGACCATGGGCGGGAGCTCATACACGTACGAGCCCTCCCGCGGCCAGGACGGGAGCGCGACCACGGTCTCTAACGCCGCCTTCGGGTTCGCGCCGGTCTTCGAGATCGGGACCGCGAGCGGGACGCTCGAGTCCTTCGGGCATTCAGCACCGGCCTCCTACGGCGAGGCTGCGGACTTCGAGTACGCGAGCGAGAGCCACGAGCACATCAGGGCCTGAGCACTTCGTGACGCAGGTTCCGCACGTGCACGGGGGCGGCCCCGGAGGGGTCGCCCTTCGGCTTCCCTTCAAGCAGATGGCCCCTGCGTGGACTTTCCTCGTGCTGCTCGCGATCTTGGGCTGGTTCGTCACGATCGACCAGGCCCGTGGGATGGGCGTCGGGCCGGGCACGATGGGCCTCGCCCTCCCAGCATTCATCGCGCTCTGGATCGTGATGAT
Source organism: Actinomycetota bacterium (assembly GCA_046716145.1). Classification (GTDB taxonomy): domain Bacteria; phylum Actinomycetota; class UBA4738; order UBA4738; family HRBIN12; genus AC-51. The sequence goes on from JBKJXU010000240.1 coordinate 2,607, forward strand.
GGCCGCGATGATGTTCCCCTCGGTAGCACCCATCGCGATCATGTGGTCGCGCACGATCGCGGCCAAGAGCACGGGTGCTGAGCGAACCTGGCGGATGGCCACGTTCATCAGCGGCTACCTGGTGGCGTGGGCGAGCTACGGCGCACTGGCCTTCCTGGCGTTGCTCGGCACCGAACGACTCATCCAGGAGGCGCCCGAGGTGGCGCACTGGCTGGGCGTGGGCATCTTCGTGCTCGCCGGCGTCTACCAGTTGACGCCGCTCAAGGACGCGTGCCTGCGCCACTGTCGCTCGCCGATGATGTCGCTCCTGCACTACGCCAACTTCAAAGGGGCGGCGAGAGATCTCCGCGTGGGCGTGCACCATGGCCTGTACTGCGTGGGGTGCTGCTGGGGCCTGATGCTCGTGCTGGTCGCCGTGGGCGTGATGAACGTCCCGGCCATGATCGGGCTCGCGGCCGTCATCTTCTTCGAGAAGCTCTGGCGGCGCGGCTGGGTGCTCACCCGCGTGGTGGGTGCGGTCTTCCTGGTGATCGCCGTGGCGGCGGCGTTCGATGCCAGGCTGCTTCCGGCCCTTCGACCGGCCGGCGCGGCCCCGCAGAGCGAGCCCGCCGCGATGGATGGCATGTGAACGGCTTGATGCAGAAGGAGGGGGAACGACGCCATGGTTGATTGGCAGCTCCGCGGTGATTACGTCGAGCTCTGCAACTGCGACCCGGGATGCGGGTGCAACTTCCGAGCACTCCCCAACTCCGAGGAAGGCAACTGCGAGGCGTTCACATGCTCGGTCGTCGACGAGGGCCGCTACGGCGATGTGGATCTGAAGGGTTGTGCGATCGCGTGGGCGCTCTGGTGGCCGGGGGCGATCCACGACAAGGGTGGCCGCGGCCATGCGTTCGTGCGTTGCGACACCGACGCACAGTTCGCGGCCATCCGGGCCATCTGGCGCGGCGAGGCAGGCTACGCGTACTTCGAGATCTTCAACTCCACCTTCGACGAACCGACGGCGGTGGAAAGGGCCGACGTCGACATCACCCTCGACGGCACCCGATCCTCGTTCTCGGTCCGTGGCATCGGCGAGGCTGTGGCCGAGCCGCTCACGAACCCCGTGACCGGGGCGGAGAACGACGTGCGGATCGTGAAGTCGGCCGGCTTCATCTGGAAGGACGGCGCGATCGCGAGGGGGAAGAGGCTCAAGGTCGACGCGCCGGGGATCCGGATGGACCACTCGGGTCGTCACGCCGTCGTGTCACGGTTCGAGTGGTCCAACGTCTGACGGCGCCTCGTTCGGTGGGCGGAGCGCCGCACGCACGAACGCCAGCGTTTCGATCTCGCGGCGCCTGAGCGAGACCCGGCTCGTGTCGTCCCCCACCATCGCGTGCAGCACGCTCGCCTCGGAGAGGGCCCCCACCACCGCCGTGTACAGGGTGAACAGCAGCAGCGCCGGGTCTTGCTTGCGGACCTCGCCCTCGTCCATCCCCGTCTGCAGGAAGGCGACCGCTCGCGCGCGGAGAGGATCGATCACGGCCGCGAACCGATCGAACGCGTCGGGGCCGAGGCGCCCGGCTTCGCGGATGAACATCGGGAACTCGGGCCACTCCGCGGCGAGCGCGAACACCGCGCGGATCACGCCCTCGGCCCGGTCCCAGTACGCGACCTTGCCTTCCAGCGCCTCGGCGATGGTCCGCGCCAGCCGCTCCCCTGCAGCCGCGAGGCAGGCCTCCAGCAACGCGTCCTTGGTGGGGAAGTAGTACAGCAGCGTCTGCTTGCGGACGCCGACCGCCGACGCGATCGACTCGAGCGAGGCCCCCTTGTACCCGTCGCGGCCGAACTGGCGCATCGCCTCCTCCACCAGGGTCGAGGCGCGCTCCTTCCCACCGGTGCGCGGCATCGGCCTAGCCCCAGGCCTTCGGCGTCCCTCGGCGGGGGACGGGCCGCGTCCCCTCCCACGTGCGGAGCCAGCCCGCGCTCTGAGGCCCGGCGAGCGGCGGCGTCCCGCCCTGCTCGGCGCGCTTGATCGCCTCGAACCACGTGGACCGTTCCTCGTCGAAGAGTTGGGCCACCGCCTGCTGCATCCTGAGCGAGAGCGACTGATGGGTCTCGCCCGGCTCAGGCACCAGTTCGCGGCCGTAACGGATCGTCACCGGCGGACGACCGGCGCGCGGCCACCACGCCCCTTTCGGCATCGCCTGGTACGCCCCGACGATCGCGATCGGCACGACCGACACGCCGGCCTCGAGCGCCAGCCTCGAGGTCCCGTGGCGGAACCGCTGCATATGCCCGTCCATCGAGCGTGTCCCCTCGGGGAACACGACGATCGACCAGCCGTCCTGCACGATCTCGCGCGCCTTGTCGATAGCGCCGGTCGCGCCGCGCTTACGGTCGATGGGGAATCCGGCGTAGACGAGCGCGGTGAACGCTTGGCGCCACCACACGTCGAAGAAGTAGTCGCGCGCCGCTCCCACGGCGGTCTTCCGCTGGAATCGATCGGGGAGCGTCGACATGATCAGCGTCGCATCCAGATGACTCGAGTGGTTCGAGAAGAAGATGACCGGCCCGCGGACGGCGGAAAGATCGTCGGCGCCGTACACGCGCAGGGACAACTCCGATCGGATGATCGTCTTCATGATGCCGTTCAAGATGAGCTGCCGTGCGGCCACGCCGGCGTCGCTCCGCGCCCAGTCGGTGGGGAACCCCGCGTCGTCGGTCTCCTCCACGAACGGCTCGGCGCTCTTGGGGACCATCGGGCGACGGCCCCAGCGGAACCCCTGGGCCATCCCCTTCAGTTCGTCGCGCACAGCCATCAGCGCACGTCCGCGATCATGATCGGCGGGGCGTGGAAATACGTGATCGACGGTGAGCGCCCCACGGTGTCCTTCGCCATCTCCAGGGCATCGCCCAGCGTGCCGGCGCGACGGTACCCCAAGCGCGCGACCGATTTCGCCTCGCCCCCGACGAAGATGACGTCACCCGAGTGGTCGCGACCGTGCGCGCCCCAGTACCACATGTAGAAGGGGTGCACGCCGTGGTACGCGTGCGAGGTCCGGTACAGGTGGATGTACCACGGGTCGCGCGCGTAGCGGTCCTCGTAGCGGGCTTCGATCTCCTTCGGGTCGGTGGTGTCGGCCAGCACCTCTTCGAAGAAGTCGATGTAGGAGGGGTGGTGGATCGTGTGGAACTCCCACGGCACCGGGTGATACAAGATCGTGACGCCGCCTTCGCGGACCAGCGGCATGTTGCGGTACATGTTGAACAGGTAGCCGAGTCCCAGGCAGTGCACCAGGATCGGGTTCAAGATCGAATTCACGTTGTACGGCCCGATGTAGGGCACGCCCAGGATCAGGATGTCGCTCTGGCCCTGCACCTCCACCAGCTGTTGGCGGTGCAGGTTCTCCAGCGTTCGTTCGTGGACAGCCTCCACCTCGCCGGCGTTGATCCCCGTCAGCTTGTAGGGAGCCTCGATCCTGCGGAAGAACTCGCGGCGCACGCGCGGGGGTGCGAAACCGTTCGCCTTCTTCGCGGCCATCATCAGGGCTTGGTCCTTGGCGCCCCACTCCCACTCACGCTTGTTCAGGAACCCCATCTGCGAGGGGAAGGTCTCGGAGTTGAGCGTGGTCTCGATCTGGAAGACCTTCACGCCGCTCTCGGCCAGGTAGCGGCCCATGCGGATCGTCGAGTCGTTGATCGCGCTGTGCCCCTCGCGCGGGTCCATGTACGAGCGCGAGTGCAGCATCGTGTTCACGTTGTGGTGGTGCTTCAACGAGCGGTAGCCTGCCAAGCCGACCGCCACGGACTTGTGTCCACCGTCCATCGCCACCAGGTTGATGTTGACGTAGACGATGAGGTCGCTCTCGGCCGCCCGGCTGATGATCTCGACGACCTCGCCCCGCTCGGTCGTGCCGATCTCGGTCATGCCCGCCGGGTCCTCGGCGTCCATGTTGTAGAGGGCGCCGTGGGGGGCGAAGGCCTCGTAGACGCGGTCGCCCACCGCGTGGCGCAGCTCGTCCTCGGTCATGCGCCGGTGCAGGGCC
>JBKJXU010000241.1:0-3829 GCA_046716145.1 Actinomycetota bacterium
GACGGACCGGGCCCCGCGCTGTTGTCGCGGGAGATCTACGCGGAGGCCGGCCACCTGCACGGCGACAGCGGTGCGAGGCTGCTGATGGCGAGCCACCCCGAGTGGGTGGCCGACGTCACCGTCGACCGTCCGGTCCCCCGCGACATCGACGAGCCCGGCGATCTCGCGGGGTAGGTGCAGGACGTCATACCGACTCCGCCCTCAGGTCCATGCCCGCCGCGGGCGCGTGACGAGCCGATCGCCACATGCCCCACGCAGGATCCGAGCCATCGCGCGGTGCTCGGCCCGGTCGATCGACAGGCGCCACCGGTACTTGACCCGGACCCACCACACGACGTACCGACACCGCTCGACCGGCGGCAGCCAACCCGCCGGGTCTCGGTCGCTCTTGCGCAGGTTCAGGTCGTCGGTCATCGCGTTCAGCGATCGCCCGAACCCCAGGTCGTTCCCGTAGCGGACGAGCCGGCGGCCGGGCCAGCGCCGTGCGCCCGATCCCCACGCCTCCGCGAGCGCCACGTGGTGGTCGACGTCGACCTCGCTCGCCCGGACCCACACCCTTGCGTCGAAGACCGAGCGCCACCGGCCCGAGACGATCGTGCACCCGGCCGACCGCCGGACGGGAGCGCGCGACTCCGCGATCAGGACCTCCGCCCGCGTGTCGCATCCGTCGCCGTCGGCGTCGATCCACGCGTGGAACCGGTCCCGGTCGTACCCGGCGTTACGCTCGCCCTGGACGCGGAGGTCGCCCAGGAGCGCCCTCGCCCGGATCCGCTCCCCCAGCGCCGGCGTGGACGCGATCGGCGACGCCGCGACCGCCAGGGCGACCGCCACCACGATCGCTCGACGTGAGCCCGAGCGCGTCATCACGCCAGCGTGCCATCGATGCCGGCTCAGGGTGGGAGCACCGGGGCGGTCACGGAGGCTCGAGCCAGTCCTCCACCGGCAGCCCCGGCACCCTGTCGAAGTGCCGCCGGTTCCCCGTAACGAGGACCGCATCCCGGCTCATCGCGATCGCCGCGATACGGAGAGCCGGCTCGGACAGCGGCGTTCCGGCCCGCTCCAGATCCGCTCGGAGATGGCCGTAGGTACGTGCGGCGGCCAGGTCGAACGGGAGGATCGTCACCGCACCGTCGAGGAGCTGGACGACCCGCTCCGTCAGCGCGGGACTCCCCTTCCGCTCGACGCCGAACAGGAGCTCCCCGGCCGTGATCGCGGTCGTCGCTTGGTCCTCGACCCGCGTGACGGCCAACCGACGATCAGATGCATCGGAGGGTCTTGACGGACCGTCGCGGACAGGATGTCGGTGTCGAAGCAGTACACGATCAGTCCAGATCCGGCGCCGGCCGATCCACCGCCCGACCACGAGCCGCCGCGATCCCCTCCATCGCCTCAGGCAGATCCTCCCAGTCCGCGAGCGCCCCGGCGAAAGCGGCGAGGCCGAGATGCGCGGGGGTCGGCGCGACCACGTCGCCCGGGGGGACGAGGGCGGCGATCGGCTTGCCGCGCTTGGTGATCAGGACGTGCGCGCCGAGGGCGACGCTGGACAGGACCTCCGAGAACCGCGCCTTCACGTCCGCCACCCCCGCTTCCATTTCGCTGGTCATGATGGTCATCATAATGCTCAGATGACCTATCCAAGAGTGGGCAGGATCACCATACCGACCCGCACCGACGCCTTTCATCGCTTGGCGTGTCGGTGGGGGTCCGTACCATCGCGGAAGCGCTCGCCGGTCCCCCCCACCGCCCTCCCCGGTCGCCGGCGCACGTGGAAGGAGCGTCTCCGCCATGCCGTCCTTCGACGACTCAGGCTACCCCACCTCGCCGTACACCGAGGTGTTCCCCAGACTCTTCCAGTCCGACAGTGGGACCCCGCCGCCGATGCTGTTCGAGCAAGGCTTCGACGCCGTGTTCGACCTGATCGGCTACGACCGGAGCGCCGGCACCGAGGGGCGGTCCTACGTCTTCCACCCGATCGATGACGTGCCGTGGATCTCTGACCGCCAGGCGATCCACGACCTCGGCCGATCGGTCGCCGCGCTCGTGCGATCCGGACGGTTCGTCGTGGTCTCGTGCATGTCCGGGCTCAACCGCTCCGGCCTGCTCGTGGGACGCGCCCTGATCCACCTGGGTCACGAGCCGAGGGAGGCCATCGAGATGGTCCGCGCCGCCCGAGGTCCGCATGCGCTCAGCAACAAGGAGTTCGCGCGGTTCCTGCTGTTCGAGTGCAAGCCGCCACGCGGGGAACTGGCTTGAGCGGCGAGCAGCCACCGTCCCCGTCCGCTCCCGGGGCCCGGTCGCTCCGGCGGTGGTGCCGGTCTGGGGAACGGGTCGGGCGAGCGCACGTAGCGGAATGCGACTCGTCCATGAACACCGTGAACCAGCAGATCGAGTAGGTCTGGGTGCGCGTCACCGCGAGGTCCATGTCGGAGCACCGCGCCGGCGGTCGCGAAGCGAAACCTGCCTTTCGGGCTATGGCGGCCGGGAGGCGGCCGCGGGGGCTGTTGGATCGAGGGTGCGCGGGGGGTCTGACACGGTTGGCCGGCAGCCGGGCCCCTCAGAACGTCGCACGCGTGATCGCGACGACGAAGATCTCGAAGCGCTCCGACTCCAGCAGATACGTCACGAGGATGTTCGTGTTAGGCGAACGTGCCTCCCAGAAGCCGGCGTGGACGAGATCAGGGGCACCACGCGTCATCGGGCTGGACTCCACCTCGATGATCAGATCGAGCAGCGCATCCTCCTCGAACCGACTCGACGATCCGCGCTCGGCGCGCCAAGAAGCCATCGCGGCGTCGAGGGATCCGACGACGAAGTGCCAGTCAGAGGCGGTCACGCATGAACGAGGGAAGGTCCTCGGTGGGGATCGTCTCGTGCGGTTGGCGCATCACCTCGTGCATCTCCGCCTCCGCGCGGCGGATCTTCTCCTGATACACGGGGTCCCGTGCGAGCGCCTCGCGGATCTCGTCGTCGGTGAGGAGTCGCCTCGGACGACCGTCCGGGGTGAACCCGCCCGCGTCGCGTGCTTCCATGTCGGCACCATACGCCGCGACGCCGACATGTCAGTGCATCCGCCCGAACCATCGGTCGTCGAAGGAGCTCCGCTCAGGGGTTCGCGAGGCGGCGGACCAGCTGGAGGAGCGTCTCGACGTCCTCCTCCGAGAGGCGATCGATCGCCGCGTGGAGCTCGTCACGGGTGCCGGACGAGCGCGCCCCCGTCCGCGCCCGAGCCAGACGCTGGAGCTGCTCGCGGGTCGCCCAGCGGTGCTGCTCGACGACGGGCGGCTGGCAGCGCTGCAGGGTTCACTTCATGCGCAACCTGCTCTCGAGCGTGCCCTAGGGCGCCCAGGACACGGTGGCCGCGGTCGTGCGCTCGGTGTTCTCCGCGCCCGATCACGCGAGCGCGATGACCCAGCTGCACGACGTGGCCAGGATGCTGTCCCCCCGCTTCCCTCAGGCCGCGGAGTTGCTCGAAGACGCGGCCGAAGACGTGCTCGGCCACATGCACCTCCCCCGGGAGCATCGTCGCAGGCTGCACTCGACGAACCCGATCGAGCGGCTGCACAAGAGGTGAAGCGTCGCGCCCGGGTGGTTGGGATCTTCCCCACGCTGGACTCGTTGATGCGCATGGTCGGGACGTTGTTAGCGGAACAAGATGACGAGTGGGAGGGTTGCAGATCGCCGCTACTTCAGCATCGGATCGATGGCCAAGGTCGACGAACTCGAGGGAGGTGAGGACCCCAAGGAACTACTCGCTGCGATCGCGTAAGGAGCGTGGATGGCGGTGACGAATCTCAACCACATGACGGGACACGACCGCTCTGCGTTGCCC
>JBKJXU010000242.1:0-4299 GCA_046716145.1 Actinomycetota bacterium
GCAACCGTCCGTATCAACCCAGACCCCGTAGACGCCCCCTTCATCCTGGGCGGCCGCCATGGTGCCGAGCCCTGTGCCACCGGCCACCGGCAGGATGATGTCGGCGTTCTCCGCGAGGAAGTCCTCCCCGACCCTGCGGCCCTCCGCCGGTGTGTAGAAGCCAACCGCCGGGTCGGGCGATACCTCGACCCCCTTCTGCGTGTCCGGATCCCAGCCCAGGAGCTTGACCGTGTCACCGTTGTCCTGGTTGTACGCGCGCATGCCGGCAGCGAAACCGTTCATGAAGATGGTGACGGTCGGGTAGAAGACGCCGCCGTAGGTCGCCAGCACCTTCGTCTCGGTCATCCCGGCCGCGAGGTAGCCACCGAGGAACGCGGCCTCATCGGTCTGGAACGTGAGTTCACTCACGTTCGGGAGGGTCACGTCCACCGGCGCCTCGCCCGAGAAGTCGAAGATGTCGTAGTCGACGATCGTGTACAACTGATCCGGGTTCGCCTCGGCCGACGTCACCAGGTCGGGCCCCATGTTGAACCCCGCGAGCACGATCAGGTCACAGTCCTGATTCACGTATTCCTGGATGAAGGGTGCGTAGTCCGCCGCGGACTCAGACGTCACGTAGTCGAACTCCACGCCGAGGTCGACGACCGCCTGCCCCAAGCCCTCGTAGATCTGCTGGTTGAAGCTCTTGTCGTCAACGCCACCCACGTCGGCAACGAAACAGACCTTCTTCCCGACGCCGGGCAGCGCGCTCGACGACCCCGAGCCTGCGGGTTGCGTCGAGCTCGACTCAGCGGCGCAAGCAGCGCCGATGAGCGCGAGCGTCGTCATCAGCGCTGCGAAACGAAGCGTTCTGTGCATGTCCCCTCCCTCTCTCCTTGGAGCGATGTTCCTGCAGCTGGATATACGGAAGATCCGCCGGGGCAGGACGGCGATCGTCCCCGCGACGGGTCTGAGCCACTCTGGGGGCATCCTAGCCGCCGACGCAAACCGGCGAGTGGACCCACGAGAGATCCCGCCGAAACGGCGGGCTCAGTACTCGACGTCGAGCGTCGCCATCACGTCGGCGAGCGAGCCCAGCACGCCCTGCAACGCCAGCAACTGCCCCAGGTTCCCCTCGATCTTGATCTGGCCGAGCATGTACGCGGTCACCGCGTTCACCTCGCGGCGTGCCAGGCCCGCTGCGGTCTCGTAGGACTGGCGGACCGTGGCGTCGGGAGCCTCCGCATCGCCCAGTCCGAGTTCGATGGCGCCCTCGGCCAGCCGCGTCCAGTAGTGGGTGTCCCCCTCCGCGCCCGCGATGACCTGCTGGATCGTCACGGCATGGCCAGCGGCCGCCGTGCGGAAGGCGGGATCGGCGTTGCACGCCGCCTGCAGGGCATCGGCCCACTCCTGGGAGAGGAATCGCATGGGCCGCAGGATACCCGCGTCAGTCCGGGAACAGTCCCGGCTCCGTGTAATGCGTGTCGTCGGCCAGGAACCAGAGCGCGCGTCGGTCGCCATCGACCTTGACCGTGTTGAGACTGGCGTTCGGTGGGAGGAAGAACATCTCCTGCTCGGACACGCCCAAGACGTGCCCGAGGTAGGCGTTGATCACGCCACCGTGACACACCACCCACAGATCCCCGGCGTCGTAGGTGCCGAGGAGCTCCTCGATCGCGGTCACGACGCGCCCCTGGAAACCGGCGAAGGTCTCGCCGCCGGGCGCCAGGAAGAACAGGGGATCCTGGAACAAGATCCGCGACGGTATCTCGGGGTGCTCCACCAGGAGTTCCTCGAACTCCTTGAACTCCCACTCGCCGCCGTGCCACTCCGCGAGTTCGTCGCGGTACAGGGCGGTGGCACCCATGGCGTCCAGGTACGGCTGGATGGTTTGACGGGCGCGGGTCAGCGTGGAGCACGCGATCGCGGCGGGGGGAGGCATCTTGCGGAGTCGCTTCGCGAGGACCTCGGCCTGGTCGAGCCCGGTCACGTCCAGGGGCGGGTCGGCGGCCAGGCCGCGGCCCGTCTCCGCGTGGAGGCTGGACCTCCTGTCCGCCTTCCCGTGACGGATCAGGTAGAGACGGCGTTCGTCACTCACGCGCTCGCGACGCCTTTCGCGGAAGGATGGCGAACGCGCCACTCCTCGGCATAGGCCTCGACATCCTCGCGCAGCCAGATCCGGCCGCCGGCGAGGGCCGCGATCGGATCGGGGAAGTGGCCGCGGTCGATGTAGGTGATGACGCGGCGCTTGTCCCACCCCATGATCTCGGCTGCCTCCGCGACGCCGACGAGGTCAGGGACGACCTCGACCGTGAGTGAGACATCCTCGCCCACGGCCTGGCGCAACGCATCCAGGCACGCCCTTCGCGAGGTCCCGGTCACCTCGACGAACATCGGCGCATCGAGCACATGGGCGTACCAGCGCCCTCCCGACTCCCACAGGCGAGCTCGCACGGGATCCATCATCGTGCGAAGGGTATGACGGTGTCGCTCACGCGCGCAAGACCGAGGGACCTCAGGCGCCGTCGGTTCGGCGGTTGAAACCCCTGCGCCGCAGGTCGGACTGCCAGCACTTCGTGTGCCAGTGCCGGCGCGCATCCGCGTCCCCCACCGGGACCACCACGAGGTGCCGCGCCCCGGCGCGCACGAGATGATCACACCCGGGACAGCGGTACGCCTTCTCACCGCCGACCTCGCGCACGTCGTAGGCGTCGTCGGCGCCCGCCCACCCGGGCGCGTGGTGGCGCAACGACGGCGAGGGTGAGGCCAGGGGCGTTTGCGGGGCGCGGCGGTTCTTGCGGGGCATCTAGCTATGGTCGCGCACGAACGCGGCGACGTGGGGAGCGAGCGACGCGCCGGTCGCGGCCTTGTCTTCGGTGCGGGAGCGCTCGAGCGAATGCCCGGCGCCCTCGAAGGCCACGTCGGTGGCTCGCGCGCCCAGGCGGGCGAGCACAGGCGCCAGGACCTCCGGCGTGGCGAACGGATCCCTCGTGCCGTGCAGGAACAGCATCGGCATCTGCAGGCCGTACAGATGCTCGTCGCGGACCTGCTCGGGCTTGCCGGGCGGGTGCAGCGGGTAGCCGAGGAACACCAAGCCCGCGCATGCCATGCCTTCGGCGGCGGCCATCGAGGCCATCCGCCCGCCGTAGGACTTGCCGCCGGCGAACACCGGCCGGCCGCCGGTGCGAGCGGTGGCCGCGTCCACGGCTGCCCGGACCGTGGCGATCGCGGGGCCCGGCGCGCCGGGGCTCCGCCTCCCGGCCTCGATGTAGGGGAAGTTGCATCGCAGCGCTGCGACGCCCTCTGCCGCGAGCGCCTCGCAGAAGCCGATCAGGAACGGATGATCCATCCCGGAACCGGCACCGTGGGTGAGGACGAGGGCGGGGGCATCCGCGCCGCCGTCGTGCCAGACCGCGCTGACCTCGCCCTTCGGCGTCGCGATGGTGAAGGGCTCCATGCGTGGCATCATGCCTCGGATGGCCGGCCGCTTCTACCTCGGGACGTCGGGGTTCGCCTACGACGAGTGGCGCAAGGGCGTGTGGTACCCGGAGGATCTCAAGAAGGACGACATGCTCGACTACTACTCGACGCAGCTGTCCTCGGTGGAGATCAACTACACGTTCCGCCACTTCCCCAGCGAGAAGACCCTGGAGAAGTGGCGCGGCAAGGCCGCCGACGGCTTCGTGTTCACGCTCAAGGCGAGCCAGAAGATCACCCACTGGAAGAAGTTGAAGCACACCGACGAGGAGGTCTCCACGTTCGTCGAGCGAGGCAAGCTGCTCGGCGACCGGTTCGGGTGCGTTCTGTTCCAGTGCCCACCGACGCTCGCCTACGACGCCGAACTCCTCGACGCCTTCCTGCTGGCACTTCCCGCCGGCGGACCGTCCTACGCGATGGAGTTCCGCCACGCCTCCTGGACCGAGGCCCGCGATCGGCTGCTGGACGCCGGGGTCGCGTGGTGCGTGGCCGAGACCGACGAGAAGGACCCCGAGCCCGAAGGGCTCTCCTGGGACCCGGTCGGCTACCTCCGGCTGCGCAAGACCGAGTACACCGACGCCGAGCTCGCGACCTGGGCCGAGCGGATCGGCGGTGCGCTCGATGCCGGCGCCACCGTCTACTGCTACTTCAAGCACGAAGATCTCGGGGCCAGTCCCCAGATGGCGAAGCGGTTGGAAGAGATCCTGCGCTCCAAAGCATGAAGCAGATGTCACCCCTTGCGGGGCCGACGACCGGGCAACAGTCTGGGCAACACAGCTCGCAACCGACGAAGGCGTGGTCTCTTGCGGGCAGCCCGCCCCGGCCGGTTGTGCCGTAGCGCTC
>JBKJXU010000243.1:0-5106 GCA_046716145.1 Actinomycetota bacterium
GTTCGAACGTCTGTTCGAGAGGTACAGGGACCGGGGCCGATCGCGTCCGGCCCCGGTTCCTGAGTGGTCGGGACGGCGGGATTTGAACCCGCGACCTCAGCGTCCCGAACGCTGCGCGCTACCAAGCTGCGCCACGTCCCGGGGAGAAGCCAGTGTAGCGGGGGTGTCCTGCGGCGGTCGAGGAACGAGGTCCAAGATGGTGGCGGTCGGCCTGCACCAGAACCGGAACGGGGCGAACTTGCTGGTCCCCAGACCCCGCGAGGTGTGCAGGATCGCGGGGCCCATGCGGATGAGCCCGTCCACCAGGCGTCGCGGCATCGAGCAGTTCGTGACCAGCGCTCCCACGAACGGCAGGCAGACCTGGCCGCCGTGCGTATGGCCGGCCAGGACGAGGTCATAGCCGGCCGCGGCCGTCTCCGGCGCCGAGTCGGGCGAGTGCATGACGCCGATGCCGAAACGCTCCGGAGCAGTCCTCGGGATGATCCGCAGGTCCGCCCGGGTGATGTGCGCGTCGTCCAGGCCCAGCAGTTCGACGTCGAGGTCCCCGACCCGCACGTCGCGGTGGACGTTGGTCAGGTCTTCCCAACCACCGGCGGTGAGACCGGCGACCAGATCCGAGGACCGGCCGCGGATGCCCACGCGCGCGCGCCGCCGGATCTTGAAGTACTCGAGATAATTGAGCGGCGCGGGCTCGTAGTAGTCGTTGGACCCCAGCACGAACCATGACGCCAGGCGTCCCTGCACCTGGCCAACCGCTTCGACCGCCGCTTCGACGGCGCGTGACTCCGCAAGGAAGTCGCCGGTGATCACCGTGAGATCGGCCGCCGGGAGGGAGGCGAGGAACCGCGCCTTCTTCGCGTCCGAGCGGACGAAGTGCAGGTCCGATAGGTGCAGGATCGTGAGCGGAACGGTGCTCGCCGGTAGGATGGCCAGGCGGTAGCGCTTCAGGCGGTACCACGAGCGCTCGATCACCACGCCCCACGCGACGCACGCCACCCCGAGCGCGAGCAACGTGACAACCAGGGGCAACACGGGGAGGGAGTCTACGCATGACCGCTGCGCTGAAGGATCGGCTCCGCGAGGAGATCACGACCGCGCTCAAAGCGGGCGACAAGCTCCGTGTCGCGACGCTCAGGATGCTGTCGGCGGCCGTCACGAACCGCGAGAAGGAGCTGCTGCACGACCTCTCCGACGACGAGCTGCGCGAGATGGCGACCCGGGAGATGAAGAAGCGCACGGAGGCGATGGAGGCCTACGCCCAGGCGGATAGGCCGGAGCTGGCGGACAAGGAGCGGGCGGAGCGGGAGATCCTGGCGCCCTACGCGCCCGCGCAGCTGTCGGTCGAGGAGCTGGACGCCATCATCGAGCAGGCGTTCGCGGCCACGGGGGCCTCGGGTGCGCAGGACCTTGGCAAAGTGATGGGGCTCATCATGGGACAGGTCAAGGGCCGCGCCGACGGCGCCGCGGTGCAGCGCACGGTCAAGGAACGCCTGGGCGACTAATGCCGTAGCGGGCTGGGTTCGGGCGGCCCGTTCCCGCCACCGTTGCTGTTGCCGTTCCCCTCGGGCGGAGCGACGCCGACGTTCAGGGTGACGCTCGAGCCCTCCTCGATCACGGTCTTGGGCGGCGGCCGTTGGGACAGGACCTGACCGACCTCGTCGGGGTCCTCCACCTCGACCTCCACGATCTCCACGAACAGGCTGAGCGACTCCAGGAGTGCGATCGCGCCCTCAGCGCCCAGGTCGAAGACCTTCGGCATCCTGAGCACGGGAGCGATGCCGGTGCTGATCCCGATCGTCACGGTCGCGCGGGGGAGCGTGAGGGAGCCTCCGCTGGGGCTCTGCGTCGCGACCGACCCGGCCGGCAGGTAGGAGTCCACGACCTCGGTCGCGACCTTGAGGCGCACCTCCTTCAGCGCCGTGATCGCCGCTTCCTCCGACAGACCGACCACCCTCGGCACGGCGACCAGTCGCGGCTCGGGGAAGTCGCGGCCGGGCAGCCCCTCCATCGCCTGCACCATGTAGGCCTTCCACACGGGTGCGGCCACGGTGCTGCCGAAGATGTCGCCACCGAAGTACTCGCCGAGGCTGTACGGGTTGCCCTGCGATCCGACCCACACCGCCGTCGAGAGCTGCCGCGTGAACCCGACGAACCAGACGTTGGTGTTGGAGTCCGCCGTCCCCGTCTTGCCCGCAACCGGCCAGTCGCCCCAGCTGTAGTCGAAGTAGCCGCCGACGGTGCCGTGATCGACCACGCCGACGAGGAGTTCGGTGATGAGGTCCGCGACCACCTTCGGCAGGACCTGCTCGCAGTCGGGACGATGCACGTACAGCGGCTGCTCCTGGCGGCGGATCTCCGTGACCGCGAACGGTTTGCAGTGCACGCCTCGGTTCGCGATCGTCTGATAGCCGGACGCCTGATCGAGCGGGCTGATGCCGACCGACCCGGTGGCGAGGGCGCACACGGGCTGCAACGGGCTCTGCACCCCCATCGCCTGGGCGGTGGCGACCGTCTCGGGCAACCCCGCGTCCAAGATCAGGCGGGCGAAGACGAGGTTCACGGAGTTCGCCGTCGCCGTGTACAGATCCATGCTTCCCGCGCTGCGTCCCTCGGCGTTCGTGGGGGTCCAGGCCGCGCCGGTGACGGCGTCGCGGCATCGCGGGTCGTCGATCGCCGTCTGTGAACCCGAGTAGATCGCGGTCGGCGGGATCCCCTTCAAGAAGGCCGCGGCCAGGATGTAGGGCTTGAACGACGAGCCCGGCTGGTGCGCCGTGGTGACCGTGTCGATCTCGTCGGTGAAGTAGTTCTTGCCCGACAGCATGGTGACGATGGCGCCCGTCGGGACGTCGACGGTCACGATCCCGAGGTCGGCGGGGGGGTCGTGGGCAGGGTAGGCGGGCGTGCGAGCCCAGGGGAGGTCGGCCGCGGCTTGGGCCTTCTGCTGCAGGTCCGCGTCGAACGTCGTGATGATGTCGAGCCCGCCCTCCTTGAGCGAACGCTCGCGCTCCTCCGGGGTCGCGCCGAGGACGCTGTACCAGCCGTTGGGGTCCTCGAGGATCTGCTCCTTGACGAAGTCCACGATGAACGGGGGCTTCGGGAGCCTGAGCTCGCCGACGTCGGGGGAGAGCGCCAGGTCGCTCTCCTTGATCCGCTGCCCTCGCTCCTCGCTCAGCCACTCCGGACCGAGCGCGATCATCCGGTTGAGGACGTCGTTGCGGCGCAGCAGGGCTTTCTTCGGACGCTTCAGCGGGTCGTAGTAGGCCGGCGCGCGGATGATGCCCGCCAGCAGCGCGCCCTCGCGAACCGTGAGCTCGGAGGCGGGCTTGTGGAAGTAGAACTGGGAGGCGGTCCCGATCCCGTAGACGTTGTTGCCCAGGTAGACCTGGTTCAGGTACATGCTCAAGATCCGGTTCTTGGGGTAGCGCTCTTCCACGCGGAGCGCGAGCGCGAGCTCCTGGAACTTCCGCTCGAGGCTCTGGTCTGCCGCATCGATGCCGAGCGTGTTCTTGACGAGCTGGGTGGTGATGGTGGAGCCGCCCTGCACGATGTCGCCCTGGCGGATGTTCTCGACCGCGGCACGGAACATCGACCGGATGTCGAGCGCACCGTGTTCGTAGAAGTCGGAATCCTCGATCGCGAGGACGGCCTTGCGTACCGCGGGGCTGATGTCTTTGAGATCGACGATCTCGCGGTTGTCCAGGTAGACCCGCGCCAAGATCGTCGTGCCGTCGTTCGCGTAGATCGTGGAACGCTGCGGGAACCGGGGGATCCTGGTGAAGTCCGATCCCGCTTCCTCGAGCCGCCGGTCGAGTTCTCGCACACCGAGTCCGGCCGCTAGGAACGGAGGAGCGAGCACGATAGCCGCCGCCGCCGACGTGGCGACGACGGTGGCGGCCAGGAGCAAGAGGGCCACCGGCTTGAAGGCCCAGCGGTCGGTGACGGGACGGCGGCCCGCCCGGCGGGGATGATCCGTGCGGCGCTGCATGGTCGTGCAGGCAGGATACCCCGGCTCGCTGGGTAGCATGACGACCCATGCGTCGGCTCGCCAGCGTGTTCGCCCTGCTCATCACCCTTGCCGTTCCGGCATGGGCCTTCGCCCAGGATGCAGGCTCGGGGCCTCCGATCGACATCGTGAAGGTCGAGGGTGCGATCGACGCCCCGCTGCTGGGCTACCTGGATGAGCGCATCGACGCCGCGGTGGCCGACGGCGCCGTCCTCGTGCTGCAGCTGGATTCGCCGGGGACCCTGGACCAGGATGCAGTGGCGCTGGCTCACCGCATCGCCGGCCTCCAGATCCCCGTCATCGTGTGGGTCGGCACCGTCCCGGCTCGCGCCAGCGGCGGCGCCCTGCTGCTCATGGCGGCCTCGTCGCTCGCGGCCGTGGCTCCGGGTTCGCAGACCGGGCCGCTGCAGCCACTGGACGTCCTGCACCCCGACGCGGACGTGGAAGGGCTCGACGCCGCGATCGACGGTTGGTTGGCCGCACGTGGCCGCGACGTGGATCGCACGCAGGAGGACCGCGCGATGACGGCGCAGGAGGCCCTGGATAGTGGCTTCGCCGAGGAGTTCGCGCCCTCGGTGTTGGACCTGCTCATCAAGATCGAAGGCCGCCGGGTCCCCACATCCGAGGGTATGGTCACGCTCGACACGAAGATCGCCACCACCCAAGCGGACCTGGACGCGGGCGAGTCGGCGTCGATCCGGTTCCACGAACCCGGCCCCATCACGCGCGTGCAGCACGCGATGGCATCGCCGTCGATGATCTACTTCGTCCTGCTGTTCGCCGTGGCGTGTCTCGCCTTCGAGCTGACCCAGCCGGGTTTCGGCTTCGCGGGGTTCTCGGGGCTGTTCCTGCTGGCGCTCTCGCTCTACGGGATCTGGATCGTGCCGCCCTCGTGGGTCGGGCTCGCGATGCTGCTCACAGGCGTCGGGCTGTTGATCGCGGATGTGGTGGCCCGCCGATTGGCGGTGTTGACCGCCGCCGGGATGGTGTCGTTGGTGGCCGGGTCGCTCCTGGTCTACCGGGGGGTCGCCGAACCGATGCGGATCTCCCCCTGGTTGATCGGCGGTATCGCGGTGGGCTCGCTCCTGTATTACGGCTTCGGG
>JBKJXU010000244.1:0-9060 GCA_046716145.1 Actinomycetota bacterium
CCTTCAGCTCGTGCGGCGCCGGGAAATCGGGGAACCCCTGACCGAGGTTGATCGCGTCGTGCTCCTGCGCGATCCGGGTCATCTCGCGGATCACCGACTCGGCGAACGAGGATGCCTTCGCCGAGGCATGGAGCTTCGACGCGAGCGGCATGGGCCGGAGCCTACTCCGGTGCCAGGAGCGCGAGGATCACGGTCCTGTTCTCGGGCAGCAACGTCCAGATCGCGCAGACCGGTGTCGACGGGATGACGGTTGAGAAGACACCGGAGTCAGGCGGATCCTCACAGCCGGGGAGGTAGGGATCCGCGAGGAGCGCGGCGAGCCAAATCGGTACGCGGATCTCCTCGACGAGAGGATGCCTGCTGTCGAGGTAGGGGATGAGGTAGGTGGCCTAGGTGGCTTCAGACGCGGGACCCAGGGTCCACGGCTCGCCGGGCATCGGCGAGCTTCCGCAGGTCTTCGGCCGTCGTGCCCGGGGTCGCTCGACCTTCCGTGACCATCCGAAGCGCTTCCTCGATGTTGCGAGCGGTGTCCGGTCGCTCGAGGAGAGAGCGATCGAGCGGCTGCTCTTGGGACCCCGCAGCGCTGTCGCGATCCTCCTGCGCATCAGCCATCGATAGCGACCTCCGTTCGTGGTCACCCACCGTTCCAGCCACGGGGCGAGGAGTCGATCACGAGGCGCCGACATCCCTGGGTCGCCCGATACGGACCGTAAGATCGGAGGCCATGGTCGAGGTGCTTGGTTCGGAGCTGCCCGCGGGCGCGCGGTTCGTCGAACCTGCGGCCGGCGCCGAACCCGGGTGGCGTCCGGGCCGTGCCGTCCCATCACCGGCTGATCTCGACACGTGCGTCGCCTGCGGATTGTGCCTGCCGCACTGCCCCACGTACCGGCTGACCGGCGAGGAGTCGGCTTCGCCGCGCGGGCGGATCGCTGCGATGCGGCTCGTGAGCCAAGGCGCGGCGAGCCCCGATCGCACGTTCGCGTCGTTCATGGACGCGTGCTTGGTGTGCCGGGCATGCGAGGACGTGTGCCCGTCGCACGCGCCGTTCGGGCGGATGATGGAGGCCGCGCGCGAGCAGATCGAACCCACGCGGCGTCCGTGGTCACGGCTCCTTCGGTGGATCGGGTTCGCGTGGATCCTGCCGCATCCCTCGGTGCTCCGGGCTGCCGCCGCGGTACAGCCACTCGTCCGGCCGATCCTGCCTCGGAGCGTTCGCGACCTCATCCCTGGCAGCGGGAACCCGTTCGCACGTCTGCCGCGCGTCACGGAACCGCCGTTCGGCGTGCGCGAACGCGGCTCGGTGGCGCTCCTGGCTGGGTGCGCGCAGGACCGATGGTTCCACGAGGTCAACCTGGCGACGATCCGCGTGCTCGCGGCGACCGGCTGGCGCGTGGAGGTGCCACGCCAGCAGGCGTGCTGCGGGGCGCTCGCCGCGCACCACGGGCGGCTCCCGATCGCCCGGCGTCTGGCGCGGCGAGCGAACCACGCGTTAGGTGGTGCCGAGCACGTGATCGTGAACGCCGCGGGGTGCTCGGCGCACATGACGGGGTTCGAGGACCTGCGCGACGTCCCCGCCGTGGATCTGATGCGCTTCTTGGCTGAGCAGGGGCCGGGCGAAGCGACGTTCGGCCCCGTAGAGACGACGGTCGCCTACCACGACGCGTGCCACGCCTCCCGCGCCCAGCAGATCCGCGCCGAGCCCCGCGCGGTCCTCGGCTGGATCCCCGGCCTGCGGACCGTGGAGATCCGCGACGGCGACCGCTGCTGCGGCGCCGCCGGGATCTACAACGTGACCCAGCCGGAACTCTCCGGCGCGCTTCGGCGCGAGAAAGCCGAGGCCGTCGTATCGACCGCCGCGAGCGTCGTCGCGAGCGCCAACCCCGGGTGCACGATGCAGATCGCGGCCGGCCTCACGGCGGAGGGCTCGGCCGTCGAGGTCCTGCATCCGGTCCAGCTGCTCGACCGCGCGCTCCCCGTCTGACCGCTCCGCTCAGCGCGCTTCGCGGAACCGAGCCGCGATCCGAAGGATCGCCGGGTCCACGGCGCTCGGATCGCCGAGCTGTCTCATCAGCAGGTCGGCCAAGCCGCCGGTGGACGCGGGGTCGGCCATCGCCGCTGCGATCGCTCTGTCGCGCGCCACGTCCCCCGCGAGGGCCACGCCGGGACCGGCGATCGCGGATGCACGCGTGCGCTGCAGCCCCGCACGCAGCCCGAGAGGCACCGGCTCGCCGGCGTCTGCTCCCGGCAGGATGACCACGGCGTTCGTGACGGCACGCTCCCGACCGTCCGTGGGGTCGTTGACCACGCCCATCCCCGCGATCCACATCGTCGCGCCACCGCCCCCATCGAGGTTGAGCGCATCCCTCGCGCCAAGCGCACGCATGTAGCCGGCGAGCTGGCGGGGGGTCATGCCGACCGACGTGGACTTCCGCCCGTCCACGACGACCAGCAAGATGGCACCGCCGCCGGTCACTCCGATCGCGGCGCGCGGATGCTGGCGGCAGATGTAGGAGTCGCAGGCCGCCGGGAGGACCCGGCCGGCTCGCACCAGGTGCGGGTAGCCGCCCACCGCATCCAGCACACGCGGCGTGCCCTGTGCCCAGCTCAGACGGACGACGCCGCGTCGCGCGAGCGACCCGATCCAATCGGCGCCCGCGCCGGTGCGCTTCGACGACAGGACGACCGTCCCGGCGCGGACCTGCATCGCGCCGGCACCGCATCGACGAACCTTCACCCGGTAGTCGCGGAGCACGCCTCCGGTCTTCTTGTCCCAGCGGAGCTTCGACGTGTGCGACAGCCGTACGGAGCACGCGTCCTTCGGTGGTGTCAGGCTCGACCCGCCGAACGGCGTGTACCCGCGAACCTGGTTGCCTGAGGGCGATCCCACGTTCCACTTCATGACGCGGATCCCGCGCGCCGTGCCCGTACGGTCGGTGGCTCGGATCAGCAGAGCCGTGTCGCTGATGCCCGCCCCCGTCTTGTCGCTGCGCAGACCGAAGCTCGCTCCGGGGAACATGCCGCTGGTCACGGGCGAACCGTCGCTCACGAACGTGTGGGTGGGAAGCCCGAACCGGCCCCCGAAGTCACCGTTGATCGCCGCGATCGCGCCAGCGCCGATGCCGATGCTCGAGGTGGTCGCGTAGGAGCCCACCGTGCTCCCCGCCAGGACCGGATCGACCGTGGCGGACGAGCCGGGGTCGACCTTCAGCATGTGGACGATCCAGGGGCCGGCGGGATCCACGATCCTCCGGTAGACCACGCCCGGAGCCAGAACCTTCCTGGTCACCGACGCGGTGGACGGGACCGCGGCGTTGGCTCCAGCGGTCACCGCCAGCACGGAACACATCACCACAGAGCCAACAGCCGCCTTCGTCACCCGATGAGCCCACACGCCCGTCCTCCAGATCGCTCAGTCGACATCCCCCCTTCGGGGGACATATCGGCCGGAGGGCGGTCGAAACTTGAGGAGGAAACGGCCCGAGGGAAGGATCAACGAGCGAGTCTGAACCGCTCCGCGATCCGCTCGACCGCCGAGCCAGCGCGGTAGCTGCCGCCGCTCAGGCGGAGCATGAGGTCGGCCAACCCGCCGGTGGAGCCTGCGTCGCGCATCGCGGCATCGATCGCCCTCGCGCGTGCGGCCCCGGTCACGACACCGAGGTCTCTCGCGACCGGCGTCCGCCCGCGCACGCTTCGGCCGCCGACCAGCGAGATCCGCTCACCGGCGTCCTCGCCCGGGAGCACGACGGCGGCGTTGGTGACGGCCCGCTGATACCCGCCCGAAGGCTGGTTCACGACCCCCAACCCGCTGACCCACATCGTGGCGCCTCCGCCCCCGTCCAGGTTGAGCGCGTCGATGGCGCCCAGGTCCCGCATGTACAGCGCGAGCATGCGTGGGTTCATGCCGATGGAGTCGCTGCGGCGCCCGTCCACGACCACCAACAGGATGGAGCCGCGAGCCGTCACACCGATCGCGGTCCGCGGATGGCGCAGGCAGATGTAGCCGCCGCATATCGTCGCGACGACCTCGCCGTCCTGCAGCAGGAGCGGGTAGCCGCCGACGACGTCCACCACCTGCGGCGTGCCCTGGCTCCAGCGGACGCGAGCGTTACCGCCAGCCGTAAGACCCTTGATCCACGCGGCCCCCGTCCCGTTACGCAGGGACGACAAGACGATCGTCCCGGCGTACATCTTCATGCTGCTTCCGCCACACAGCCGGGCCTTCACGACGTAGTCCCGGTACACGCCGTTGGACCCGCCGTCGAGATGGATCCTGCTCGAGGGCTTCAGTCGCACGGAGCATGCGTCGGTGGGCGGGGCGACGCTCGACGCCCCGTAGGGCGTGTACGCACGGACCTGACTGTTCTTGGGCACGCCGACGTTCCACTTCACGATGCGGACGCCGCCGGCCGAGCCCGTGTCGTCCGTGGCGCGGATCCGGACGGCCGCGTCGTTGACGGCCCCACCCTGCTTGTCGTGGCGCACGCCGAAGGTCGACCCCTTGAACATGCCGCTCGTCATGAGCGAACCGTCGTCCGCGAAGGCGTGGGCAGGCTCCCCGAACCGGCCGCCGAAGTCGCCGTTGATCGCCGCGATGGCGCCCACGGACTGAGCGATGACGGAGGTCTTGGCGTAGGAGCCCATGGTGTTGCCCGCCAGGACGGTATCCACGGTGGGGGTCGACCCGGGGGCGATCTTCACCACGAAGATCTCCCAGGGGCCGGCGGGATCCACGATCTTCTGGTAGACGACCCCGGGAGCGATGGTCCGCTTGGTGACGGTTGCCCCTGACGGGATCGCCGCCTGCGTCCCCACCGCTCCACCGAGCACCGAGCTCGTCACCAACCCGGCGACCATCGCCGCCTTCAGCCGTCGTGTGCGCATCGTGCATACCCCCGGATCTATCTCAGCCCGATACCCCCATCGAACTGGTCGATCCGGGGGGATCGGGGCGGGAACTGAATGGCGGGCAGGATAACCCGAAGTGACTACCAGCGGAAGTCCTGAGCGAGAAGTCCCTGGCGGCCCGTACAGACGGTCCCTGTCCCGTAGGTCACCTCACCCGCTTCGATATGCACGTAGAAGCAAGCACCCGGGCGGGCCTGGACCGCCGCCGCCCACTCAGAGACGCCGGCCGCCACACTGATCTCGTCCAGGGCGCCGGAGGCCACGTCCGGACCGACGAACCGCAGGTCAGGGACCGCTTCGGCCAGACCAGCCGGGTCTGCAGCCGTGAACGCCCCCCCGCGCTCCTCGATGGCCTCCGCGGCCTGTTGGGCCCTGCTCAGCGAGAACTGGGCGTGGGCGATCGAATCCTTGATCCCCAGGTTCGCGAAGATCTCCACGAGCACGAACGCGCACGCCACCGCGAACGCGGCGAACACGATCCAGGCCTTCCGGCCGGGCGGCGGGCCGGGCGGAGCCAGGACCATCTCGTGCTCGTAGGCCTCGAGGATCTCGTCGTCGTTGGCCATCGGCGTCCAGGCTACCCGCCGAGCACCTCGGCCAGATGTTCCAGGCTCTCGAGGTTGTGCCCGGACAGGAACGCGTCCACGCTCGGCAGCGCCGCTGCCATCCCGCGCGCGAGCGGTTCGTACCGTGGGGAGCCCTTCAACGGGTTCGCCCAGATCACGCGGTGCGCCAGGCGGCGCAACCGGGCCATCTGCGAACGCAGCAGTTCGGGGTCGCCGCGTTCCAGCCCGTCGGAGCACAGGACCACCACGGCGCCGCGGAGCGCAGCCCGCTGGCTCCATCCATCGAGCAGAGCCTTCAGCGACTCGCCGATCCGCGTGCCGCCCTCCCAGTCCTCGACCAGGCGGCCTATCTCGTCCAGCGCGCGATCGGGGTCCTTCGTGCGCAGGACGCGGGTCACGCGCGAGAGCCGGGTGGCGAAGCAGAAGACCTCCACACGGCGGCCCGCGAGCATCGCCGCATAACCGAACTGCAACAGCGCTCGCGAGTACGGCGCCATCGATCCGCTGATGTCCAGGATGAGGACCAGCGGCCGGCGGCGGATCCGCCGCGTGCGCCAGGCCCGGTCGAACGGCTCACCTTGGGTGCGGAGCGAGCGCCGCAACGTCCGCCGGATATCGAACGTCGTTCCTTTCGGCGCGGGACGGGTCCGGCGCACGCGTTCGTGCGGGACCGCGATGGTGAGGTTGCGGATCAGGGCCGCCATCCGCGCTCGCTCGTCGTCGTCCAGGTGCGCGAACGATTTCTGCCGGAGCACCTCGACGGCGCTCGCCACGATCCGGATAGCCGACTCGTCCTCGCCCTCTTCCGGTTCCTCATCCCCGGCCCCACGCCACGAGGACGCGGTCTGCCCCGTGTGGATGTCCATGCCCTCGGGAACCTCGTCCCAGTCGGGCATGACCCCCACCGGCAGGTCGAGTTCGATCGAGAGCTCCGGTTCACCGGTGGTCGCGGCGAGCGATCGGTACCAGGTCTCGAAGGCCTCGTCGAACGCGTCGAGGTCGGGACGGCTGGCGACGAGCGTGGTTCGCCCCGCCCAGTAGAGCGAGTCCCTGTCGGTGAGCCCGAGCGCGGCCACCGCGCGGCAGAAGGTGAGGATGCGGCCCGTGCCCACGGGCAACCCGCGCTCGCGCAGGTCACGGCCGAACGCGACGAGCGGCGGGAGCGGACCCTCAGCCATCGCGGCGCTCGCCGACGAGGTCGGCGAGGTGCCCGGTGACGAGGCGCTGGTCCTCGTGGTCCTTCACGACCGCGCCGAGGGTGTCGGCGGCGAGCGAGGCGTCCAGCCGCTCGGCGCCCAAGAACGCCAGGGCGTTGGCCCAGTCGATGGTCTCGGCGACGCCGGGGAACTTCACCAGGTCCATCTCGCGCAGCCGCTCGACCGCAGCGGCGACGTCGCGCGCGAGGGCTTCGCTCACGTGCGGCGCGCGCGTACGCACGATGGCCACCTCGCGCTCCAGCTCCGGGTGCTCGATCCAGTGGTACAAGCAGCGGCGCTTGAGCGCGTCATGCAACTCGCGCGTGCGGTTCGAGGTCACGACCACGGCGGGCGGCGTGGCCGCCGCGACCTGGCCGATCTCGGGGATGGTCACCGCGAACTCCGAGAGGATCTCCAGCAAGAAAGCCTCGAACTCGTCGTCGGCGCGGTCCAACTCGTCCACGAGCAGGACGCATCCGTCGCCCTGGCGGATCGCGGCCAGGAGCGGGCGCTCCACCAGGAACTCGGGGCCGAACAGGTCCTCGACGTGCTTCTCTGCCTCGGTTGCGTCCATGGCGCGGACCGCGATGAGCTGGCGCGAGTAGTTCCATTCGTAGAGCGCCTGCGAGGCGTCGATGCCCTCGTAGCACTGCAGGCGGATGAGGCGGCGGCCGAGGAGGGTCGCGAGCGTCTTGGCCACCTCGGTCTTGCCGACGCCGGCCTCACCTTCCAGGAGCAGGGGCTTGTCCAGCGAGAGCGAGAGGTGGATGGCGGTGGCGAGGCCCCGGTCTGCCAGGTAGGCGTGGGAGGCCAGCGCGTCCTGCAGCTCATCGACCGTCGCGAAGGTCATGTCGGCAGCCTACCGGGCGGGATGCGGATGCCCCGTTCGGTGATGCGTTGGGAGAGCCGGCCGCGGAGCTCCCGCTCGGTGTCCACGCGGTGGTTGGGTGCGGTCTCGGCGACGACGCGGATCACCTGGGCGATGTCGGTCAACTGCGTCACGCCGAGGACCTTCGGCGGCTCGCGGAGCCACTCTCCCAGCGGAGGTGCCGAGCGGATCTCTTCGAGGACCTCTTCGAGCACGCCCTTCACGCGGTCGGGGTCCTCGTCGAGCGCGACGCGGATATCGACGATGGCGCGGCCCCATCCGCGGGTGCGGTTCGACGTCACGTGGATGCCACCGTTGGGCACGATCGAGACGGTGCCGTCGTATTGGCGGACCGTGGTGATGCGCAGCGTCAGTCCTTCGATGGTGCCGTTCACAGGACCGCCCTCGGTCTGGAGCTCGACGAAGTCGCCGACGTCGAACTGCCCTTCGAGGGCGATGAAGAGGCCCGCGAGGGTGTCGCGCACGATGGTCTGTGCGCCGAACCCGAGCGCGACGCCGAGCACGCCGGCGCTCGCGACGAGCGGGCCGAGCGGCACGCCGGCGGCGGAGAGCACGACCGCGATCACGACGAACCACGACGCCGCTTGGACGGTGGTGACGATGAGGCTCGCGACCGTTGCCCTGCGTTGGCGGCGCCTTATCTCCGCTTCGTCGTCGGTGTGCTGCCTCGCCTTGTCGCGGAGGCGATGGGCCCAGCGTCGGCCGAGCAGCGTGATCACGAGCGCAGCTGAGACCGAGACGCCTGCGGCGATCCCGACCTTCGCCCAATCCACCACGGCGAGGAGCGTCATCACCCCGAACCGTAGCAGTTGGGTTCGTCAGGATCCTGACACGGGTCGAGGGATATCGCGTCGGGGTGTTGTCATGATCCTCACGACTGCGAACGAGGTTTTCATCGGGAGGATCGTGACGATCGGACGGGACGAGAGGCAGCGATCGACGTCATCCCCTTGACGATCGCGGAGCCCTACCGCGGCTCCAACACCACGGCGTACTCGGGGCCAGGCCCGGCGATCACCTCACGTACCAGCCAGCGCGCGTCCGCGGTGATCGACCTCACCTCGTCGAGCGACAGGAAGAGGTATTCGAACCACGGCGTCGCCAGATGCTTGTAACGCACGCGGAGTCGGATCTGCCCGCTCATCCGGCCGCGCGCTTCGTTGCGGGCGTGATAGGCAAGGTGGAGCGGATCGTCGGTGGCGTACGGATCGCGGTTCGAGGCGACGACGCACCCGCCCGGCGTCAACACACCCCTGAGCCGTCGGAGGATCCACACCGCTCGCCGCCGATCGGCCAGGAGGCCAAGGTTGTTCCCGAAGAGCGCCACCGAGTCGAACGGCCCCATCATCCGGCTGATCTGCGTGACGGACCGCAACTCCACATCGCGGACACCACGCTCACGGCACACCTGGAGCACCCCGGGCGACACATCGATCGCGACAACCTCCTGGCCGCGCTCCTGCAGAGCCAGAGCGACACGACCCCCGCCGCATCCAACATCGAG
>JBKJXU010000245.1:0-3033 GCA_046716145.1 Actinomycetota bacterium
CCCATGACCTGGTCGAGGCCCGCGGCCTTGTAGCCGGCGGTGCGGAAGCGCCGGCCGGCCGCGGACACGATCCGCCGCCGCGTCTCGTCCTTGTGCCCCCGAGGGTAACGCACGGCAGTCATTGTATGACGAACGTAATTCAACACAATCCGCCGGCCGCCGTGCCGGATCCAGGAGGTCGAGCCGGAACCGCGCCTGACTCAGATCGACGTCGTGCTCGGCTGCGTTCGACCGAGGTCGAGACGGCCCTCGCCCGCGAGGTAAGCGCTCCCCCACGAGCACTGGTTCTCCGCTGTGCGCGATGTTCGCGTCGTTGAACGAGGTCAGCAGCCGCGCGCGGCCAAGGCCCGCTCTAGTCGGTGACGACGATCGCCTTCACAGTGGGTGGAAGCACGGCCGCGGACGCCACGTAGCCCACCGCGTTCGGGTTCTTCACGACGTACTCGATGACATCGGGGTCGGAACCCTTCACGGGCGGCGGTGGCTCCCGCTCGCTCATCATGTGTTGCTTCCAGTGGTTCACCACCGAGTCGACCGTCCGACCCATGACGCGGCGCGTGAAGACCTCGCGGATCGAAGACCGGGCCGACTGGTCGACGACCGCGACCTGGGGACCGTGCGGCCACCGCGAGGAGCGGTCCAGGAAGAACTGTGTGAGCTGGTCGCTCGTGAGTCGCGTGGTGGGATTCCCGGCGTTCACGACGACACGGAACTCGGGCTGCTGGCTGAGCGCCAGGTCGGCGGTTCCGAGCAGCAGTGCAACGAACGCGACACCCCAGATCCTCAGCACGAGTGGCCTCGAGCCATAGTAGCAGTATCTCGCTTACGCCGGCCGGTCGGGTGCCGTGTCCATGCGCGCCCCGCGCAGGATCATGCGCACCATCTTCGAGAGCTGATCGATCAGCTCGGCGTCTCTCTCGCGCGGCAGGTCCAGGGCGGTGGCGCCCAGCGCGAACGCCAGACGCGTGATCGCCTTCGCCACCAGCGCCGGCTCCTGGAGCGTGACCCCGTCGGCCGCCGACAAGCGGACCAGATCGGCGCGGAGCTCCTCTTCGAAGAACATCAGCTCGCGATCGACGGCCTTCTTGAAGGCGTCCGAGCCCACCGTGCCTTCCCGCACCAGGACGTGCAGCAGCTTGTCCTCGGCGCGCAACTGCTCGATGAACGCAGCCACGGAGCCGCGCGCGATGCCGCGGTCCGCAGTCGCGCCGCTGTGCCGTGCGGCGCCCACGATCCGCCGCAGCGACTGCCCGGCGACGTCGATGAGAGCGACGGCGAGCTCGTCGACGTCGCGGAACTGCCGGTAGAAGCTGTTGGGGGCAATACCGGCTTCCCGCGCGACCTCCCGCAAGCTCAGGCTCGACACGCTGCGGTGCGGTCCGATCAGGCGCAACGCGGCCGCCAGCAGGTCGTCCCGCGAGATCGAGGCCTTGCGGGCACGGCCGGGAAGGTCCTCAGCCGTCGGCATGAACCGATGATACGGGACTCTCGTGCTTACATTTGTCTAGACACGTGTGCGGATACGTGTATACTGCTGCCAGTCATGCACCTTTTCCGCTCAGTAACTCCGCTCTTCCGCGAGGCGGTCGCGACGCTCGCGCCCTTCCCTGTGCTCGATTTCTGGGCCGCTCAGTGGGATCCGACGTGGTCAACCACAAGGGCGCTGGCCCGCGTGGTCGAACGCGAGCACGCCGCCGTGGATGCCGTCACCCTGGTCCTGCGGCCCAACCGAAACTGGGGCGGCTTTCGTCCAGGACAGCACGCCAACATCGGCGTGGAGATCGACGGGCGCCGCGTCACTCGCAGCTACAGCCTGAGCCAGGTCGAAGACCGTGCGGATTGCGTCTCCATCACGGTCAAGAGGGTGCCCGACGGCAAGCTGAGCTCCCACCTGTGCCGGGAGGCGAAGGTCGGGGACGTCCTGGACATCGGCCCGGCCTTCGGCGACATGGTTCTGCCCGACGTGGCCCTGGGCTCGTACCTCTTCCTGGCCGCGGGCAGCGGGATCACGCCGCTGATGGCGCTGACGCGTGAGATCGCCGACCGGGGACCGACCGCCCCGGTGACGCTGCTGTACTGGTCGGCCCGGAGGGAGCAGTTGGCCTTCGTCCGCGACCTTCGAGACATCGCCGCCAGGCACCCGCTCTTCGAGGTCCGCTTTCTGCTGACGCGCGAATCGGCGTTGGCTCGGGACGAGCGTGAAGGCCGCCTTACGGCAGGTACCCTGGCCGGCATCACCGACCTGACGTCACGTCAGGTCTTCGCCTGTGGCCCATCCGGGTTCGTCGAGTCGGCGCGTGCCCTGGTCGCCGGGAAGTGCCGGTCGTTCGCCGCCGAGGCCTTCACGCCGGCCGTCGCAAGTCGCGACGAGGGCGGCACCGTGCAGGTCACCCTCGCGAAAACGGGACGGACGTTGAGTGTCCCGCGGGGCCGCTCGCTGCTGACCGCGCTCGAGGATCAGGGGTTCGCCCCCGCCTCCGGGTGTCGGATGGGTCTGTGCAACACCTGCGCGTGTGGCAAGCAGTCCGGTGTGACACGGAATCTCCAGACCGGGGCCATCGAGGCCGAGCCCGGAGCAACGATCCGTCTCTGCACGACCGCGGCCGCCAGCGACCTCGTGATCGGTCTCTGACATGGCGGCCACTCCGATGAACCGACCCCTGGGCGTGACCGAGCTCGACGCCATGGGTCGCGAGCTCGATGCCCTGCGCGCACGCACGATCGCCACGCTCGGCCAGCGTGACGCCGACTACATCCGAAAGATCGTGAGGACGGTGCGTCATCTCGGACTGACGGGCCGCCTGCTCCTGCTTCTGGGAGCGGTGGGCGGCGCATTCATCCCGGCCCTGCTCGTGCCCGCGTGGCTCGCGGGCGTGCTGCTCCTCACCCTTTCGAAGGTTCTGGAGAACATGGAGCTGGGCCACAACGTCATGCACGGCCAATACGACTGGATGCGCGACCCTGCACTCGACGGTCGCACGTACGAGTGGGACATTGCCGGCACCAGCGACAACTGGCGCAAGACGCACAACT
>JBKJXU010000246.1:0-30636 GCA_046716145.1 Actinomycetota bacterium
CCACGATACGGGCGCCTTCGATGCGGTGGAGCGGCTGGCTCAGCTCTCCTGAGGGCCCGGGGCGCGTGGTCGCTCCGCTCGTTCGTTCTCCATGCACTTGCGCCAATATCGGCCCAGGCCCAGAGCGTTCATCCGGATCGAGCCGAGCACGTCGTAGCGTGGCAGCACGTCGTCGAGCGGCCCCCCCGCATCGGCATCGAACTCGCGGCGTGCCAGATCCTGCAGCGATGACGCGAGGGCGTCGTCATCGACGGTGGGATCCGCACGGATCCGAGCCTCGACGAGACCCGACCACACGGCGAGCCCTTCGCGTGCGCGGTCGAACGCCTCCTCGACATCGGGGACAGGTCCGAAGTGTGAGGTGAGCAGGGCGGCGGGGTGAAGGCGCTGCATCCGATCGATGGTCAGGGCGGCGGCCGCAACGTCGACCTCCGGTGGCGGGAGGGCAGGACGGAAGGCCGGCCCCCACGGGAGGAAGGAACCCGCAGCCTCCCCGGCGAACAGGCTGCCGGTGGTTTCTTCGAGGAGGGCGATGTGGTGCGAGGCGTGCCCGGGGGTGTGTACGACCCGGAGGACGCGATCGCCCAGATGGATGCGGTCACCGTCGGTGACCGTGAGGATCCTCTCCGCCGGGCACGGCGCCGTGTCGCCGTACAGGCGGTGCATCCGTTCCGCGCCGTAGGTACGTGAGGTGCTCGCGATCAGGCGCGTCGGGTCTGCCAGGTGGGGGGCGCCGCGTTCGTGGACCCAGAGCGTCGCCTGCGGGAACGCCGTGAGCAGGGCGCCCGCGCCCCCCGCGTGATCGATGTGGATGTGCGTGACGACGATGTGGGCAAGATCCTCGGCGCTGATGTGCAACCGGCTCATCGCCTCCAGCACAGCGGGTCCGTCGGCGCCGGGGCCGGTTTCCACGAGGCAAGGCTGGGTGGCGCCGATCAGGTAGACCGCGTTGAGCTCTCGTTCGCCGGCCATGCCGGTGTCGATGGTGGAGATCGCCTCGGCGGCGTGGGTGATGACGGGCAGCATCGCGTCCCCGAGTGTGGCACGAACCGTGTCGGCACCGGCCGATAGGGTGCCACCCACGGAGAAGGAGGGATCATGGTGACGGTCAACGTCGTCGTTCTGGCGGGGACCGTCGCGGCCGAGCCGGTGGCGCGCACGATGCCATCCGGCGATGAGGTCACGGAACTCCGGATCTCCGTTCCAGAGGTGGGCAGGCGCCACCTCCCCCTCCCGGTCGCGGCGTGGCACGCCACGGTCGGAGCCCGAGCACTGGACGGGATCGCGAAGGGCGACCCCGTTCTCGTGCACGGGCAGCTCGTCCGCCGGTTCTATCGGAGCGGAGCCGGAGCCCGGAGCCTCACCGAGGTGGTCGCGACGGGGATCAAGAAACTGGAGGTGCCGGTGGAGGCGTGAGGGGGTCGGGGTCAAGAGGCATCATCACCATGCCGGTCCGCGGTTTGGGCCAGAAGAAGGTGGACTTGCGCGGGAGACGCAGCCCTGACTCCACCACCTTCATGATCCGCTCGGGGGTGGTGGCCGGCAGGAGGTAGGCGGCCACCGCCTCGCCCGAGCGCACGGCCTCGACCGCATCAGCGGCGACGTGGGTGAAGCTCGACGCCTGCGCGGGTGCCGCTGTATCCAGGTGAGCCTCGTGCAAGGCACGCACGGCCGGCGGGTCGCCCTGGAGGTCGTGCAGCCGCCACTGGAGCTCGCCGGCCGGGCCTCTGGTGACCGAGCCGATGCGGACCGCCACGTCATCGAGTCCTGCGACCAGCGTCGCGAGGTCATC
Organism: Actinomycetota bacterium; assembly: GCA_046716145.1. GTDB lineage: Bacteria > Actinomycetota > UBA4738 > UBA4738 > HRBIN12 > AC-51. The sequence continues at coordinate 1,793 of JBKJXU010000246.1, forward strand.
CACGGGGGTCCCGCCGCCAAGTGCCATGCCGGTTCGCTGTACGCGGTGGTATGGGAGGACCGGGACGTCCTGGGTCCCGGCATCGACCACGAGGGCGAGGACCCGGTCCCACGGGCCGGGGCCGTCGGCTCGGTGCCGCTCGTCGCGGTAGGCGAGTGCCGTGGTGTACCGGTGGTGTCCATCGGCGATGAGGAGGTGATCGTCGGCGAGCCATGTGCTCACCGGCGTGTCGGGCGGGATGGGCCAGGTCCGGTGACGAACGCCCTCTTGGTCCGTGACCTCCCCCTGCGCAGGGGTCGCGCAGATGCCCGACAGGAGATCCGCGAGCTCGGCGTGCGGACCCGGGACCGTCCCGTAGATCGCCGAGAGGTTCGTCCGTGTCGCTCGCAGCAGCTCGAGCCGGTCGGCGACCGGACCGTCCATGACGTCCTCATGCGGAAGGATCGCCCCTCCCCATGCCTCGAGGTGCAGTGCACAGAGGACACCCCGCACCGTAGGCACGGCGCCCGGCCCGCTCGTCGACATCTCGTAGGCGACGTAGCCGAGGGGTTCCCTGCGGAGCACGCCGGTGGACGTCCAATCGCGGAGCACCTGCTGGGAAGCCGCGTAGCGCGCAGCCGGCGGAGCGAGCGGATCGCTCGCCAGATCGACCCGGACGACGTTGTAGGGGCTGCGAGCCACGTAGTCCTGCCTGCCTGCCTCGTTGATAACGTCGTACGGCCGCGCGGTGAGGCCCTCGAGGGGTCCAGCGACGTCGGTGTCGTACACCAAGGCCTCGAAGGGAGCGATCCGTGGCATCCGACCTGTATAGCAGGCGAGCGTGCGCAGGAGCCGGGCGGTCGCTCCTCCCCGGTGTCTGGTGAGCGCTCCTCCGCTCATCGTCGAGCGCTTCGACGCCTTCCTGCTCGATCTGGACGGTGTGCTCTTCCGCGGCTCCCAGCCGATCGAGGGCGCCGGCGAGGCGGTGGACCGGCTCCGTGCGATGGGAAAGGCGGTCGTGTTCGTCACGAACAACTCCGCGCGCACGCCCGAGGAGGTCGTGGCCCACCTGGCGAGCGTCGGTGTGGCGGGTCAGGCCGGCGAGGTGGAGTCATCCGCGCTCACGACGGCATCCGTCTTGGCAGCTCGCGGTGCGCGGAGCGCCTTCGTGGTCGGTGAACGCGGCCTGCGCGAGGCACTGATGCAGGCCGGGATCGAGCCGGCCGATGAGCGTCCCGATGTCGTGGTCGTCGGGTGGGACCGCGAGGTCGACTATGCGCGCCTGCGCGACGCCGCGGTTGCCGTCCAGCGCGGTGCTGCCCTCATCGCATCCAACCCGGACACCTCCTACCCCGCCGAGGACGGGACCCGATGGCCCGGCGCGGGGGCGATCCTGGCGGCCATCGAGGCCACCTGCGGCGTGGAAGCGGAAGTCATCGGCAAGCCCCACGCCCCGATCTTCAAGGCAGCGCTCGCCCGCGCGGGCGGCGGGGTGCCGCTCGTGGTCGGTGATCGTCTCGATACCGACATCGAGGGGGCTTCGCGCTTGGGGTGGTCATCACTCTTGGTGCTCACGGGCATCTCGACACGTGAGGAAGCCGATATGGGGCCGGTGCATCCCACGTACGTGGCGGAGGACCTGGGGGGTCTCTTCCTGCCGGCATGACGCGCCCCGGCGCGGATCTATGCTGAGGTCTGGAGCGACCTGAGGAGGACCGGATGACCAGGCTCGAGGATCTCCGCAAGGCACTGGAGGCGACGATCGAGAACCTCAACCCCGCGAAGGCGCAGCAGCTGGCGAAGGGGCTCTTGGAGCCGGGGGCCGCCAAGGAACAGGTGAGCAAGACGGCCGCGGACCTCCTCGAATGGTCCCAACGCAACCGCACCCGGCTCTCGGAGATGATCCGCCATGAGATCACCCAGCAGCTCCGTGGCGTAGGCGCTGCCACCCAGGGCGAGCTGGAAGCGCTCAAGAAGCGGGTCCGCGAGCTGGAGCGGGCCGCGGGGATGACCGCCTCGGGCAGGGCGAAGACGGCCACCGCGAAGAAGGCGACCCCGAAGGCTGCAGCCGCGAAGAAGCCTGCCGCGAAAGCGCCGCGAGCCACGCGTGATGTGGCCCCACGGGGCCGGGGGTAGGCGGCGGGGATGCCGCGGCGCAGGCTCGACAACGAGCTGGTACGCCGCGGCTTGGTGCCGACCGAAACGCTTGCTCGCGAAGCGGTCCGCTCGGGGGTCGTGAGCGTCGGTGGGGTCCCCGCGACGAAGGCAGAGACCCTGGTCGGCGCCGACGTTCCGGTAGAGCTCATCGGACCTCCGCGTCCCTACGTCTCCCGCGCAGGCGGCAAACTCGCGGCAGCGCTCGAACGGTTCGCGATCGATCCGGCCGGACTGGTATGCCTGGACGCGGGGGCATCGACGGGCGGGTTCACGGACTGCCTCCTGCAGGCCGGCGCCGTCTCCGTGGTCGCCGTCGACGTCGGCTACGGCCAGTTGGCGTGGCAGCTGCGCAACGATCCCCGTGCCGAGGTGCGTGAGCGCACGAACGTCCGGGACCTGAGGCCCGAGGACGTGCAGCCTGCACCCGAACTCGTCGTGGCGGACCTTTCGTTCATCTCGCTGCGATCGGTGGTGGGTGGCCTCATCAGCCTCGCCGCGCCGGAGGCCGGTTTCGTACTGCTCGTGAAACCGCAGTTCGAGGCTGCCAGGGGCGAGGTCGAGACCGGCGGCGTGGTTCGAGATCGCGAGGTATGGCGCCGCGTCCTCGGGGAGGTCGTTGCAGCAGCACGGACGGAAGGGATGGGCACCCTCGGCCTCATGGCATCGCCGATCCGGGGTCCGGCCGGGAACGTCGAGTTCCTCCTGTGGGGCCGGCGTGGGGCGCAGGATGACCACGCAAGCATCGATGCCGCGATCACCGAGGGCGAGGCGCTCGCGTGAGCGGGGTCGCGTTCGTCACGCATGAGGGGCGCCCGTCCGCCGTGGATGCGGCGGCGGTCCTGCGCGAGGCGTTGGCATCCGAAGGGGTCACCGTCACCGATGTCGTGGCGGGGGATGTTGCGCTCGTGGTGGCGGTCGGCGGCGACGGGACGTTCCTCCGAGCGGCCCACATGGCGTCTGCCGTGGGGGCGGCCATCCTCGGCGTGAAGGTCGGGCGCATGGGTTTCCTGACGGAGGTGGAGCCGGCCGAGGCGCTGGCTCTCATCAGGGCCGCCCTCGGCGGCGCGGCGCCGATCGAGGAGCGACTCACCGTCGTGGCAGAACCGGTGGACGGAGCCGCCTTCCCCCCGCAGTGGGCGCTGAACGAGATCATGGTGGAGAAGCGCGCCCGGCACCGGTTGGTGCGCCTGCGTCTGGAGGTCGATGGCGCCTACGTGACCACCTTCTCCGCGGACGGCGTGATCGTGGCCACCCCGACCGGGTCGACCGCGTACTCGTTCTCAGCGCGTGGACCCATCGTGAGCCCGGACGTGTCATGCCTGGTCGTCACGCCGATCGCGGCGCACATGGTCTTCGATCGGTCCTTCGTTCTGGGCTCGGGTCAGGTCGTGACGCTGCAGGTCGTCGGTGATGAGCCGGGATTGGTGTCGGCCGATGGTCGCGAGAGCCAGGAGGTCCCCGTCGGCACGCGCGTGCGCATCAGGACCTCGAGCCGCCCCGTGCGCTTCGTCCGCCGCGGCGACGGCGAACCGTTCCTGCAACGGGTCAGGGAGAAGTTCGATCTGCCGGGCGATCCCGGTGAGGACGGGGATGGCCTGGGTGCCGACGATGTCGGTGGGCAGGACTAGCATCACCGCGTGCTCCACGAGTTGCACATCTCCGGCCTGGGGGTCATCGATGACCTCGATCTCGAACTCCACCCGCGGCTGACGGTCTTGACCGGCGAGACGGGAGCGGGCAAGACCATGGTCACCTCGGGGCTTTCACTCGCCCTGGGAGGCAAGGCCAGCGGGCAGCAGGTTCGCACCGGGTCTGCGGCCGCCCGGATCCAGGCCCGGTTCGATGCGATCGAGGGTGACGAGGGCTGGTCGGATGACGGCGAGCTCGTGCTGGCTCGCACCGTCCGGGCAGATGCCAAAGGTGGAGCTCGGATCGGAGGTCAGATCGCCACGGTACGCGCCCTGGCTGACCTCGGCGCGCGCGTGGCCGAGGTGCACGGCCAGCATCAGAGCCTGCGCCTGTTGGAGCCGTCCACGCAGACGTCGTTCCTCGATCGGTACGCGGGTAGCGCGCACCTCGCTGCGGTGGAGCGCTGCCGCGCGGAGGCCACGCGGCTGCGGGTGGCACGTACCGGCCTGGAGGCCCTGCTGGAGGATGCGCGCGATCGCGCGCGCGAACTCGACCTGCTCGCTTACCAGGTCCGTGAGATCGAGGACGTTGCTCCCGCTCCCGGCGAGACGGCGGCGCTCGAGGCCGAAGCCGCCCGGCTCGGTCACGTGGAACGCCTCCAGGAGATCGCCGCAGCCGTGGACGAAGCGCTCGCCGGCGACGGGGGAGCCGTCGATCGGGTGGCGGGAACCGCGCAGGACCTGCAGGCTGCCCTCTCACTCGATCCCGCCGTGGAGGGACTGAGCCAGCGGGCCGACGGGCTGGCGGTGGAGATGGCCGAGTTGGCCCGGGACGTGCGGGCCTACGGTGAGGTGCTGGCGGCTGACCCGGAGCGCCTGCAACGGATCCGCGAACGGATCGGAGCGCTCAGGGGTCTGCACCGCAAGTACGGTGCCGACGACGTCGAGGTCCTCGCCTACCTGACGCACGCCCGGTCGCGTCTGGACGGCCTCACCGGCGCCGAGGATCGTGAGGCCGAACTGCGTGAGCAGGTGGCGGCGGCTACCACGGCGCTCGGAGCCGCCGCCGCTGAGGTCACCGCGGGGCGAGCGAGCGCCGCGCCGCGCCTGCAGGCCGCGCTCGGCGTCGAGCTGACAGCCTTGGGGATGCCCCAGGCGAGCCTGGAGGTCGTGCTCGCCGCCGCCACCGACATCGGGCCCACGGGTGCCGAGACGGCGGAGCTGCGCTTCGCGGGCGGGCCCGAGGAGCCCTCGCTGGCTCTGGCGAAAGGAGCGAGCGGCGGGGAGCTCTCTCGCGTCATGCTCGCGTGCCGAAGCGTGCTGGCGGACCTCGACGACGTGCCGACCTTGGTGTTCGATGAGATCGACGCGGGGATCGGGGGACAGGCCGGTCTGGCCGTGGGTGGGCGACTGGCGCGGCTCGCGACCAGCCGCCAGGTCATCGTGGTCACCCACCTCCCGCAGATCGCATGTTTCGCGGACCGGCATGTGCGCGTCCGCAAGGAGGACGGGCGTGCCACGATCGAGGTCTTGGATGAGGCAGCGCGGGTCGTCGAACTCTCGCGGATGCTGGCCGGGCTCGAGGATTCCGAGCATGCGCGGTCCCACGCCGAAGAACTGTTGGCCGAAGCGCGGGGGACGATGCAGGATGCAGGGGCCGCGACGTGAAGATCCGTGCGAAGTTCACGGCGTGGTTGGCTGGCCGCGCCGATGACGTCTGCTACAGTCGGCTCCCGTGGTGAGGGAGCGCACGAAGTTCATCTTCGTCACGGGCGGCGTCGCCTCGGGGCTGGGCAAAGGCATCACGACAGCCTCCCTCGGCCGCCTCTTCAAGTCCCGGGGCCTCAAGGTCGTTCTGCAGAAGCTCGACCCGTACGTCAACGTGGACCCCGGGACCATGAATCCCTTCGAGCACGGTGAGGTCTTCGTGCTGGACGACGGCGCGGAGACCGATCTGGACCTCGGTCACTACGAGCGGTTCCTCGATCAGGACCTTCACCGCGGATCCAATTTCACGACCGGCGCGGTCTACGGCTCGGTCCTGGCCAAGGAGCGCCGCGGCGACTATCTCGGCAAGACCGTGCAGGTGATCCCGCACATCACCGACGAGATCAAGGCCCGCGTGGTGGCCCTCGCCGATGCCGAGCAGGCGGACCTGCAGATCGTCGAGATCGGCGGCACCGTCGGCGACATCGAATCCCTGCCGTTCCTCGAAGCCGTCCGGCAGCTCCGCAACGAGGTCGGGCGCGATCGCTGCGCCTTCGTGCACGTCTCGCTGATGCCGTACATCGGCCCGTCGGGCGAGCTGAAGACGAAGCCGACGCAGCACTCGGTGAAGGAACTGCGCGCGCTCGGTCTGCAGCCCGACGCGATCGTCTGCCGCTCGGACCGTCCGATCGGACGGCACCTGAAGGAGAAGATCTCGCTCCTGTGTGACGTGCCGATCGCCGGTGTCGTGAGCACCCCGGACGCTCCCTCGATCTACGAGGTCCCGTTGATGTTGCACAAAGAGGGCCTCGACGGTCTGCTGGCGGATCACTTGCGGATCGAGGCTCCCGCCGATCTTTCGGAGTGGGAGGCGCTCGTCGATCGCGTGCACGCGGCCACCCAACCCGTCGACATCGCGGTCGTCGGCAAGTACGTGTACCTGCGCGACGCCTACCTCTCGGTCGTTGAAGCATTGACGCACGGCGGGCTGGAGCACGGGTGCGAGGTGCGCGTGCACTGGATCGCGTCGGATGATCTGGGCGGTGAGGCCACCGAGAGCGTGCTCGCATCGATGGATGGCATCTTGATCCCCGGTGGTTTCGGGGTACGAGGCGTCGAAGGCAAGATCGATGCGGTGCGGTTCGCGCGTGAGCAGCGTGTTCCCTTCCTGGGGATCTGTCTCGGCCTGCAATGCGCGGTGATCGAGTTCGCTCGCAACGTGTGCGACATGCCGGGCGCGAACTCGAGCGAGTTCGATCCGGCGTGCACCGATGCCGTGATCGACCTGCTGCCCGAGCAGAAGGACGTGACGGATCTGGGGGCGTCGATGCGGCTGGGGGCACAGCCCTGTTTCGTCGAGCCCGGAACGCGCGCGGCGGCCGCCTACGGTGTGGACGTGGTCGAGGAGCGACACCGTCACCGCTGGGAGGTCAATCCTGCTTACCTCGACCGTCTGCGGGAAGCCGGGCTCATCATCAGCGGGTCTTCGCAGAAGGGCCGCCTGGCTGAGATCGTCGAGATCGCGGATCACCCGTTCTTCGTCACGAGCCAGTTCCATCCGGAGCTGCGCTCGCGCCCCACCCGCCCGCACCCGCTGTTCCGTGACTTCGTCGGCTCGGCCCGGGAACACCGGCTCCGAAGCGCCGAGGCCGGCGTCGTCATCGCCGGCTGAGGTCGTGCGCGAGCCCGCCGGGACGCGGATCGGCTTCCCCGGGCGGTACCTACGCGTCGCGGTCGAGACCTGGCCGGGGATCGGGGACTGGGAGGTCGCGCACCAGCCGGGAGCTGCCGCCCTGCTCGCGATCACCCCTCGTGAGGACGTCGTCCTCGTGCGTCAGTTCCGTCCGCCGGTACGCGATGATCTGGTCGAGATCCCCGCGGGGCTGCTCGACGTGGACGGGGAGGACGCGATGACCTGCGCGGTCCGCGAGCTACGCGAGGAGACGGGCTTCGAAGCGTCCGGGACGCGGTTCCTGGGCGGCGTCTACGTATCGCCGGGCTCGACGGATCACTACGTGCACCTTTTCGTGGCTCGAACCGCAGCGGAGCCGGTTGGAGAAGCCGAGCCGGGGATCGAGGTCGTCCTGCGTCCGTTCGCCGAGATGGTCGAGGCCGCGGCGGCAGGTCGGATCCGCGATGCGAAGACCGCCCTCGCCCTGCTCATGGCTGCGCGGCAGCCGGCGTCGCCGTGACCCGTCCGTCCGGCGTGGCCGGCGAGGCGGAGCGGTTCCTGGATCACCTCGCGGTGGAGCGAGGTCTGTCGGCGAACACGCTCGCCGCCTATCGGCGCGATCTCCGCCGCTACGGGGCGTTCCTGCTCGATCGAGGGACCCCCAGCGCATCGAAGGCGGACGAGGCGACGGTCCGAGGGTTCCTCGCGTCGGTGTCGGCATCGACGCACGGCCCCGACGAGCAGGCCTACGCCGCCACCTCGGTCGCGCGAGCGCTGTCGACCGTTCGCTCGTTCCATCGGTTCCTCCTGCGCGAGGGGCTCGCCGATCGTGACCCGGCGGCGGGGGTGATCCGTCCACGCCTGCCTCGGGCGCTGCCTCACCCCTTAGGTCAACACGAGGTCCTGTCCCTGCTCGAGGCACCATCGGTGGGATCTCCCGCCGGTCTGCGCGATCGCGCCTTGCTCGAACTGCTGTATGGCGCCGGTCTGCGCGTGTCGGAGGCGCCCGGCATGGACGTCGATGATCTCGATCTGGAGGAGGGCGCGCTCCGGGCCCTCGGCAAGGGCGGCCGGGAGCGTGAGGTCCCGCTGGGCCGGTTCGCGCGTGAGGCGGTCCGAACCTACCTCCTCACCGGCCGCCCGGCGTTGGCGTCGGTGCGCACGCGCGGTGCGCTGTTCGTGAACACGCGGGGGGGAAGGCTCACCCGGCAGTCGGTCGCCCGTCTCGTGGCGGGGTACGCTCGGTTCGCGGGCATCGGGCGATCGGTCTCGCCCCACGACCTTCGCCACTCGTTCGCGACGCACCTGCTGGATGGAGGGGCGGACGTGCGGGTGGTGCAGGAACTCCTGGGGCACGCGAGCGTCGCGACGACCCAGATCTATACGCTGGTCACGGCCGAGCACCTGCGAGAGGTCTTCGAGGAGGCGCATCCCCGGGCCCGGCGCCGCACGGTGAAGGAGCGATGAGGTGAGCGAGGAACGGCCGGGTCTGCGGGCAGCGTTGGAGACACAGCAGGCCGAGCTTCGTCGGGAGATCGCCGATCTGGGAGCGGAGCCCGACACCGATGAGGTGACCTTCGACGGGGATCGCGGTTTCTCCGACAGGTCGCACAGCACCGAGGAGCGGGGCAGGACCCTCGCGGTGGTGCGAGCTCTTCGATCGAACCTTCGTGACGTGGAGCGTGCGCTCGGCAAGCTGGACGCAGGGACCTACGGCATGTGCGAGCGATGCGGGCTGCCGATCGCGCTCGAGCGGCTCGAAGCGATCCCGTGGGCCCTGCTCTGCATCGACTGCAAGAAGCAGGTCGGGTGATGCACGGGCTCGCGCGGACCCCGGGGGTGCCCCGGGTCTGCATCCTGGTGTGCGATTCCTGGGGGGTCGGGGACGCACCCGACGCCGCGGCATACGACGATGAGGGGTCCGACACGATCGGGAACACCTCGCGAGCGGTCGGCGGATTGCATCTTCCCAACCTCGAAGCGATGGGTCTGGGGCTCCTCACCACGATCGAGGGCGTGGCGCCACGAGCCCACCCCGGGACGGCCCACGGTCGCGCCACGGAGGTTGCCGCCGGTAAGGACACGACGACCGGGCACTGGGAGATGATGGGCCTCCGCCTGGACCACGCGTTCCCGCTGTACCCGAACGGGTTCCCTGCCGACATCGTGGAGCCGTTCGAAGAGACCATCGGGTCGCCGATCCTGGGCAACACCCCGGCATCCGGGAGCGAGATCCTCGCCGAGCTCGGGCCCGAGCATCTCCGCTCGGGCGCGCCGATCGTGTACACGAGCGGTGATTCGGTCTTCCAGATCGCGACGCACGTGGACGTGGTGCCGCTCGAGACCCTCTACGCCTGGTGCGAGGTCGCGCGAGCGCTGCTCCAGGGCGAGCACGCCGTGGGCCGGGTCATCGCACGTCCGTTCGAAGGGGAGCCAGGGGCGTTCGTCCGGCGGCCCGAGCGGCGGGACTTCAGCCTGCCGCCGCCGGGCCCGACGATCCTCGACGCGCTCTCTGAGGCCGGGGTGCAGGTGATGGGTGTGGGCAAGATCGGAGACATCTTCTGCGGGCGGGGGCTGTCAACGTCCGTGTACTCCGATTCCAACGACCACGGTGTAGATCTCACCATCGAACGCCTCGGGGTCCCCGGACCGTCCCTGGTGTTCACCAACCTCGTCGACTTCGACTCGAAGTACGGACATCGAAACGATCCGGTCGGGTACGCGGCCGCCATGGAGGCATTGGACCGCCGTATCCCCGAGCTCCTTGCAGCCCTGCAGGGCGGGATCGTGCTCCTCACCGGGGATCACGGCTGCGATCCGACGACGCCGCCCACGGATCACTCGCGGGAACGGACGCCGCTCTTGGCGAGCGGCTTGACGGGGGGGCCCTACGAACTCGGGACGCGCGCAACGTTCGCGGACCTGGGCCGGACCGCCGCGGCGCTGCTCGGCGTGCCGACGGGAGGCTTCATAGGGACGAGCTTCGCGTCGGATATGGGCATCGGCGCATGAACTGGGACCCCAGGAGCGTCATCGCGGCCAAGCGGGACGGCGAGACCATCGGCCCCGACGACATGGAGCGACTCGTGCTGGCGGTCGGCCGTGGCGAGGTCGGTGACGGGCCGGCCGCCGCCTTCTTGATGGCGGCGCTCCTGCGTGGGCTCGACGAACAGGAGACGCTCGCGATGACCCGGGCGATGATCGCTTCCGGGGAGACCGTCGCGTTCCCGGGAGTATCGGTGCCTCTCGTGGACAAGCACTCCACCGGGGGTGTCGCCGACGGCGTCACGCTCGTGTTCGCGCCGCTCGCCGCTGCGCTCGGGATGGGGGTCGCCAAACTGTCGGGGCGTGGGCTCGCGCACACGGGCGGCACGCTGGACAAGCTCGAAGCGATCCCCGGGTTGCGAACGGACCTGTCCGCCGCGGAGATCGAGCTGCAGGTGGTGTCCGTCGGTTGCGCGGTCGCGGCGCAGACGCCCTCGCTCGTGCCGGCCGACGGCGCGCTCTATGCCCTGCGCGACGCGACAGCCACGGTGCCGTCGATCCCGCTCATCGCCGCGAGCGTGATGTCGAAGAAGCTCGCCGTGCTGACGGACCTCATCCTGCTGGACGTGACGGCAGGCTCTGGAGCGTTCATGCGAACGACCGAGGATGCACGAGCCCTGGCCGACGCCTGTCTCGCGCTCGCTCGAGGTGCCGGGCGGCGATGTGGCGTCGCGGTCACGGACATGTCACAGCCGCTCGGTGATGCCGTCGGCAACGCGCTCGACGTCGCCGAGGCCATCTCTGTGCTTCGAGGTGAGTATCCCGGCCACCTGCGCGACCTCGCGGTGTGGTTCGCCGCCCGGGCAGCGGAGCATCTCGAAGGCGCCGGGTTCGCCGAGGCGCAGGCCCGGGCGGAGCGAGCCCTGGCCGATGGGAGCGCGTTGGAGCGCTTCGGCCGCATGGTCGAGGCGCAGGGGGGCGACCCGCGGGTCATCGAGGACCCCTGGCTGGTGCTGCCGCGCGCGCCCGTGATCATGCCCCTATCCCTGACCCGTTCGGGGTTCATCGCGCGGATGGACGCCGAGGCCATCGGCCGGGCCAGCGGGGGACTGGGTGCCGGACGCCTGCGCAAGGGTGAGGCGATCGATCCCGCGGTCGGTATCGTGCTCCGCGTGAAGATCGGCGCGGGGGTCGAGGCCGGCGAGGCGGTGGGGGAGATCCATGCTCGGAGCGAGGACGACGCCGCCTTGGCCCTTCGCCAGGTCCGCGACGCGATCGAGATCGGCGAGGATCCAGTCGAACCGGTCCCGCTCGTGATCGATTGGCTCGAACCCGAGGGCGCCTGAGTGGGCAACTTCACCGCTCGAGGTCTCGTCCTCGCGATCGAGATGGTGGTCGCCGTCTACGTCGGCATGACCGTCCGCGAGTTCGCCCGTGCGTCGATGTCAGCGCGGCTGGGCGATCCCACGCCCCGTCTGTGGGGGCGCGTGTCCCTTCGGCCCAAGGCGTGGTTCGAGCCCTTCGGCAGCGGGCTCATCCCCGGCCTCATCGCGATCCTCTGGGCGGTGCAGATCCTGGTGGTCCCCGCCGCCTACGCGAAGCCGGCGCCGGTCGACCCCTCGTACCTTCGGCATCAGCCACGCGACACGGTGCTCGCTTCGATGGCGGGACCGGTCGCGAACGTCTTGCTCGCGATCGCCGGCGGGCTCGCGGCCCGGCTGAGCGGTGCCGGTGGCGACGTGCCCTTCCTCGCGCCGGCCACCGACGGGATCGCTCTGGCGTTCGTCGTGTTCGCCTACACCAACGCCGCTCTGTTCGTCTTCCACCTGCTGCCGATCCCAGGCTTGGACGGCGCCCGGATGGTGGCACTGTTGTTGCCGGCGAACATCCGCGACTCCTACCGCAACTTCGACCGTTACCTGCCGCTGATGATCCTGGTCGTCATCTTCCTGATCGGTGGGCTGACGCTCACGTTCTTAGATGCCCTGGCGGGGGCCGTGTGCAGCAGCGCGACCGGGGTGAGCTGCCAGGCGGTCATGAGCGTCGGGTAAGAGGGTCCCGGCCCCACCCGGGGCGCGCGCTATCATCGCCGCCATCGTGACGACTTCCTCGACCGCCGTGCGCACCAAACGAGTCCTCACCGGCTACCGGCCCACCGGGCCACTGCACGTCGGTCACTGGGCAGGCAACATCGAGAACATGCTTCGGCTCCAGGCTGATCCGGGCTACGAGTGCTTCTTCTTCATCGCCGACTGGCACATGTTGACGACGCACTACGACCGGACCGACGAGCTGCCGGGTTTCGTCGAGGGCCTCGTCCTGGACTGGCTCGCCGCGGGGCTCGACCCCGACCGCGCGGTCATCTACCGGCAGTCCGACGTGCCGGAGGTCGCCGAGATGACGGTGTTGCTCGGCATGCTGACGCCGCTCGGCTGGCTGGAGCGGGTGCCCTCGTACAAGGAGCGCCTACGCGACCACGCCGAACGTGACATCGCGAACCTGGGTCTGTTGGGGTATCCCGTGATGCAGACGGTGGACATCGCCATCGTTCGCGGCGAACTCGTGCCGGTGGGCGAAGATCAGGTGGCGCATCTGGAGATCAGCCGTGAGATCGTGCGGCGGTTCAACCGACTGTACGGCGACGTGCTCGTCGAGCCGCAGCCGCTGTTATCGGCCAGCCCGCTCATCCCGGGCTCGGACGGCCGGAAGATGGGGAAGTCTCTGGACAACGCCATATGGATCCGTGACGACGAGGACCAGGTGCGCGCCACCGTCCGGTCGTTCCTGACAGATCCGCAGAAGCTCCGCCGCGGTGATCCCGGCCGCCCCGAGATCTGCCCCGTGTTCGCCCTGCACCAACGCTGGTCACCAGATGACGTGGACCGCGTCGAGGCGACGTGCCGCACGGGCGAACTCGGATGTGTCGACTGCAAGACGCTGCTCGCCGACCACCTGGTGGAGGCGTTCGGTGCGTTCCGCGAACGGCGTGAGGAACTGGCCGCACGCCCCGAGCTCGTCGCGGAGGTGTTGTCCGCCGGCGCCGAGCGGGTCCGACCCGTGGCCCGCGAGACCTTGGAGGCGGTTCGCGGCGCCATGCATCTGGGGCGATGAGCGAACCCGGGGCAGGTGGGGCGGCGGGTGCGTTCGCCGTGGACGTCCCGGGGTTCAGCGGCCCGTTCCGTCTGCTGGCCGATCTGATCGTGGACCAGAAGGTCGACGTCTGCGACGTGCCCATCGCCACGGTCACCGATGGGTTCTTGGCCTACGCCAAGGACGCGGAGCGATGGAACCTGGAAGAGGCGACATGGTTCCTCGCCATCTGCGCCGTGCTCCTGGAGCTCAAGGTGTCCCGTCTCACGCCCAAGCACGTCGAGCCCGACGAGGAAGATCTCTTGGGCGCGTCGCCGGATCTGGCGTACGCGCGATCGCTGGAACTCCGTGCCTTCCGCAAGGTCGCCCTGGAGATCACGCGACGGCTGGAGGAAGAGGCCGGCTACTTCTCCCGCGACATCGGTCCTGGGCCGGAGTTCTCCCATCTGTATCCCGACCCGATGGTCAAGGTGAAAGCGGAAGAGATCGCTCGTATCGCTGCGCAACTGCTGCGCCCGCCGCCGATGCTCGATCTGTCCCACGTCACGCCCGTGCGCTACACGGTCGCGGAGGCGATGACCGCGGTGGAAGAACGCATCCAGATGCTCCCGGGCGCGCTGGCGAGTTTCCGGGACCTGGTGGCGGACTGCGAGGAGCGGATCCATATCGTCGTGCGGTTCTTGGCTCTGCTCGAGCTGTACCGTGAAGGGAAGGTCGACATCCAGCAGGCGTCGACGTTCGGCGAGATCGAGGTCGGGTGGACGGGATGACCGAGGACGTGCAGCTCGATACGCGGGCCCTGGAGGCGTTGCTGTTCGTGTCCGACGAGCCCCTTGCACCGGCGGTGCTCGCCCAAGCCCTGGAGGTCGATCGACGGGCTGCGGACGCGCTCTGTGACGAACTGCAACGCCGCCTGGACGACCGCGGCTCGGGCCTGGTCCTTCGCAACGTCGCCCGAGGCTGGCGGCTGTTCACACACCCCGATGCCGCACCCATGGTCGAACGGTTCGTGTTGTCCTCGCGACAAGCCCGGCTCACGAAGGCGGCGCTCGAGACGCTCGCGATCGTCGCCTACAAGCAACCCGTCACGCGGCATCAGGTGAGCGGCATCCGGGGCGTGAACTCCGACGGAGTGCTCCGCGCACTGCAGGACAGGGGTTTGGTCGAGGAGGCCGGCAGGGACGAAGCTCCGGGTCGACCGCTCCTGTACGCGACGACCCCTGCGTTCTTGGAGCGCCTCGGTCTGCCCTCGCTCGCCTCGCTCCCATCCCTGGCTCCGCTGTTGAGTGAGGCAGCCGTGCGAACGGATGCGGTCGAGGACGTCGTCGAGGTCGAGGACGTCGTCGAGGTCGACGACGTGGCCGGAGCCGCCGTGGAGGTCACCGAAGAGGTCACCGACGAGCCACAGGAGGGCTGAGCGATGGAGCGCCTGCAGAAGGCGCTCGCACGCGCCGGCTTCGGCTCGCGACGCTCGTGCGAGGAGTTGATCGCTGAGGGTCGCGTCACCGTGAACGGGAGGGTCGCGACGCTGGGTGACCGCGTCGAGGCCGGCACGGACAAGGTGGAGCTGCGCGGCCTCCCGGTGAACCTCGACCCGAACGTGAGGTACTACGCGCTGCACAAGCCGGCCGGGGTCGTCACGACGCTGCACGATGAGCGCGGGCGCACCGACATCCGTGCCTTCCTGCCGGCCGAGGCACCGCGGGTCTTCCCGGTGGGTCGTCTCGACAAGGACAGCGAGGGGCTGCTGCTTCTCACGAACGACGGGGAGCTTGCGAACCGCCTCACGCATCCGCGCTTCGGCGTGGAGAAGGAGTACCTAGCGGAGGTGCAGGGGCGCCCGACAGCCAAGCATCTCGGGAGGCTGCGCGCGGGCGTGGAGTTGGAAGATGGGCTCGCTCGGCCGGTTTCCGTCCGGATCGTCGACGCATTGGAAGAGCGAGGCCAGCTCGCCATCGTGATGACGGAGGGGCGCAAACGCGAGGTGCGCCGGCTGCTGGACGCGGTCGGACTCCCGGTGACGCGGCTGCTCCGCGTGCGGGTCGGGACGCTCGCGCTCGGACGGTTGCCTCCCGGTGCGGTCCGTGAGCTCGAGGCCGCCGAGGTCTTGGCACTCACGAAGGCGGCGGTGAAAGCCGAACGCCGCCAGGCCCGGGGTGCGCCCGCGGCCGGGTAGCCTTCTCACCGACCGCCGCGTCCCGCGGCGGGGATGGCGAGGACGGCATGCGGGTACGGGCGGCGCGCGGCGCCATCAAGGTTGAACAGGATGCAGCTGAGGTCGTGCTCGGCGCGACCGAGCGTCTCCTCGCCGCCCTGCTCGAGCGCAACGGCGTCCTCACCGAGGACCTGATCAGCATCTTGTTCACGGCCACGGAGGATCTCCGTTCGGTCTTCCCGGCCGAGGCGGCGCGGCGGATGGGTTTGGGCGTCATCCCGCTCTTGTGCGCACGGGAGATCCCCGTCGTCGGCTCGATGCGCGGCGTCGTGCGGATCCTCGTCCATTTCCACTCCGACCGAGATCTGGCCGCGGTCGAGCATGTCTATCTCGATGGGGCGGAGGCTCTGCGCGATGACCTCGAACCCGGTGGTTGAGGCCCCGCGCGCGATCGCCGTCGTCGGAACCGGCCTCATCGGGACGTCTATCGCCCTGGCGGCCTCGCGCGCGGGCATCGCGGTTTCGGGATGGGACGCGGACGCCGAGGTGTTGGCGCGGGCATCAGCATCCGGCGCCATCGCTGCGGCCCCCGACCTCGCCACGGCGGTCGCGACCGCAGAGCTCGTGATCGTGTGCACGCCGATCGCCACGATCGGTGAGGTGGTGAGCCAGGCGCTCGCCGGCGCGCCCGGCGCCGTCGTGACCGATGCGGGGTCGATCAAGGGCGCCGTCCTCGCCGCGGTCGAGTCTTCGGCGGTCCCCGAGCACCTCGAGCGCTTCGTCCCCGGTCATCCTATGGGGGGGAGCGAGCGATCGGGACCGGAGCATGCATCTGCCTCGGTCGTCGACGGGATCGTGTGGGTCGTGGCGCCCGGACCGCAGACGTCGGAGGCAGCCGCGACGCGCCTGGAAGCCTTCGTCTCGGCGGTCGGCGCACGGCCGGTGCGGCTCTCACCTGAGCGGCACGACCGGCTGGTCGCCTTCGTGAGCCACCTCCCGCAGGTCGCCTCCACGACCCTGATGGGGCTGGCTGCGACCGAAGAGGCCGACGAGCCGGGCGTCCTCCTCCTGGCCGCGGGCGGGTTCCGTGACCTCACGCGGCTGGCGGCTTCGAACCCGGGCTTGTGGAGCGAGATCTTGTTGGCCAACCGGGAGGAGCTGGCTCGGGCTATCGATCTGTTCGTCGAGCGGCTGCTCGTTCTGCGTGCGGACGTGGGAAGCGGCGATGGAGCCGGCGTGGAGCGCACCTTCGAGGCGGCGAAGGAGGCCCGGCTCCGACTCGCGGCGAAGCCCCAGGTCCGCTCCGGCGTTGCGGTGGTCCAGGTCGAGATCCCGGACGAGCCCGGGGCTCTGGCGAGGATCACGGCCGTCCTCGGCGAGGGCGGCGTCAACATCGAGGACCTCCAGATCGTGCACTCGCCCGAAGGTGGTCGCGGGACGGTGCACCTCACGGTCGCCGCTCCGACCGCCACCGCCAGCATGGACGTGCTACGCGGCGGTGGCTATGACCCGGTACGGCTGGCGTAGGAGCGGGCGTGCAGATCATCGTGAGACCGGGCGCTGATCTCAGGGGCGAGGTATCGGTGCCCGGGGACAAGTCGATCGCCCATCGCTGGCTGATCCTCGCCGCGACGGCCAGGGGGCGCTCGTCGCTTCGGGACCTGCCCCCCGCCCTCGATGTCATCTCCACCGCCTCGAGCCTGGCGGCCGTGAGCGGAAGGGCTCGACCTGCTCTCGAGGTCTGGGCCTCGAAGGCTGGTGCCACCGTGGAGGGTGCTGGTTCCACGTGGAACGAACGTGGTCGCACGGAGGTCTTGGACCCCCTTGAGGTCGAGGGTGAGGGTCGATCAGGACTGCAGCCGCCTACGGCCGACCTGGACTGCGGGAACTCCGGGACCTCGATGCGTCTGCTGGCGGGGATCCTCGCCGCGGCACCGTTCCGCTCGGTCCTCACGGGGGACCACAGCTTGAGCACCCGGCCGATGGAGCGGGTCGCGGCCCCGTTGCGCTCGATGGGTGCGACCGTGCGAACCGACGACGGTCATGCTCCGCTCTCCATCCAAGGCGGAGCGCTGCGCGGGATCCGGTACGTGATGCCGGTCGCCAGCGCACAGGTGAAGGGCGCCGTGCTCCTCGCGGGCCTGGCAGCGGAGGGGACGACCACGGTGGTCGAACCCGCGGCGGTGCGCGACCATACCGAGCGGGCGCTCGAGGCCCTCGGAGCTCCGGTCATGCGCGATGACGGCGTCTCGGTACAGGCGTTCCAGCACGATGGATTCCAGGGGTCGGTCCCCGGCGATCCCTCATCCGCTTCGTTCCTCGTGGCGGCGGCGGCGATCACGGGTTCGTCGGTGGCGATCATCGGGGTCGGCCTGAATCCCACGCGGCTGCGGTTCCTCGAGGTGATGCGGCGCATGGGCGTGCAGACGGAGGTCACCGTTGAGCGTGAGGAACTGGGAGAGCCGGTGGGGAGCATCCGCGTGCACGGCGTCACCGACATCCTGCCTGTACGGGTCGAGCCGCAGGAGGTCGCCCTCGTGATCGACGAGATCCCCGTCCTGGCAGCGATGGCGACCCATGCGCGCGGCGATTCATGGTTCCTGCACGCCGGGGAGCTCCGTGTGAAGGAGAGCGATCGTCTCTTCGGACTGGCGGCCGGGATCTGCGCGATGGGGGGACAGGCAGCCGAAGAAGGCGATGACCTCGTGATCGCCGGAGGGGGCCTCACCGGCGGCGAGGCAACATCCGGGGGTGATCACCGCATGGCGATGGCGTTCGCGGTGGCGGCCCTCGGGGCGAACGGTGAGGTGACGATCGGCGGCGCGGAGGCGGCCGATGTGTCCTTCCCGGGGTTCGCGCAAACGATGCGGGCCGTGGGCGCCACGATGGAGCTCAGGCCATGAGACCCCGGGTCGTGGCGATCGATGGTGCGGCGGGCAGCGGCAAGTCGACCTTGGCGCGGAGCATGGCTGGTGTCCTGGGGCTCGCCTACATCAACACGGGGTGGATGTATAGGGCGGTGGCGGCCGCAGCTCTCGAGGAAGGGGTCGGCCCCGGCGACGAGGCGGGCCTCGCGAGCATCAGCCGCGAGTTGAGGTTCACCTTCGCCGGTGACCCGCCCGCGCTCGAAGTCGAGGGATGGACCGAAGCGGCGCTGACCTCGGCCGAGGTGGAGCGTTCGGTGTCGGACGTGGCACGCCATCCCGCGGTCCGCGAGGTGCTGCGCACGATCCAGCGTCGTCTCGGCGAAGGTGGCGCCGTGATGGAGGGCCGCGACATCGGTGCCGTCGTGTTCCCCGACGCTCCGGTGAAGATCTTCCTGCAGGCCCGAGCGGGCACCCGGGTGACACGCCGGGCCGCCGAGCGTGACCTCGACCCAGGAACGGTCGCCGAGGCGGTGAGCGACCGCGATGCGCGCGATGCTCGGACCAATCCGCTGGAACCGGTGGCCGACGCGGTCGCGCTCGACACCGAAGGGCTGGGGATCGACGCGACCCTCGAGGCGGCACTCGATCTCGTGCGCGAGCGGGCGCCGGAGCTGATGCCGTGAGCACCGAGACCTCGAAGGTCGCCATCCTCGGGCGACAGAACGTCGGCAAGTCCACCCTCGTCAACAGGATCGTCGGGCGGCGCGCCGCCATCGCTCATGACATGCCGGGCGTGACACGCGACCGCGTCGAACTGGACACGGCCTGGCGCGGTAAGCGGTTCGCGCTCGTGGACACCGCCGGGTTCCTGACGAAGGCGACCGGTATCGAAGCCGCCGCGCAGTCCCAAGCAGCACACGCCCTCGCCGGGGCGGACCTGGTCCTGCTCGTGGTCGATATCCGTGCAGGTGTCACGGAGGAGGACGCCCGACTGGCTCGCAGCCTGCGGCGGGTGAGCGCCCCCGTGATCGTCGTGGCCAACAAGAGCGACACTCCCGCAGACGCCGTCGACGCCGTCGCGTTCCATCGCCTCGGTCTCGGCGAGCCCATCGTGATCTCAGCGTTGCACGGTCAAGGGGTCGGCGAACTCCTCGACGCCGTCGTTGCGCTTCTCCCGGAGCGTCCGAACCCGGATGCACCACCTCTCGAGCCCCGCTTCGCCATCGTCGGGCGTCCCAACGTTGGCAAGTCGAGTCTGTTCAACCGACTCGTGGGCACCGAGCGCAGCCTCGTGTCCGACGTGCCGGGCACCACACGTGACACCGTCGACTCGGTGATCGAGTGGCCGGACCTGGGCAGGGTTCGATTCGTGGACACGGCCGGCATGCGGCGCGGACAGAAGGTTCGCGGCATCGAGTACTTCAGCTTCCTCCGGGCGACCGAAGCGATCGAACGCGCGCACGTAGCGGTCCTCGTGCTCGACGCGTCGGACGGGTTCACCACCGAGGACAAGAAGATCGCCGCTCGCGTGATGGAGGCGGGACGGGCGTTCCTAGTGGTCGCGAACAAGTGGGATCTCGTGGAAGACAAGGATCGGACCTACAAGAAGTTGCAGGGCGAGATCGGGCCGTTCGCCCGAGCCGAAGCGGTGCGGACGTCGGCCGTACGTGGACAAGGGGTGCATCGCCTCCCGCCGATCCTCGTGAAGCTGCAGGAGAGATGGAACCTCAAGGTGTCGACCTCGCGTGTCAACCAGATCCTCCAAGAGGCACAGGGCGAGCGCCCCACACCGCGGGTCGCGGGCAACCTGCACTACGCGACCCAGACGCGGACCGGCCCGCCGTCGTTCGTCATCTTCGGAGGCGCGAAGCCCCCAGGACCGGGCTATGAACGGTTCCTCGAGAACCGGTTCCGCAGGGAGTTGGGCCTGGAAGGGGTACCCGTGCGGCTGCGTTTCCGGCCTCGCAACCGTACGCGAACCTCCACGTGAGCGCCGCGTTGGCTATCCTTCCCGCACACGGGCCGTGGCGCAGCTTGGTTAGCGCGTCTGACTGGGGGTCAGAAGGTCGCCGGTTCGAATCCGGCCGGCCCGACGGATGAAGGGGACAGCGGGGGAGGCCTCGCCCGCATCGACGCGGGTGTTCACCGTCCCCAACGTCATCTCGTTCGCGCGGATCGCTTGCATCCCGGTCTTCTGGATCCTCATCGCCGACGAGGACACCACCCTCCTCGGCATCCTCGCGTTCTCGCTGATCGTGGCGACCGACTGGGTGGACGGCTTCATCGCTCGCCGCACCGGTCAGGTCTCTGAACTGGGCAAGATCCTCGACCCCGTCGCGGACCGGCTCGTGATCGCGGCCGGCGTCATCGCGCTCGTGGCCCGGGACGCCTACCCACTGTGGGCCGCCGTCGCGATCGTGGCGCGTGATGTCGCCGTCCTGGTGGTGGGGGGGCTGTTGCTCGCCGGTCGGCGCATCCGCATCGACGTCCGTTGGATCGGCAAGCTGGCGACCTTCTCGCTGATGACATCGATCGCGTGGATCTCGTGGGGAACCCTGGGCTATCCGCTGGCCGCTACCGCACTCGTCGGCGGCTGGGTCATGTTCGCCGCCGGGATCGTCGAGTCCTATATCGCTGCTGGCGTCTACCTGCGCGATCTCCGTCGTACCGTCGCAGGGTGAGCTGCCCGGCCGGGCTGACGCTATCGTGTGCCGTGCGAACAGAGGAGGGCTGCATGGAGTTCCCGGATGATCTGCGTTACACGGAAGAGCACGAGTGGGCCCGAGCGGAGGGTTCCCGCATCCGTGTGGGCATCACGGACTTCGCCCAGGACGCGCTGGGGGACGTCGTCTACGTCGACCTCCCCGAGGTCGGATCGGTCGTCGAAGCGCACACGCCCATGGGCGAGGTGGAATCGACCAAGTCGGTCTCCGACGTGTACAGCCCCGTCGGCGGCACCATCGTGGAGCGGAACCCGTTGCTGGAGGACGCCCCGGAACTGGTGAACCAGCAGCCCTACGGGGACGGCTGGCTGGTCGTCATCGAGAGCGGCGCCTCCGTGGATGAACTCCTCGACGCGCAGGCGTATCGATCCTTCGTCGAGGCGGGCCCCGAGTAGCGCCCCACCGGATATCTCAACCCTCGACCCACGGTGGAGTAGCGGTCGAGGGTTCGAGTCCTCCAAGGTCGACGGTGCGATCAGGGCCAAGTTGACCCTTGCGGCGTCAGACGTTACGGTCCGCGGGGCGTCGAGGATGAGGGTCTGGCCGGGTACCATCACCTCGACACGAGCGGTACGCGGAGGATGACTGAAGGGTGTTCTGTACCCGATGTGGACATCGCAACCCCGAGGACGCGCAGTTCTGCGCGGAGTGTGGCCATCCGCTGCAAGGTGACGTGACCGTCAGCCTTCCGCCCGTGGAGGCGGAGGAGGATGCCCACGAATCGTTCCCGTTCCCCTATGACCAGTTGGAGCCGGGCCAGGCGCTCTTGCTGGTGAAGCGCGGCGCCAACGCGGGCTCGACGTTCCTCCTCGCGCAAGCTGAGACCACGGTCGGCCGCGACGTGGCTACCGACGTCTTCCTCGACGACGTGACGGTCTCTCGCGCACACGCCGTCATGGAACGCGCCGAGGGCGGGGAGTGGTTCGTGCGTGACGTCGGGAGCCTGAACGGGACCTACGTCAACGGCGAACAGGTGGACCGCACCGTGCTCGTGACCGGCGACGAGGTGCAGATCGGGAAATTCAAACTGACGTTCTTCGCGGCGAGCGATTGAGGAGCGACCTATGGCCGGTACCCGCAACTACCAGTCCATCGGCGAGGTTCTCGTCGCGGTGAAGACCGAGTACCCGGACATCACGATCTCGAAGATCCGCTTCTTGGAGTCCGAGGGCTTGATCGAGCCCGAACGCACCCCGTCGGGCTACCGGAAGTTCTACGCCGAGGACGTGGACCGGTTGAAGGGCATCCTGCGGATGCAGCGCGATGAGTACCTGCCGCTCAAGGTGATCAAGGAACGATTGCTGAAGCAGGACGCAGGGGAGCCGGATGACGCCGAGGAGCCTCAGAGCGACGAGGACGCCTCGGAGGTCCTCGCCGAAGCACCCACGGGCCTGCAGATGTCCCTGGAAGAGATGTCCACGGCGACCGGCGTGGATCGCGAACGGATCAAGGAGCTCGAGGGGTACGGCCTCGTGTCCTCGCACGGACCGGAGGGGGCGCGGTACTACGACGGGGACGACTACATCGTCTTGTCCATCGTCAAGGATTTCCTGCGACACGGGATCGAGCCTCGGCACATGACGATGTACAAGCACTTCGTCGAGCGGGAGTCCTCATTCTTCGAGGCGCTGGTGGCCCCCATGCTCCGGCAGAAGAATCCCGACGCGAGGCGGGCCGCGGCCCAGACGCTCGTGGATCTGAGCGTGACCGCTCGCAAGCTGAAGCAGGCACTGCTGCGCAACGCGCTGCGCGACCATCTCACGTCGTGACCCCCGTCGCCGGGCGCAGGCTCCTCGCGGCGGTTGCACTCATCGCCCTGGTGCTCGCACCCGCCACGCTCCTGGCGAGCGCGGGGCCCCGGGCCTCGATCCCCCCGCCGACGCCGGTCCCTCCGAACGGACGGCTCTCTCCCTTCCCGAGGGTCCTGCACACCCCGGCCGACCCGATCCCGGCACCGGATCTCGCGGCCGACGGCGCGCTGCTGGCCGACCTCGACACGGGGTCGATCCTGTACGAGCGAGCGGTGGACACGCCACGCCCGATCGCGAGCGTCACGAAGATCATGACGGCGCTCCTGGTCGTGGAGCGGACCCGTCCCACCGATGTCGTCACCGTGGCGCCCGAGGCGGTGTTCGCCCGGGATGACTACGGGGCGGGTTCCACCCTCGGTCTGCGCGCGGGTGAGCGCCTGCGCGTGGAGGACCTCCTCTACGGGCTCGTGCTCGGCTCGGCCAACGATGCCGCCGAAGCCCTCGCGATCCACGTGAGTGGGAGCGTCCGGGCCTTCGTCGCCGACATGAACGTGCGGGCGCAGGGGTTGGGCATGGGCCGGACCACCTTCGCCTCACCGCACGGTCTCGACGATGATGGCGTCTCGACCCCGCGGGACCTGCTCCGCCTCGCTCGAGCCGCCGCTTCCCATCCGTCCTTCGCTGCGATCGCCGCCAGCCGATCTCACACGATCCCTTCCCCGCATGGCCCCGACCGACGGATCCAGAACCGGAACGCGTTGCTCTGGCTCTATCCCGGGACGACCGGGATGAAGACCGGGTTCACCCAGAGGGCCGGGGCCTGTCTCGTCGCGACGGCCGAGCGTGACGGCCGGCGCCTGGTCGCCATCGTGCTGCACGCAGACGAGGAGGCCTTCTCCGATGCCGCGACACTCCTGCAGCACGGGTTCGAGGGCTTCGTCGAGGCCGTGCTGGTCCGCGCCGGCGAGGAGCAAGGGACGGTGCGGGTTCGCGGCGGCCGCGTCCCGGCGGCCGCGGGTGCCACCCTCGAGCGGCTGGTGCCCGCCGCGCAGGTGGGGGACGTGTCGACGGACATCCGCGTCGACCCACGCGCGGCCTTCCCTCCCGTACCGGGGGAGCGTATCGGTACGGTCCTTCTGCGCCTCGGGGAACGCTCGATCGGCAGGGTGCCACTGCTCGCGGGGCTCCCGCCCGCCCCGCTGCCGCTGGAGGGACGGTGGTGGACGAGGGCCTTGCAGGCCATCGCGCGCGCCGGCGGGGACGCGGTCCGCGGCCTCGCGACCTGAACGGTGCGCTGCGCGAGCGCCGCGGACCGCCTGCTACGCTCCCCGGGACATGACGGAGGTCGCGAGCGTCCTGTACGGACGCGAGGACGTCCGCCGCCGGGTGGAAGCGCTCGGCCGCACGATCACCGGGGATTACGTGGGGCGTGAGCCCGTGCTCGTCACGGTCCTCAAGGGTGGCGCGATGTTCCTCGCGGACCTGATCCGTGCCATCCATCTGCCCGTCGAAACGCATTTCATGGCGATCAGCCGCTACGGCGACGCCGAGGAGTCGCTCGGGCGCGTCCGCATCCTCCTCGATATCGACGTCGACCTCACGGGGCGCGACGTCCTGCTGGTGGAGGACATCGTGGACACGGGTCTCACGTCGCGGTACCTCCTGTCCGTGCTCCGGTCGCGCGGCCCGGCCTCGGTCGAGATGGCCACGCTGCTGGACAAGTCTGCGCGCAGGATCGTCCCGCTCACGCCACGGTACGCGGGGTTCGACTGCCCGGATCGGTTCGTGGTCGGCTACGGGCTGGATTTCGCCGAGAGGTACAGGCAACTGCCCGACATCCTCGAGGTCCGAGATCTGAGTGCGCTCAGGGCCGATCCCGATGTCCTGCTCCCGTTGATCACCGGGGCTGTGGCGGCCTGAGGCTCACGGATGGCTTGCCCGATCGGGGCACCATCGCTACGCTGGATCGACGACCATGATCGAGATGGAACTCACAGGGGTCCGCGTGGAGCTCCCGACGAATCAACCGATCGTCCTGCTGCGCGAGCGCGGCGGTGAGCGGTACCTCCCCATCTGGATCGGAGCCGCGGAGGCGGCGGCCATCGCTCTTTCCCTGCAGGGGGTGGCCACACCTCGGCCGATGACCCACGATCTCCTGAAGACGATCCTGGACGATCTCTCGGTCGAGGTAGACAAGATCACGGTCACGGAGCTGCGGGAGTCGACCTTCTACGCACAGATCGAGATGCATCGCAACGGCGACCGCTTCGAGGTGTCGTCCAGACCTTCGGACGCGATCGCGCTCGCGGTACGGATGTCGATCCCGATCTACGCTGCCGAGGACGTCCTCGAGGAGGCGGGCATCATGATCCCGGCGGAGGAAGAAGACGAGGTCGAGAAGTTCCGAGAGTTCCTGGACTCGGTCACGCCCGAGGATTTCGCGCCCTGAGGCGAGGCATCTCCGAGACTCAGCCCCAGAAGACGACCGTGACCCACAAGACGCTGTCTCGGCGGACGGCGCCGACGGCGACGTTGTCGAAGGCGGGGTTGAGGATGTTCGCCCGGTGACCGGATGAGCGCATGAACGCGGCTTGCAGGTCGGCGACGCTGCCACCCGTCACGCCGACGTTCTCGCCCCACGTGTGCCACCGCACGCCGTCGAGGTAGGTCGCCGCGGGATCCTTCGTGTGGAACAGGTCGCTGTTGCGAGCCATCTTCAGGCTGTGGCGTCTGGCGAGCTCGGAGATCCGCGCGATCAGGTCCACCTTGCGGACTTCATGGTTCGTCCGGCTCACGTTCGTCACCCGATACATGCGTTCACGCCGACGTTCGCCCGAGGGCCCGGCGTTGGACGGGATGACCTGCAGCATCAGGATCGCCACCAGGGCGAAAAGGGTGATCCGCGCGATCCGGGTTCGAGGTTGCATATCGGGGGGTCCTCGCCATGTTCTGAGCTGACCCTCCTGGTATCGGTCGGGGAGAGGGTCCGCTTGAGGGGTGAAGGCCGACATCGTGGTTCAGGGCCCGGGGTCCGGGTATCGGTGCGCCCCAAGGCATCCGGAGGGAGGGCTTGACGGCCGCCCGGGCCACCCCTAGGCTCCGGGATCACACGGTCGTGATCTGTCCCCATCGAACGGAGCGTGCACGGATGAACGAGCAGGGGTTCCGCGTCCCCGAGGTCTGCCGGATCGTGGGCATCACCTACCGCCAGTTGGACTATTGGGCGCGGACGGACCTGGTGGACCCCTCCATCCGGGGGGCATCCGGCAGTGGGACGCAACGTCTCTACTCCTTCCACGATCTCGTGACGCTGCGCGTGATCAAGAGCCTGATCGACACGGGTATCTCGCTGCAGCGGGTCCGCAAGGCCGTGGAACATCTCCGCGCCATGGATCGGCCGCTGGCCGGCGTGACGCTGATGTCGGACGGTGTGGGCGTCTACGAGGCTGATTCAGCCGAAGCCGTGGTCGACCTCCTGCGCCAAGGCCAAGGGGTCTTCGCGATCGCCCTGGACCGCGTCTGGGAAGACATGGAGACAGCCGTGGCGGCACCGCGCCCACGTCGGCGGGCGGTTGCAGGGGGCGCTTGAGCGCACACCCCCTCGCCGAAGAAGACCTGCCGAGTGACAGCGTCGGCTTCGCCCACGCGTCGGAGCGCCAGTTCGCTCGGTTGCTCGACTTCTATCAGATCGAGTGGGGGTATGAGCCAACGTCGTTCGACCTGGCGTGGGATCGCGACGGCAGCGTCGTCCAGCGTTTCACCCCCGACTTCTTCCTCCCGGAGTTCGACCTCTACATCGAGATCACGACCCTCAATCAGAAGCTCGTGACGAAGAAGAACCGGAAGGTCCGGCGCCTGCGGGAGCGCTACCCGGAGGTGAAGTGCAAGGTGTTCTATCAGCGGGACTACCTGTCCCTCGTGGCCAAGTACGGACTCGAGGATCTGGCGGGCTGAACCCAGGAGGCGGCGAGACCGCCCCGTAGACTGGGCCGCCGTGAGGTTCGCTCCGCATACCGACGAGGACGTCCGGGCCATGCTCGACGTGATCGGTGTCGGGACGGTCGACGACCTCTTCGCACAGATCCCCGAGCATGTCTGCCTGCAGGGACCCCTGGGACTGCCCGCCGGGCTCTCCGAACAAGAGGTCGCGGCCGACGTCGCCGCGATGGCCGCGCGGAACCGATCCGCGGAGGACCTCGTCTGTTTCGCCGGTGCGGGAGCCTACGACCACTTCGTCCCCGCGGTCGTGTGGGCGCTCGCCGGCCGGTCGGAGTTCGCCACGTCCTACACCCCCTACCAACCGGAGTTATCGCAGGGCGTCCTGCAGGCGTTGTTCGAGTTCCAGTCGATGCTCTGCGAGCTCACGGGTCTGGAGGTCGCCAACGCTTCGCTCTACGACGGAGCGACCGCCCTGGTGGAAGCCGTGCACATGGCGAGGTCAGGGTCGGATCGCGTGCTCGTCTCCGGCGCGTTGGACCCGCGCCTGCTGCACACGCTGCGGACCTACGGCCGCGGCGCCGGCTTCGAGCCCGAGGTGTGGCCGGCGCCCGACGGACACGGCGGGCCGCCATCGATCGAGGAGGGAGTTTCCGCCGTCGTGGTCCAGCATCCCAACGTCTTCGGTGTGTTGGAGGACGTTCCGGCCCTCGCCGAGGCAGCGCACGCCGCCGGAGCGCGGCTCATCCAGGTCTTCGACCCGATGACGCTCGGCGTCTTGGCACCGCCGGGGGACATGGGCGCGGACATCGCCGTGGCTGAGGGCCAGCCGCTCGGGAACCACCTCAACTTCGGCGGCCCGAACCTGGGGATGATCGCCGCCAGGATGAAGGACGTCCGCCGGATGCCGGGGAGGATCGTCGGGCAGACCGTCGACGTCGACGGGCGCCCCGGCTATGTGCTGACGCTGCAGGCGCGCGAGCAGCACATCCGCCGAGAGAAGGCGACCTCGAATATCTGCACCAACCAGACCCTGATGGCGCTGGCCGCCACGGTGTACATGGCCTGGCTCGGCCCCGCCGGGCTGCTCGAGGTGGGGGAGCAGAGCGCAGGGAAGGCCGCCTATCTCTGCGATCGGATGTGCGCGCTCGAGGGCGTCCAGCCGATGTTCCCCGACACCCCGTTCCTCCGTGAGTTCGCCGTTCGGCTGCCGAAGCCGTCGTCTCAGGTGATCGACGAGATGATCCCCCTCGGGTTCCTGGCGGGCGTGGTGGCGCCGGGTGCGCCCGATGGGCTCCTCGTGGCACTCACCGAGCGCAGGACGAGACGCGAGATGGATGCCTTCGTCGACGCACTCGCCCTGGTGCTGGCATGAGGCAGGGGGCACCCGTGCGCGCCCAGGGACCGCCCGGGGCCGGCACCATCCACGACGCCTCGCGTCCGGGCCGCCGCGCGTCGGCCTTCCCGGCACCGGACGTGCCGCCGGCCCCGGTCGCCGACCGCTTCCGGCGCGATGCGCTACCCGGCCTCCCGGAGGTCGCCGAGTTGGATCTCGTGCGTCACTACACCCGCCTGTCGCAGCAGAACTACGGGATCGACACGGGTTTCTATCCGCTCGGATCGTGCTCCATGAAGTACAACCCCAAGTTCGCGGAGTCTGCAGCGGCGCTCCCCGGGTTCGCCCGCGTGCACCCTCTGCAGCCCGACTCCACGGTCCAGGGGCTGTTGGACCTGCTCTGGCGCGTCGAGTCGGCCATCTGCGAGGTGACAGGCATGGCACGAGCGACGCTGCAGCCTCCTGCCGGCGCGTGCGGCGAGATGACCGGTTTGCTCATCATGCGGGCGTTCCACGCCTCGCAGGGGCAGCCACGGACACGCGTGTTGATCCCGCAGGCCGCTCATGGGACCAATCCGGCCAGCGTTCGGCTCGGTGGCTACCGAGCCGTCACGGTCCCGGCCGATGACCGTGGTCTCGTCGACGTCGACGCCCTCCGGGGCTTGCTGGCCGATGACGTCGCCGGTCTCATGCTCACCAACCCGAACACCCTCGGCCTGTTCGACAAGAACATCGAGGAGATCGCCCGGATCGTGCACGAGGTGGGCGCAACGCTCTACTACGACGGTGCGAACCTGAACGCGGTCATGGGGATCTCGCGGCCCGGGGACATGGGCTTCGACATCGTGCACTTCAACC
>JBKJXU010000247.1:0-2847 GCA_046716145.1 Actinomycetota bacterium
ATCAAGGGTGGATCGGGCAACGACACGCTGAACGGATCCTCGCGCGACGAGACCATCTCCGGAGATTCCGGTCTCGACACCGTGAACGGTGGCTCGGGCAACGACACGCTGAACGGCGGCGTCGGCACCGACACCCTGAACGGTGGCGGCGACAACGACGTCATGGACGGTGGCACCGGTGCGGACGTCTTCAACGGCGGATCCAGCACCGACAAGGCCGACTACTCGAGCCGCACCGAGGACCTCGTCCTGACGGTGGGCTCCGGCGCCGGGAACGACGGCGAGCCCGGCGAGGGCGACACGATCGCGGCCTACATGGAGAACGCGACCGGAGGATCCGGGAACGACTCCATCACCGGTACCGCCACCAACAACTCCCTGCGTGGCGGCGCCGGCACCGACCGGCTCTTCGGACTCGGAGGGGGCGACACGCTCACGGGCGGCACCGGCACCGACCGCCTGTACGGTGGCGATGGCGGCGACGTCGTCGACCTGGTCGACACCACGGCCGACTGGGCGGACTGTGGTGCCCAGAACGACGGGTACCTGAAGACCAACGCCGACACGATCCAGAACTGCGAGGTCGACCTGTCCGAGCTGGCGTAGGGCGACATCCGCAGCACGAAGCAGTGAGGAAGGGGCGGGCCGAAGGCCCGCCCCTTCCGCTATCCCAGGACCTGCGACCCCCCGGCGGTTACTCGGAGCCGCCGGGCCGCATCCCATGCGAGCCAGGCCGAGCGGAACAGGAACCGTTCCTCGTCGGCCTCGGCACCGCTCCCCCATCGCAGGACGAGCCAGACGTCGGCGTCGGCGTCGAACCCTTCGCGCGAGGGCTCGGGGACATGGGCACCGGCGGCGTCGACGACGTCGGTCACCACGACTGATGCGCGGGCGAGCCGGCCGATCTCGATGACCTCCCCCACCCCGGAGGTCTCCGGTGGCTCGGCGAGGAACGCGACGTCCTCGGCCAGGATCGCCGCGGTGACAGGCAACTCCAGATCCATCCCCTGGAGCAGGCGGAGCCCTTCGTCGTCGGCACCCTCGTGCGCGGGCCGCACCACGCCGCAGGGGAAGGAACGTTCCGCCCTATGGTTCTCGAGCCAGCGCGTCCGTGAAGCCGCGAGCGACCGGCGACGGTCCATCCTCCCGTAGACCTCGGCCCGCTCGGTGGCCTGCCCGCTCACGGTCGCCTCTTGCCGCCGCGCCTCGAGCAGCGCGCGGGTGAGCAACCCGATGGTGAACAGGCTCATCGCTTCACGCGCTCGCCGAGTCGAACGCCCCCACCGCGGCTTGCCCGGCGGCCAGCCGCGCCGTCTCCACGCGGAACGGCGAGCACGAGACGTAGTCCAGCCCGAGCGTGTGACAGAAGACGACGCTCGCGGGGTCGCCGCCGTGCTCGCCGCAGATACCCAGGTGCAGGTCTGCGTTGGAAGCCCGGCCCTCCTCGCACGCGATCCGCATGAGGCGTCCGACACCCGGCTGATCCACCGTGACGAACGGGTTGGCGGGCACGAGCTTGCGCTCTTCGTACAGACCGACGAACTTGCCGATGTCGTCCCGGCTGAACCCGAACGCCGTCTGCGTGAGATCGTTCGTGCCGAACGAGAAGAAGTCGGCCACCTCGGCGATCTCGCCGGCGGTCACGGCCGCCCGCGGGAGCTCGATCATGGTGCCCCACTCGAGGTGGGACAGGCTCACGCCCTCCCGCTCGAGGATCTCGCTCGCCACCGGCTCGAGCTCATCGCGCATCTGCTGCAGCTCCGGACGCGTTGCGACCAGCGGGATCATGATCTCGACCTTGGGGTCACCTCCGGCCTCGCGGACCTCGCATGCGGCCTCGACGATCGCGCGGACCTGCATCGCGTAAAGACCCGGCTTGATGATGCCGAGGCGCACGCCGCGCAGTCCGAGCATCGGGTTGGTCTCGTGCAGCCGGCGCACCGTGGCGAGGATCTTCTCGCGCTCCGTCACGTCCTCGCCGCGCTCCCTCCCGAGCGCCACCTCCACCGACAGCGCGGTGAGATCGGGGAGGAACTCGTGCAGCGGCGGGTCGAGCAGGCGAACCGTCACCGGCAGCCCGTCCATCGCGCGGAAGATCCCCACGAAGTCCCCCCGCTGCAGCGGCAACAGCACCTCGTACGCGGCCTGCTCGTCATCCGGCGTGTCCGCGAAGATCATCCGCTGGACCGCCTGCACGCGCTCCGCACCGAGGAACATGTGCTCGGTCCGGCACAGACCGATCCCTTCGGCGCCACGTGCCCGCGCGTTCGCCGACTGATCGGGGGTGTCCGCGTTCGCCCGCACACGCAGTCGCCGCCGTGCGTCCGCGACCGCCATCAACCGTTCGAACGCGCGCCAGACGGGCTGCTCACGGGCCTCGGTGTCGCCCCCACG
The DNA here is from genome assembly GCA_046716145.1 of Actinomycetota bacterium. GTDB lineage: Bacteria > Actinomycetota > UBA4738 > UBA4738 > HRBIN12 > AC-51. The sequence continues at coordinate 2,395 of JBKJXU010000247.1, forward strand.
CGCCTTCTCCAAGACCGATTCGGCGAGCGGCAACTCCCCGACGAAGACGTGGCCGGTGAACCCGTCGATCGTGATGACGTCACCCTCGCGGACGGTCGTCCCGTTCGCGCTGAAGGTGCCCGCGCCCGCGTCGAGGCGGATCTGGTCGGCTCCGCAGACCGCGGGGATCCCCTCACCTCGTGCGACGACGGCCGCATGCGAGTTCGTCCCGCCCGCGCTCGTCAAGATCCCTTGGGCGGCGATCATCCCGTGGTAGTCATCGGGCGTCGTCTCGCGACGGACCAAGATCACATGAGCTCCATCCTCGCGCGCCCGGCGCTGGGCCTCATCCGCGGTGAACACCACCTGTCCCGTGGCCGCGCCCGGTGAGGCGTTCAGACCGGTGGCGATCGGGACCGCGTCGTCGGCGCGCACCCGGCGCTTGAACAGCTCCTCGAGGCGGTTCGCGTCCAC
>JBKJXU010000248.1:0-3633 GCA_046716145.1 Actinomycetota bacterium
GCACGGTCCTAGATGCGCGCGCTCCTTCGCGACCGCTCGTTCCGGCTGCTGTGGCTCGGCCAGACGCTCTCGGCCTTCGGCGACTTCGCCATCTTCTTGGCGCTCGGGATCTGGGCCAAGGAACTGACGGGTTCGAACGCGGCGGCGGGACTCACGATCTTGCCCTTCGCGGTCCCCGCTCTGTTCGGTCCGGCGCTGGGCATCGTCGCCGACCGGTTCCCGCGGCGGTTCGTGATGATCGCGGCGGACGTCGCTGCCGCCGCCATCATGCTCGGCCTGCTGTTCGTGCACGACCGAGGCGACATCTGGATCCTCTACGCCGTGTCGTTCGCGTCGGGAACGGTCGTGACCATCTACCAAGGCGCCCGCGCAGGGCTCCTCGCCGGCATGCTCGATGAGGATGCGTTGGGTGACGCGAACGGGCTGCTGCAGTCCTCGGCGCAGGCGATGCGCCTGGGGGCACCGCTCGCGGGCGCCGGGCTGTACACGCTGCTGGGCGGCCAGGCCGTGGCGCTGCTCAACGCCGGGACGTTCGTGATCTCGGCCGTGCTGCTGGCCGCGGTGCGCGCGACCGACATCGAGCGCCGCACGGACACGCTCCGGATCTGGCACGAGACGAAGGAGGGGCTCCGTCACATCTGGGATACGCGCGATCTGCGCCGTCTCACGCTCGGGGTCTCGGTGGTCACCCTGCTCATCGGGATGAGCGAGGTAGCCATCTACGCGATGATCGAGGACGGCCTACACCGTCCCGCCGCGTTCCTGGGGATCATCGGCTCGGTGCAAGGGGTCGGGTCCATCGGCGCCGGCATCGTGGCGGGCCAGGTCCTGCGCCGCTTGGGGGCGATGCGTGCCATCGCGCTCGCCGCGCTCGCCGCGGCCGTTGCGCTCGGGCTGTTCGGGCTCGCGATCCTCCCGCTCGTGTTCGTGGCCTCCGTCGCCGGTGGGATCGCGAGCACGCTGTTCATGGTGGGGTACGTGACGCTGATGCAGACGCGGACCTCGCTGGACCTGCAGGGGCGCGTGATGAGCGCGGTGGAGGCTGTGATCACGGTGCCGTTCCTGGTTTCGATCGCGGTGGGCGCGCTGCTGATCGCGAGCGTGGACTTCCGTCTCATCTATGCGATCGAGGCGGTCGGCATCGCGGCCGTCGGCGTCACCTTCTGGCGCTGGGCACGCGAAGGAACGCCCGCGCCCGTCACCGAGAACGCGGCGGCCGCCTGAGGCCTAGCGCGGCAGGCTCGCCATGTCCTGCTCGAACATCTGACGCTCGTCGTCGTCGGCGATTCCCCTGATGTCGAAGGCGCGAGATCTACCCACGCAGTGGTTGATATTCACCCACGCGGTGGTTGATCCTCACGCTACGCGGCGGGTTCCATCGAGGCGTCGTAGGCCCCGCTGCGCGCCAGGCCGTTCATCCTCGCGCGGTGCGCGAGGGCAGCCTGGCCGGCGCCGACGTTCGCGGGGTCGCCCTTCCACGCCTTGAGCGAGGGCGCCTGCAGCGCGCGCCCGTAGGAGAACGACAGCTCCCACGGGAACCCCCCGATCGCGTTCATCTCGTTCAGGCGGCTCGTTGCCTGTTCGTCGGACATGCCACCGGACAGGAACACGATGCCCGGGACCTCGGCGGGGACGTTGGCGGTGAGGCAGGCGATCGTGGCCCCCGCGACCGCGCGGTCATCGTCCTGCGCCGCGTTGCCCTTGCCGGGGACGACCATGTTCACCTTGAGCAAGCTGCCGGGCAGATCGACGCGATGCTGTGCCATCTGGTCGAAGAGGACCGCGAGCGTCCGGGAGGTGGCCGATCCACAGGTGGCCATGTCGTGATCGCCGTCCATCAGGATCTCGGGCTCCACGATCGGGACGATGTCGGCCTCCTGGCAGAGCGCCGCGTAGCGCGCCATCGCGTGCATGTTCGCCAGGATCGCGAAGTCGGTGGGCAACGCCTCGCCCACGTTCATCGGCGCGCGCCACTTCGCGAATCGCGCCCCTAGCCCTCGGTACTCGGCCAAGCGTTCCCGCAGGCCGTCCAGGCCTTCGGTGACGGTCTCGTCGGGGAAGCCCGCAAGCGGCTTGGCGCCCGTGTCCACCTTGATCCCGGGGATCGACCCAGCCGCCTGCAGGACCGCCACGAACGGCACACCGTCGGTCCCGGACTGGCGCAGCGTCTCGTCGAACAGGATCACGCCGCTGATGTGCTCGCCCAGGCCCGGGGTCGTGAACAGCATCTGCCGGTAGGCCCGGCGGTTCGCCTCGGTGTTCTCCACGCCGATCGAGTCGAGCCGCTTCTGGATGGTCCCGGTGGACTCGTCGGCGGCCAAGATGCCCTTCCCCGGTGCCACCAGTTCACGTGCCGTCGTGTGCATCGCATCGCTCATCGGGGTTGCCTCCTCGGGTCGTGCAGGTCTTTTCCCAGAGCCTAGTCCGCGCCGCCACACGGCGGCCACGCAGCGGCGCCGAGCCACTCCTGTCTGGTCAGATCGGGCTAGGAACTCAGGGTCCGGGGGATGCCGGCCGATGCCCAGGTATGCGCACGAAGGACCATCCGGGCACGGTCCTGCAGGCTTCGTGGCTGGCCACGGCCCTCGCGGGGCTGGTCGCGTTCGCGACGCCGGTCACCGCGAGCCTCGCGGGCGAGCGTGCCGCAGGGCCGACCCACCGCGCCGCGGTCACGACGAACCTGACCCTCGACGGCACCGCGTCCGACGTCCTCTCGAACGCCCGGCGACGTCCCGATCCCTCCGCGGTGGTCCCGGCGACCCGCGTCTTGGCCGAAAACGCCGAGATCGCGCCCGTCGCCGAGAGCGGACCCGTCTCGGAGTCACACGTTCTGGTACGCGCGGAGCCCGGGGTCGTGGCGCGCGCTCATCCGTGGCCAGGCGCGAAGGTGATCGGTGGGGTTCCCGTCGTTTCGCGCTTCTACCACGAGCCTTTGGAACTCTGGGTCGAGGAGATGAGCCGCAACGGACGATGGGGCAGGGTCGAGATCCCGTACGCGTGGCCGCAGCGCGAGGGCTGGATCGAACTCGATGGTCTGCGCCGGCACCGAACCCCGATCACGGTCCGGGTGGACCTGTCCGAGCGCACGGTGCGCGTCTACCGCGGCGACGATCTCCTCTACCGCGTGGCCGGCGCGATCGGTGCGCCGGTCTCCCCCACACCGACCGGCGACTACGTCGTGACGGACCGTGTCCCGTTCTCCGCCGGCTCGTCGCTGGGCTCGTTCGCGTTCGGCATCAGCGGGATCCAGCCGAACCTGCCGCCCGGATGGCGCGGCGGGGATCAACTCGCGATCCATGGGACGAACTCGCCCTCGTCGATCGGGCAGAGCGTCTCCGCCGGGTGTATCCGCGTCGCACAGACGGCCCTCGAGTCCTTCCTGCCGCTGCTGCGCCAAGGCACGCCGGTCCTGATCCGACCCTGACGTACGCCGGATGTAGCCTTCCGGACCCTTGCGCCCCAGTTGACTTCGGGTGTATGAAACAGGTCCCCTCGGAGGACAAGTGGCCCCCCGATCTCGGGAGGGAACCGGATGGGACGGAGGCCGCGCCCTCGCCGTGACCGCCTGCGCGAGCAGGACGGAGCGGTCGTCGTCATCGTCGCGTTGTGCCTCGTCGCCCTGATCGGGGTCGC
>JBKJXU010000249.1:0-5788 GCA_046716145.1 Actinomycetota bacterium
CCGGGGGGGCGCCGGCGGGGGGGGGGGGGGGCCGCCGGGCCCCCCCCCCTCCGGCTGAACCGACGGCCCCCGTCCGATGCCAGGAGCACCTGAGCGCGGGCCGTCGGTTGCGTATCCCACTTCGGACGCCGGCGCGTCAGCTCTGCGACTCCTTCTCCTTCTCTGCCCCCGCGGCGACGCGGTGGTAGAACGTGGTGCCGTGCCGCTTGTTCTCGGCCTGACGCCACCAATAGAGCGGGAACCACAGTGCCGTGAGCCCGATGCCGATCCAGAATAGGATCCGCTTGTCCGCAGCCACCTGGTAGTCCGAGGCGAAGTACCCGCCGTAGGCCCAGACGAACAGGAACAGGACCCCGATCACCAAGGCGACCGGTGCCGCCCAGCCTCCGAGCTTGAACGGACGGTGGACCTCAGGGCGCTTGGACCGATAGAGCCAGTAACCGACCAGCGCGAGAGCGCACGCCAGGAGGTAGCCCACGTTGGAGAAGATGTAGATGTCCAGCGGGTTGCCGATGAAGAGCAGGATCAGCGAGCACACGAGGTTGAACGCCATCGCGACGCTGGGCACCCCGTGTCGATTCACCCTGCCGAAGAAGCGAGGCAAGATGCCGTCCCGCGAGTTCTGGAACAACCCGCGTGCGCACCCCATCACCGAGTTCAGCACCGACAGGAGCAGGGCAGCGACGAGGGTCACCCCGACGAACCACTCCCAGAAGGAGCTGTCCCCGAAGAGCTTCTGCGTGTACGCGCCGAAGAATCCGGCGGCGTCGCCGCCGAATGCGTCGGGCCCGAAGGCGTCGAGATCCGCGGTCGTGAGCACGGCCAGGAGCATGATCGGCAACGCGACGTAGACGAAGAAGCCGAACGCCCCCTCCGCTGTGAGGGCGATCTTGGCGTCCTTCGCCGGCTCCCGGCATTCGGCGACGTAGCATGCCGCGGCCTCCATGGCGAGCACGTTCCAGGTGTAGATGAATGCCCAGGCGATGACGAGGGAGAACGAGAACTCGGTACCGGCCCAGCCCGCGGTCGCCTCGAAGTCGAACGACAGCGCCCGACCGAAGTCCGCCTCCCCGAGGTTGAACAGCGGCATGATGATGAGCAGCACGAGCGGGATCATGCACGCGATGCCCAAGACGGATGCGAACCTCGCGCCGAGGCGGATGCCCAGCCAGCACGGGATGAAGGCGCCGATCAGCATCAGCGCCCCGACGATGATGGGCGTGCTGGAAACGGGAGCGCCGACCGACGGCCCGAACGGGTCGAATGTGGTCCCGGCGGGCAGGTCGAACAGGCCGATGACGATGCTGGCAGCGATGAGCGTGTTGATGGGGGCGACCGCAAACCACCCGAGCCAGTACCCCCACGAACTCAGGCCGCCGAGATGCGTCGAGGCGCCCTTACCCCACGGTTTGAACGTCTCGAACGCGTAAGCGGGGAGGCCACCCGTCTTCTCGGGCATCGCCGTTGCCAACTCCGCGAGACAGAAGCAGAGGAAGACGCCGATCGCCGTCAGGACGATGTACAGGGCGACCGAGAACGGGCCGAGCTGCAGCGTGGTGTACGGAACCAGCGCCACGACCAGGACGGTCCCGGACAGACCGATGACGAAGGCACCCCACCAGTTCGTGTCCTTCGCGAGTTTCCCCTCCGCATCGACCAGACTTGCATCGAACGTAGCGGTTGCGTCTGACATCTGACCCCCTTCCCAACCTTGATGCGTGCTCAATCCGGGGCGCCCAGCGGGGATCCGGGTGCTTGTTCAGGGCGCAGTCTGCCCTGGATCCACCGTTCGCGCAAGCGCGCGCCGTCGGACCATGCGGCGATCAGAACAGCGACAGGTACTTGTTCACCTCCCAGTCCGACACCAGGTCGTGGTAGGCCTTCCACTCGTCTTCCTTCGTGTCGCAGAAGTAGTCGATGTAGTCGCCGTTGGGCCCGGTGCCGAGCGCCTCGCGCAGCACCTTGTCCTGGCGGAGGTTGCGCACCGCGTCCAGCAGGTTGCCCGGCAAGATGCCGATCTTCCGGCGCTTGAGCTCCTGCGGGGTGGCCTCGTACATGTTCCCCATGTTCGGCTCACCGGGATCGAGCTTGCGTTCGATACCGTCCAGTCCCGAGGCCAGCACCGCGGCGAGGGTGAGGTAGGGGTTCGCGGCTCCGTCGATGGTGCGGTCCTCGAACCGTCCCGGTGCCGGCACGCGGATCATCTGCGACCGGTTGTTGCCGCCGTACGTGACGTAGACGGGAGACCAGGTCGCGCCGGAGGTCGGCGCACCGACGATGAGCCGCTTGTAGGAGTTGACGGTCGAGGCTGAGATGCCGATGTACGCCTTGGCGTGCTGAAGCACACCACCGAGGAACTGATACGCCATCTCCGACAGACCGAGACCCCGTGGGTCGTTCAGGTCTTCGAACAGCGGGGTGTCCTTCTCGGCGTCCCACAGGCTCATGTGGGCGTGCAGCCCGTTGCCCGTCAGATGGGCGAAGGGCTTCGGCATGAACGTCGCCTCGAGTCCTCTCTGCTGTGCGAGCGAGTGGACCATGTATCGATGGAAGATGATGCGGTCAGCGGTCGTCAGCGCGTCCGCGTACTGGAAGTTGGACTCGAACTGACCATTGGCGTCTTCGTGGTCGTTCGCGTAGTTGGCCCAGCCCAGCTGCGACTCGTACTTCGACAGCGTCGAGATGAACTCGAACTGACGCGAGAGCGCCTTCATGTCGTAGCAGGGTCGGTCGAGCGTGTCGAGGTCGTCGGCTAGGACCACGCGACCGTCGGGGGTGCGCTTGATGAGGTGGAACTCGGCCTCCATCCCTGCCTTGAAGACGAGACCCATGTCAGCTGCCCTCGCCAGCTGGCGCCTCAGGATCGTCCTGGGGCAGTAGGGCCAGGGCTCGCCTTCCACGAAGATGTCGCACGCGAACCGGGCGAGGTTGGGCTGCCACGGCACGGGGGTGAAGCTCGCGGGATCGGGCATGGCCGCCAGGTCGGGGTCGCTCGGTGCTTGCCAGATGGCGCCTGTTGCGAAGCCTGCGAACCCGGCCCCTTCGGAGAACACGTCCTCGAGGTGGTTCGCGGGGACCAGCTTGGCGTTGGGTTTTCCGTACATCTCCACGAACTGCGCGAAGATGAACTCGATCCCCATGTCGTCGACGAGGGCGCGAACCTCTTCGACGGACGACGGTCCTGCTGCCATCAGATCTCCTCCTTCGCTCGGGTGGAACGCAGCCTCTGGAGCTTCACCGACTTCGTGGCGACCGCGACCGACAACCAGTCGTCGCGGTCCAGGTCGATCCCTGCTACCTTGCCGATCCTGTCCAGACGCTGCCGCAGGGTGTTCGGGTGGATGAACAGGGCTCGCGAGGCCTCCGCGATGTTGCCCCGGTGATCCAGGAAGGCCTCGAGGGTGTCGAGCAGGCGTGCGCCGCGGCGCCGGTCGTAGTCCACGAGCGCCTCGAGGCGACGTTGCTCGCGGTCGCGTACCCCGTCGTGGGCGTGCAGCACGTACCGATAGGGGCCGAGCTCCGGATGGGTCGTCACGCCGGGACCCGATCTGATCAGGCCCCCGACCTCGGCGGCGGAGACAGCCTCCTCGAAACCGGCAACGAACGACGCGGCGCCGCGGCAGACGTTCGACACGCCCACGGAGGAGCCCGCCCCGGCACGTGCCGACCCCCAGTCCATCGACCGGAGGGCCTCTACGGCCTCCTCGCTCGTGCCATCGACGGGGAGCAGCGCGCGCAGCGCCCCCTCGAGCATGTCCAAGAGGATGCCGGGGAAGCGGGCGACCAGGCGACCCTCCACGCTCGCCGCCTGCTCCGGCCACGGCGCCGCACGCTCGGGCGACCCCGAGGCGCGCCACGCCACGACGTGGACGATCAGGTGCGGGGCATCGAGGTCGCAGCGCAGACGCCGCGCGAGCCGCGCGAGCGTGGCCGGGTCGGCGTCCCCGCCGGCGAGCGCCAAGAGGAAGTCCTTGAGGAGGTTCCGCTCGGTGAGCGAGCCGATCAGTTCGTGCTGTTTGAGGGCGACGGAGGCGTGCGAGGCGACCGAGGCGAGGGCGGTCGGGGCGTCGGGTACGGGCGTGGGCAGGAGCGCCGCGATCAGCCCCAGACGTTCGCCCTGCACGACGAGCGGCGCCACGATCGGGACGGCGTCCTGGGGGCCCCACAGGGCCAGGGCGATCCGCTCCGCGTCCGCCTGGGTCGAGGGACTGGTGGGCGCGTCGAGGCGGAGCGTCCCGTCGTGCTCGTCCAGGTGGACCGCGGTGCGGGTAGCGCCGAAGACCGAGGTCAGACCCTCACGGACCGCCTCGAGGACCTCATCGACCGACCCGGCCGACGCGATCTCCTGGGCGATCTCTGAAAGCCCGGTGAGGATGCGGATGCGCTCGGTCGCCTGCTCGTAGAGGCTGGCGTTCTCCACCGCGCCGGCGATGAGGGAGGCGGTGTGCTCCAGGAAGTCCAGATCGGCACGGGCGAACTCATGGGGCGCCTCCGCGTGCAGCGCGATCACGCCGATGACGTCACCGGAGCGCCCCATGATCGGGACCGACACGAGCGACTGGAAGCGCTCCTCCTCCAACTCGGGGAAGTAGCGGACGCGCGGGTCCCCGAGGGCGTTCTCGCGGATGAACGCGGAACGCCTGGTCCGCACCACCCAGCCGCCCAGGCCCTCGTCCAGGCCCATCGCCACCGTTCCGGCCAGATCTGCGTAGGGGGCCGAGGCGCACCGCAAGACCAGGCGGTCGTCCTGGACGAACCAGACCAGACAGGCGTGGCAGCGTGTGGCCTCGGTGACCACGTGGACGATACCCCGCAGGATCGTGCCGAGGTCGGGACCCGATCCGATCGTCTCGATGATCTCGTGGAGGTACGCGCGCTCGTCGGGGACGCGCTCCACCGCCCGCAACGACTTCCGCCCGTCCCGAGGACCGCCGCGCGGGGCCGCGTCGTTCTCGGGCGCGCCGGATGTGGTGAGAGCGGCCACGACGCGCGGACGGTATGCCCGCCGTGACCTGTCGTCAAATCGATTCGCCACCATCCGGGCGGAGGCAGATATGTGCGGATCCTCCACACGGACCATCGCGTCCGGGTCGCGGGCTCCGAAGCGACGCGCTACGATGCCGCCCCTGCAGCAGCGTTCTTCCCCAGCGTGTCGATCCGGAAGGAGAACCTGACGTGACGAGCGATCTGGAGCAGTTCCTCGCGGCACCCGGCCGGGCGGAAGCCGTCGAGGACGTGAACCGGCAGATCATCGAGCAGGGCGTCGAGTACATGTACTACCAGTTCATCTCCGTGACGGGCCGCATCATGGGCAAGGGCATCCCCTCCGCCCACTGGGAGCGGATCGCCGGGACCGGGTTCCAACTGGTGTACGGCTCCACCGCGAACCTGTTCGTCGACCGCCACGGCGACTACATCGGGTACGGCCCGGAGGCGCGTGAACTGGTCGGCATCCCCGAGCCCGAGACCTTCAACGTGCTGCCGTGGGATCCGAAGACCGCCCGGGTGTGGTGCACGCTGTTCCGCGGCCGCGAGGAGGAGGTCGACGGCGGCGCCTTCCTGACCTCGGACTGCCGTGGCAACCTCAAGCGGATCCACGCGAAGTTCACCGAGGACACGGGCCTGCATCTCCGGGCGGGCACCGAGCCCGAGATGATGTGGCTCAAGGTCGACGCCGAGGGCAAGCCCACCGTCGAAGGCATGACGAAGCCGTACTGCTACCACATCGACCAGTTCTCAGAACTGCAGCCTCTCATCCACAAGGTCATGGAGTACGGGAAGGCCATGG
>JBKJXU010000250.1:0-11106 GCA_046716145.1 Actinomycetota bacterium
CCGTGCATGCCCTCTGGAAGCCCGTCCCCGGGCGTTTCAAGGACTACATCGCCATGCCGAAGGCGAACATGTACCAGTCCCTGCATACGACGGTCGTCGGTCCGACGGGCAAGCCGATCGAGCTGCAGATCCGGACACGAGACATGCATGGGACGGCGCAGTTCGGTGTGGCCGCGCACTGGCGGTACAAGGAGGGCGCGAAGTGGAAGGAGGGTGACCTCGCCTGGCTCGGCCAGATGATGGAGTGGCTGCAGGACATGGCCGACCCCCGGGAGTTCATGGAGGGACTGCGGATCGACCTGTCGGGGGGCCGCGTGTTCGTGTTCACCCCCAGGGGCGACGTCACGAACCTCCCGCAGGGGGCGACCCCGGTGGACTTCGCCTACACCATCCACACGGAGGTCGGGCACCGGACCATCGGGACGAAGGTGAACGGCAAGCTCGTCCCGCTGGACTACGAGCTGCGAACCGGCGACACCGTGGAGGTGCTGACCTCCAAGTCCGCTGAGGAGGGCCCGAGCCAGGACTGGCTGCAGTTCGTGGCCACGCCGCGTGCGCGGAACAAGATCCGCCAGTGGTTCGCGCGGGGGCGCCGCGAGGACGCGCTCGACCAAGGCAAGGATCTGCTCCAGAAGCAGATGCGCAAGCAGAACCTCCCCCTCAAGCGGTTGGCGACCGACGATGCGCTGGAGCAGGTGGCCCGGGACCTCCGCCACCAAGACCTCGACGCCCTGTACGTGGCGGTCGGAGAAGGACACGTTTCCCCGCAATCGGTGGTCGCCCGGCTGAGCCGACTCGTCAGCGATTCACCCGACGGCGACGTGTTGGAGGTCCCACTCGCTCGTCCGGTGAGGATCTCGCCGCCCGACGTCTCCCGCGGCGTGATGGTGAAGGGGCTCGACGACGTGTGGGTCCGCTTGGGCAGGTGCTGCACGCCTGTCCCCGGCGATGCCATCATCGGCTTCGTCACCCGCGGCCAGGGCGTCTCCGTGCACCGGGACGACTGCCCGAACGTCAAGGCGCTCCGACGCGAGCCCGAGCGGCTCATCGAGGTTTCCTGGGCCGAGGGGAAGTCGACCACCTTCGTGGTGGCCGTCCAGGTGGAGGCGCTCGATCGCACGCGTTTGCTCTCCGATATCGCGACGGCCCTGTCCGACCATCACGTGAACATCTTGTCGGCCAACTCATCCACCGGGCGGGACCGGCTCACCCGGCTCCGCTTCGCCTTCGAGCTCGGCGACATCGGGCACCTGTCCTCGATCCTCACGGCCGTGAAGCGGGTCGACGGTGTGTTCGACGCCTATCGCGTGGTTCCGTCCTAGATGCGGGTCGTCCTCCAACGGGTGTCGCGAGCATCGGTCAGCGTCGACGGCGCCGTGGTGTCCGAGATCGGGCTGGGGTATCTGGTGTTGGTGGGGGTTGGGCACGGCGACGATGCGGGGCAGGCCGAGCGTCTGGCGGACAAGATCGTGGGTCTTCGCATCTTCCGCGACGCCGAGGGCAAGACGAACCTCGACCTGGCGGCGGCGGGCGGCGACGTGCTCGTCGTCTCGCAGTTCACGCTCTACGCGAACACCCGCAAGGGCCGGCGGCCCTCGTTCGTGGACGGGGCCGAGCCCGCCATGGCGGCCGAGCTGGTGCAGGCGTTCGCGGCAGCGCTCGAGGCCCGTGGGGTCCGGGTCGGCCGGGGTGTGTTCGGGGCCGAGATGGCGATCGAGCTGGTGAACGACGGGCCGTTCACGATGACCCTGGACGCGGCCGACCTCTGAGCGGCCGCCCGGAGGGCCTCCGGTAGCATGGCGGCTCCATGTGGCTCGACGTCTTCGATCGCAACTCCTACGGGACCAACTGCTGGCTGCTCGCGAACGATGGCGCCCCCGATGTCGTCGTCGTGGACCCGGGGTTCGAACCGGGGACGGTGCACGGGATGCTCGCAAGCGCCCAGAAGCGTCCGGTGGCAGTCTTGCTGACCCACGCGCACCTCGATCATGCGGGTGCGGCCGCCGCGTTCGCGGGCGCCGACGTCCCGGTCTACGTCCATCCGAGCGATGCGCTCGCGTTCACCGACCCCGCCTCGTGGGGACGTCCCGGGCAGAGCCTGCAGACCCCCGAGGACCTGCGAACCTTCGCCGGCGGCGACGTGCTGTCGCTCGGTGGGATCCGGATCGAGGTGATCCACACGCCGGGGCACACACCTGGATCCTCCTGTTTCCGGGTGGAGGAGGACGTGCTGGTCTTCTCCGGAGACCTCGTGTTCGCGGGTTCGGTCGGTCGTTCCGACTTCCCCGAGTCCGACCCCGGCGCGATGGCGCTCTCGCTCGAGCGTTTCCTCGGACTGCCGGACGCCTTGCGGACCTTGCCGGGGCACGGACCGGAGACCACCGTGGGGCGGGAGCGAGCCACGAACCCGTTCCTGCAGGGCCTCGGCTGATGGAGTTCACGCCTCCGCGCGGAACGCAGGACCTCCTCCCGCCCGACGGCGGCCGTATGCGCGCGCTCTATGACCGTGCGGCCGCGCTCGCGCAGATCTACGGCTACCGGTACGTCGAGACGCCGGTGTTCGAGGCCACCGACGTCTTCGCCCGGACGTCGGGTGCCACCAGCGACATCGTTTCCAAGGAGATGTACACGTTCGCCGACCGCAAGGGCCGCTCACTGACGCTCCGGCCCGAGGGGACCGCGCCGGTGATGCGCGCATGGCTCGCGCGCCGGCAGGAACTCGGCGCCCCGTTCAAGGCCTACTACCTGACCCGGATGTACCGGTACGCGCGACCGCAGGCCGGCAGGTACCGCGAGCACCGGCAGTTCGGGGTCGAGTTGATCGGGGTGGCCGGCCCTCGGGCCGACGTGGACGTGATCGCCGTCGGTGAGGCGTTCCTGCGCGATCTGGGGCTCTCTCGCTACCGCCTGGAGATCAACTCGATCGGTGATGAGGTCTGCCGTCCCGCCTACCGTGACGCGCTCGTTTCTCACCTCGAGGCGAACCGGGCCCGGCTCACGGACGATCACGCTGGGCGCTTCGCCGAGAACCCGCTGCGGGTCCTGGACTGCAAGGACGAGGGATGTCGCGCGGTCGCCGCCGGGGCGCCCCGGATCACGGACCACCTCTGCGATCCGTGCCGCGAGCACTTCGAGGCGGTCCTCGCGGGCGTTCGCGAGGCGGGTCTTCAGCCCCACGTGGTGCCCACGCTCGTGCGGGGGCTGGACTACTACACGCGCACGGCCTTCGAGTTCGTGAGCGAGGGTCTGTCATCCCAGCAAGCCACGCTGTTCGGCGGCGGCCGGTACGACGGGCTGGCAGAGGCCCTGGGAGGTCCGCGCACCCCGGGGATCGGGTTCGGGATGGGTCTGGAGCGGGTGTTGCTCGCCCTGGCCGAGGAAGGGATCGAAGCACCGGCGGAGCGCCCGTTGGACTGCTTCGTCGTCGCGGTGGGTCCGCGGGAGCAGCAGGGTGCCTCCGCCCTGGTCGCGGCGCTGCGCTCGGCCGGCGTCGCGGCCGACGGGGCGTTCGAGGACCGGCCGCTGAAGGCGCAGCTCAAGCTGGCCGATCGCTCGGCTGCGCGGTACGCGGTGATCCTCGGAGAGCGCGAACGCGACGAGGGGACGGTCACGCTGCGCGACTTGCGAGACGGTTCCCAGGAGGTCCTCGCTCCGGGCGACCTCGCTCTGCGGCTGAAGAAGGACACCTGATCATGACCGAACGATCCACGAGCGCGACGGCCATGCGGTCACATCTGTGCGGCGAACTCCGGGCCGGACACGCCGGGCAGGTGGTGAGCCTGTGCGGCTGGGTGGCCCGCCGGCGCGACCACGGCGGTGTGACCTTCATCGACCTGCGCGACCGTGACGGGTTCGTCCAGGTGGTGTTCCACCCGGAGGATGCCGCTGCGGCACACGCGACGGCGCAGGATCTCCGCGGCGAGTGGGTCGTGCGCGTCACGGGCATGGTGCGTGCCCGCCCTGAGGGGATGCAGAACCCCGGGTTGGATACCGGCGACGTCGAGGTGCTCGCCACCACGCTCGAGGTGCTGGCCGAGGCCCAGACCCCGCCGTTCGTGATCGAGGATCGGGTCGAGGCCGACGAGTCGCTGCGCCTGGAGTTCCGCTACCTGGACCTGCGTCGCCCCGAGATGACGAAGGCGCTCGCCATGCGTCACCAGGTCACCCGTCTGATGCGTGAGCACTTCGACGCGCTCGGTTTCGTCGACGTCGAGACGCCGCTGTTGGGGCGGTCCACGCCCGAGGGAGCCCGGGACTTCCTGGTGCCCTCGCGGACGCGGCCGGGGACGTTCTTCGCGCTCCCGCAGTCGCCGCAGCAGCTGAAACAGCTGCTGATGGTGGGAGGGCAGGATCGCTACTACCAGATCGTGCGGTGCCTGCGCGATGAGGCGACACGGGCCGACCGCGGCTTCGAGTTCACCCAGCTCGACATCGAGATGTCGTTCGTGGACGAGGAGGACATCGTCGCCGTGATCGAGCCGCTCTACGCGCGGATCGTGGCCGAGACCCAAGGCGTCGAGGTCCCCGTGCCGTTCCGGCGGATGACCTTCGACGAGATGCTCGAACGCTACGGCTCGGACAAGCCCGACCTGCGCTACGGCATGGAGCTCGTGGGGCTCTTTGACCTGTTCGCGGGGAGCGGCTTCCAGGCGTTCGCGAAGGTGGCGGCCGAGGGTGGGTCGATCAAGGCCCTGTGCGCCCCCGGGGGCGCCGCGCTCAGCCGCAAGGAGCTCGACAAGCTCGTGGAGGATGCGAAGGGCCGGGGCGCGGCGGGCCTGGTCTGGATCGCGGTGGAAGACGCGGGAGCCCTGCGCTCACCGGTCGAGAAGTTCCTGAACGAGCAGGAGAAGACCGAGATCGTGGCCCGGACGGGGGCGGCCGCAGGGGACCTCATCTGCGTCGTGGCCGACCGGTTGGACCGGGTGAACGTCGCTCTGGACGGGCTCCGCCGGGACCTGGCCGTGCGGCTGGATCTCATCCCCGAGGGCCGGTGGGAGTTCTGCTGGTACTTCGAGCCGCCGCTGTTCGACTGGAGCGAGGAGGAGGACCGCTGGGTCGCCAACCATCACCCCTTCACCGCTCCGCTGCACGAGGACGACCTCGCGCCGGAGACGGCGAAGGCGCGCGCCTACGACCTCGTGTTGAACGGGTTCGAGATCGGCGGGGGCTCGATCAGGATCCACCGCCCCGAGCTGCAGCGGCGCGTCTTCGAAGCGCTCGGACTCGCACCCGAGGAGATCGACGAGAAGTTCGGCCACCTGATCAGAGCATTCGGGTACGGGGCACCTCCGCACGGGGGGGTCGCGATGGGCGTTGACCGGCTGTTGATGCTCCTGGCCGGGAAGGACTCCCTGCGCGACGTGACCGCGTTCCCGAAGGCGCAGTCCGGCGCCGATCCGCTCACAGGCGCGCCCGCCCCCGTCGATGCGGCGCAGCTCCGCGACCTGCACCTGCGCCTCACCGAGCCACCGAAGGACCCGTAGATGGACCTACCCACCGAGGCGATCGCCCTGCTGCGCCGCGACGACGTCCTCGTCTACCTGGCGACGACGAACGAGGATGGGTCTCCGCACGTCGCGCCGCTCTGGGCCGATGTCGAGTCCGCGACCGGTCTCATCGTCCTCAACACGGCCGAGGGCCGCCGGAAGGTGCAGAACGTCCGGGAGGAGCCGCGGGTGATGATCGCCGCCCACGCACCGGAGGCGCTGTGGCCCCCGTTGGAGGTCGCCGGCACGGTGGTCGAGATCACCACCGAGGGTGCCGACGCCCACATCGACGAACTCTGCCGCCGGTACACGGGCGAGCCTTGGGAGCCGGTGGAGGGCGAGGTCCGGCTGCGGCTCATCATCCGGCCCGACCACGTGCTCGCGCCGTGAGTCCCGTGGACGCGGGGAGCGCCGACCAACCGCTCGCGGCGAGGATGCGCCCTCGCACGCCTGCGGAGTTCGTTGGGCAGACCCACCTGCTCGGGCCGAACCGCGCGCTGCAGCGGCTCATCGACCGCGGTGCGCTGCCCTCGTTGATCCTGTGGGGTCCGGCGGGGACCGGCAAGACCACCCTTGCGCATCTGTTGGCCGGCGTGGTCGGTGCCCATCTCATCACGCTCTCGGCCACCTCGAGCGGCGTCGCAGACGCGCGCAAGGTCATGCAGGAAGCCCGGGGTGGCGGCCTGTTCAAGACGGTCCTGTTCGTGGATGAGGTGCACCGGTGGTCGAAGTCGCAGCAGGACGTCTTGCTCCCTGCCGTGGAAGACGGCACCGTCACCCTGATCGGGGCCACCACGGAGAACCCGTACTTCTCGCTCAACACACCGCTGCTGTCCCGGTGTCTCTTGATGCGGCTCGAGCCGCTCTCCGCCGAGGACCTGGGCGCTCTCATCGCGCGTGCCATGGACGATGAGGAGCAGGGGCTCGGCGGGCTGCACCTCACCATCGCGCCGGACGCGGTCGAGCACCTCGTCACGATCGCGGGCGGGGACGCGCGGATGGCGCTCACCGGTCTGGAGGCGGCCGCGCTCGCGGCGCAGGGCGAAGGTGTGACCGAGATCACACGCGACCTCACCGCCGATGCCGTGCAACGCAAGGCGGTGGTGTACGACCGACAGGGCGACGCGCACTACGACGTCGTCAGTGCCTTCATCAAGTCGATCCGGGGGTCGGATCCCGACGCCGCGCTGTTCTGGCTCGCGCGGATGATCGAGGCGGGGGAGGATCCGCGGTTCATCGTGCGGCGCTTGATCGTGCACGCCTCCGAAGACATCGGGCTGGCCGATCCCATGGCTCTGCTGCAGGCGATCGCCGCCGCGCACGCCGTGGAACACGTGGGTCTGCCCGAGGCCAGGCTCAACCTGGCGCAGGCGACGATCTACCTCGCACGGGCACCCAAGTCGAACAGCGTCGTCGTCGCCATCGGGGCCGCGACGGAGGATGCGCTCACCGCCGATCCGGTGCCGGCGCATCTGCGCGACGCCTCCTACGCGGGGGCCCGGCGCCTCGGCCATGGACAGGGGTACGTCTATCCCCACGACGAGCCCGGGCACCACGCGGACCAGGCGTATCGGCCCGACGCCTTCGAACACAAGCGGTACTGGGTTGCGTCGGGGATGGGAGGAGACACCGAGGAGTGGACGCCGGGCGCAGGCCCCTCCCGTCCTGATGCCACGAGCGGGTAGGCTACGGCCTCACCTGACGCACCCGGAGGGATCGATGATCGCGGACGCCGGAGACACCGCCTTGATCGTGCTCGCCGCCTTCTGGGCGGTGCTCGTCCTGGTCCTGTGCGTGGTGCTGATCGGCACCTACAACGTCCTGACCAGCACGAAGCTCACGATCGACGCCATGCGGGATGAAACCGTGCCGCTCCTTCGGGAGATCAAGACGTCGGTGGAGAAGACCAACCGGGAGATCGACCGGGTGGACTCGGTCCTGGAGTCCGCGGGATCCATCGTCGGCCGGGTCGAGCGGCTCTCCGGCCTCGTCGAGGAGGCAGCCTCGAGTCCGATCGTGAAGCTCATCGCCCTGGGGGCGGGTGTGCGCAAGGGTTTCCAGAAGGCGACCAAGAAGAAGAACACGAAGAAGGACTGAGCCGTGCGCCGGCTGTTCTGGCTCGCGTTCGGACTGGCCGCCGGGGCCGTGAGCGCGCTGACCGCGTCGCGCTGGACCCGCAAACAGGTCAAGCGCGCCAAGCCCGCGTCGATCGCTCGCGAGGCCAAGGGCGGTCTGCTCGATCTGTCCCGTCTGCTGAGCGAGTCCATCGAAGAGGGCAAGCGTGCCATGGACGAACGCGAGCGCGAGCTCCGCACCAAACACCAGAGGCCCGGCGGCGGCGCGGGCGCGGCGTGACCCGCTGCTAGACTCCCTCGCCATGGAAGGGCACCGGATCCGCGATCTGTTCCTCCGCTTCTTCGAGGAGCGTGGGCATACCCGGGTCCGCTCGGCATCGTTGATCGCCGCTCCTGAGTCGGGTCTGCTCCTGACCGGGGCGGGGATGGAGCAGTTCATCCCGTACTTCCTCGGGCAGTCCGAGCCGCCGTCCCCCCGCGCGACCTCGGTCCAGAAGTGTTTCCGTGCTGTGGATATCGAGAACGTCGGCGTCACCGACCGGCACCTGACGATGTTCGAGATGCTCGGCAACTTCTCGTTCGGGGACTACTTCAAGGTGGAGTCGTGCGCGTGGGGGCTCGAGCTCGTGACGGAGGGGTTCGGCATCGACCCCGAGCGTTTGTGGACCACGGTCTACCTGGATGACGACGAGACCATCGGCATCTGGCAGGACCTGGGGATCCCCGCGGAGCGGATCGTCCGGCGCGGCAAGGCCGACAACTACTGGTGGACGCGCGCCGCCGGCCCGGCGGGCCCGTGCTCGGAGATCTTCGTCGATCGCGGCCCTCGCTTCGGTGCCGAGGGGGGTCCCGAGGTGGACGAAGATCGCTACTGCGAGATCTGGAACCACGTGTTCATGCAGCATCAGGTCGATGCGT
Source organism: Actinomycetota bacterium (assembly GCA_046716145.1). Lineage (GTDB taxonomy): Bacteria > Actinomycetota > UBA4738 > UBA4738 > HRBIN12 > AC-51. Next base: position 8,480 of record JBKJXU010000250.1, read on the forward strand.
CGTGCGAGGTCCTGGGCGACCTGCCGAGGAAGAACATCGATACGGGGTCCTCGCTCGAGCGCGTGTCCTTGGTGCTGCAGGACACGCAGAGCTTCTTCGAGACAGACCTGTTCGCGCCGCTGCTGGACCAGGTGCAATCGCTCTCGGGCAAGCACTACGGGGCCGATGAGCGCCACGACGTGGCGATCCGCATCATCGGTGAGCACGCGCGCGCGTGCAGCTTCCTGGTGGCCGACGGCGTGCAGCCATCGAACGAGGGCCGCGGGTACATCCTGCGCCGGATGCTCCGGCGCGTGGTGAAGGAGGCACGCCTGCTCGGCGTGCAGGGGCCGGTGCTCGCGCCGCTCGTCGGTGTGGTGGTCGAGTCCTTCGGCGATGCCTACCCCGAACTGCGGGAGAACCGTGCGTTCGTGGATCAGGTCCTTGGCTCGGAGGAGGAGCGGTTCGCTGCGGCCCTCCGCCAGGGGATGGCCTTCTTCGCAGACGCGAAGACGCGGGCCGAGGATGGCCGGATCAGCGGCGAGGATGCGTTCATGCTCTCGGACACGCACGGGTTCCCCATCGAGCTCACGATCGACATCGCCGGGGACGCGGGACTCACCGTGGACGAGGATCGGTTCCGCGAGATGCTGCAGGCCCAGCGTGTGCGTGCGCGCGAAGCGGTGAAGAAGGTGGAGATCGGTCTCGATGCAGGCGCGGTCCCGCCGAGTGAGTTCGTGGGGTATGAGCAGCCCGAGGCCGAAGCCCCGATCGCCCTGCTCTTGGACGACGATCACGGGCGCTTGGACGCCGCCGAGGAGGGCGCGCAGGTACGCGTCTTCCTGGAGCGCACGCCGTTCTACCCGGAGGGCGGCGGGCAGGTGGGCGATCGTGGTCAGATGCGCACCCACACCGGCACGGTACGGATCACCGATACGCAGCGCGTCGGTCAGGCGATCATGCATGTCGGCACCGTGGAGTCGGGCGAGATCCGTGCGGGCCAAGACGCGATCGCCGAGATCGACCGCGTGGCGCGGGAGGCCACGGCACGGGCGCACACCTCGACCCATGTCGTGCATTGGACCTTGAAGCACATCCTGGGGGAGCACGCCCGCCAGGCGGGGTCGCTCGTGGCTCCGGGGCGCCTGCGCTTCGACTTCCCCCATCCATCCTCGGTGCCCGTGCAGACGCTCGAGGAAGCCGAGCTCGAGGCGAACCGGCGGCTGGCACGCGACGACGCCGTGCGGATCTTCGAAACGACGATGGACGAAGCGCAGTCCCTCGGCGCCGTCGCGCTGTTCGACGAGAAGTACGGCGAGATGGTGCGCGTGGTGGAGATCGGGGACTACTCCCGCGAGCTCTGCGGCGGGACCCATGTGCAGCGGACCGGCAACGTCGCGGTGATCCGGATCCTGCACGAGGGCTCGATCGGCGCGGGGATGCGCCGCGTCGAGGCGTTGGTGGGCCCCGACGCGCTGCGCGAGATCAACACCGAGCGGGCATTGCTCCGCGGCCTCGTCGATGCTCTCGATGCGAAGGAGCCGCACAGCGCCCTGGAGCGTGCGCGGCGCGTCGTGGAAGAGAACAAGCGGCTGCGGAGCGAATTGGGGAAGCTGCGCGCAGGAGATCGGGGAGCTCTGATCGCGTCCCTGGCTGCGGATGCCACCGAGATCGACGGTGTCGCTCTCGTCGTGGCGGAGGTTCCCGGCGAGGACCCGGGCGGGCTCCGTGACCTCGCCCAGAAGGTGCGCGACCGGCTCCAGGAACGTGCGGCGGCGGTGGTCGTCGGCAACGGCGACGGAGGCAAGGCGATGCTCGTCGCGGCGTGTACCGCGGGGGCGGTGGCGCGGGGTGTCACCGCGCCGGCGCTGCTCGCCGCCGCCGCCCCGGTCATCGGCGGGGGCGCGGGTGGCAAGGACATCCTGGCCAACGCGGGGGGCAAGGAGCCGGCGAAGGTGCCCGAGGCCCTGGCGTTGATCCCGGCGACGCTCCGTTCGCTCCTGGGCGGCTGACGGCGATGGCCGCAGGCGGCCCCGTCCTGGGTTTGGACCTCGCGATGTGCGGATCGGCGTGGCGCTCAGCGATCCGGCGAGGAAGCTCGCGGTGCCGCTGGGGACCGTGACGGTGGGCAGGCCACCGGGGGAGTTGCGCGCGATCGCGGCGCTGGTGCAGGAGCACGGGGTGTCGCTCGTGGTCCTCGGGGAGCCCCGTTCCATGGATGGCACCGTCGGTCCACGCGCCAAGCAGGCGGCGGCTTTCGCGGGCGCGCTGGCTGAGGTCATCGACGTTCCGGTGGAGCTGCAGGACGAGCGTCTTTCCACCGTGGAAGGGGAGCGGCGTCTGCGGGAGGCCGGGGTCGGCGGGCGCCGGCGCCGGTCCGTCATCGACGCCGTGGCCGCTCAGGTGATCCTGCAGGCCTGGCTCGACGCCCGGACCGGCTAGCCGCGCCTCGCTGTTCCGGCCAGCCCGGCCGGTATCCTCGGCCCCGATGGAGGACCTCATACCCGGCGGAACCGCCGAGCCGCCCGTTCGGTCGCGTCGCCGCAGCCGTCCGTCCCTGATCGTGGCGATCGTCGCGTTCGCCGTCGTGGCGACGGGGGTGCTCTGGGCCTCCTCGCGCTACCAGCGCTGCAAGGCCGCGCCTGACG
>JBKJXU010000251.1:0-4138 GCA_046716145.1 Actinomycetota bacterium
CGCTCGGGCAGGGCCTTCGCCACCATCCCGAGCGACAGGGGGTAGGCGCCCCCGCTCGCGGTCCCCTGCAGGAACCGCCGGGCCACGACCGCGCCCATCGAGGGCGCCGTGGCCGCCACGATCAGCCCGGCCGTGTAGGCGATCGCCACGAGGATGGTGAGCGCCCGGGGTCCGAACCGGTCGACCGCGGCTCCGGCGACCGGGATCACCGCGAGCTGGGCCAGGCTGGCCGCGGTGAACGACCATCCATACAGCGCGATACTGCCGAGGTCCTCCAGCACGGCGGGCATGACCGTGGTGATCGTCAAGAAGTGCAGGGCGAACATGGTCTCCAGGACCAGCAACCCCACGATGAGCCGTCCCCGCTCACCGTGGAGGACCTCGCGCCACGGGGGCGGCTTCGCGGCGAGGGCAGACATGCTGAGCAGCCTATCTACGGAGCGGTCGGATCCAGCCCTTCGGCCGAGGGCGGGGCGAGCCCCACCCGGTCATACTGCGTGAGCATGCAGGGAGGGGATCCATGAACACCGAGATCCGATTCATCGAGGGCGAGGCTCTCGTCTACGACCAGAACGCCGACATCAAGATGACCGCGCTCGGCGTCGAGATCACCGAGCGCGATGGCGGGGACACCGTCCGGGTCCTGTTCCCATGGGCCCGCGTCGAGCGCGTCACCCAGCGCGGCGCCGAAGTCTCCGCGATCTACCACTACTGATCTACGCGCCGGGCGGCGCCGCGTCGGCGAAGGTCCCGACGCGGGAGAAGCCGCTGCGTTCGTAGACGCGGGCGATGCCGCCGTCGCCGGCGGAGAGGAACACCACGTCCACGCCGCGGGTGCGCGCATCGGCGACCAGCGCTGAGGTGAGCGCGGCCGCGAGTCCTCGTCGGCGGTACGCCGGCAAGGTCGCGACGCCCACCACTTCGCTGACGCCGTCCACGGGCTGGTGGCTCCCCGCCGCGACGGGATGACCGTCGACCCAGACGGCCGCGGTGACCGTGCGGCCAGCCGCCAGCCGTTCGTGCGCGGTTCGCACGAACGCGTCGTCGACCTCCGCAGTGGCACGAGCGAGTGCCTCGGCACCATCCTCACCCACGGCGGTTCCGGGTGCTGCGAACCCCAGATGCTGCACTGCCATGATCGTGCTGAGGTCGTCGTCGGGTCCGGCGAACCGGACGTCGGCGGCTTCTGCCGCCACGGCTTCGGCACCAGCCACCATCAGCGGCCGCTCCGTCACGAGCATCCCGCCGCCCGCGATCACGGCCGACGCGCCCGGTGCCGTGTCCACGACCCATTCGAAGGCTTCCGGTATCCCGAGTACGCGCTGTCGATCCCGGACCACGAGAACGTCGGCGGGAGTGGATGAGGCCGCTCCGGGAGAGGGACGCGCGTAGTAGGGCCATCCGCCGCCTTCGTTGATGAACAGGGTGAACGGACCGATCTCTTCGGCGCGGGTGGCGGCTCGCGCGACCGCGTCCAGGTAGGTGTCGATCCGGGCGAGCAGGTCCTCGGTCACGGCCGAAGAGACTACGCGTGCACCGGCATGACGTATGGCTTTCGGCCCCGTACGGTGCCGGCGTGGATCTCGCGACCGAACCCGTGCGGGCGCTGATGGCGCGCGCCACCGGCGACGAGAAGCACGATGAGAGCAGCACCTCAACGCTCGACGCGCTCTGGGTGCTCTACGACCGGATCCTGCGCGTGGATCCGTCGCGGCCCGACGCCGAGGACCGCGACCGCTTCATCCTGAGCAAGGGCCACGGGCCTGTCGCTCTCTACGCGATCTTGGCTTCGCGGGGGTTCTTCCCGGAGGAGTGGCTCGACTCGTTCATGGAGCACGGCGGCCGGCTGGGCGCGCATCCCGATCGCACCCTCGTTCCGGGGATCGAGGCGTCGACGGGTTCGCTCGGGCACGGCTTGCCGATGGCCGTCGGTGTCGCGCTCGCCGTGCGAGCCAAAGATCTGACCGATGCTCGTGTCGTCGTGCTCTGCGGCGACGCGGAGCTGAACGAGGGTTCGAACTGGGAGGCGATCCTCCTCGCCCCCAACCTGGGGCTCGGCAACCTGACCCTCCTCATCATCGACAACCATTCGTCCACGCCGGACATGTCACCGTGGCGCGAGCGGCTCGGCGCGTTCGGGTGGGACGCCCACGTCGTGGATGGTCACGATCACCATGCGCTCGAGGCCGCGTTCCGGATCCGACACGATCGCCGTCCGACCGCCGTGGTGGCAGACATCCCGGAGGGTGAGTGGTGACCGACTCGATGCGAACGGCGTTCGGCCGTACGGTGACCGCTCTTCTCGACGAGGATCCTCGCGCCGCGCTCGTGCTCGCCGAGATCAGTGTGTCGCAGTACCTGGGCGAGGCTGTGTCACGCCATCCTGAGCGCGCTCTCAATCTCGGGATCATGGAGCAGGCGATGGTGGGAGTCGCCGCGGGCTTCGCCCTGGAGGGCTTCCATCCGATCGCGCACTCGCTCTCGCCGTTCATGGCCGAACGCCCGTACGAGCAGCTGAAACTCGACTTCGGCTATCAGGGACTCGGCGGCACGTTCGTGGGCGTGGGTGGCTCCTATGACTACGCGGCCGAGGGTGGCACGCACCACTCGCCTGCGGACGCGACGTTGATGCTGGCGATCCCGGGGATGGAAGTGCTGGTCCCCGGGCACGGACGCGAGGTCGAGGCGCTGCTCCGCGCGACCTATGCGAACGGCCGGCCCACGTATCTGCGCGCGAGCGCCACCACCAACCCTGAGGCTTTCGGCGCCGCGCCCGGGGAGATCGTGGTCACGCGCCGCGGCGCCGACGCGACGATCGTGGCGTTCGGTCCGCTGCTCGGGCGCACGCTCGATGCGTGTACGGACCTGGACGTGACCGTGCTCTACGCGACCAGCCTTCGGCCCTTCGACGCCCCCGCGCTCAGGGACGCAGCCGGTGACCGCCCACTCGTGATCACGGTGGAGCCGTTCTACGAGGGCACGGCCGCTGCCGTCGTCGCAGAGGCACTTCGGCATACCCCGTCTCGATCCGCGTCGATCGGTGTTCCCCGGGCCTTCATCCACGCCTACGGCACGGCGGCCGACATCTATGCGTAACTCGGTCTGGACGCGGCGGGGATCCGCCGCCGGATCGTCGAGATGATCCGGCGCGGTTCGTCGTAGGGTCCAGCGACAGACGGAAGGGGATCGGATGCCCGAGGAGCCCACGCAGATCACCGTGAAGCGGCTCGCTGACTATCTCGACGTGCTCACGCAGGCGGTGTTCCAGTCGGGGATCAGTTGGAAGGTGGTGCGGGCGAAGTGGCCCGGGACGCGCGAGGCGTTCGGTGGCTTCGTGCCGGAGAAGGTGGCCGATCTCACGCCCGCCGACGTCGATGCGCTGGCGGCCGACACCCGGCTGATCCGCAACCGCCGCAAGATCGAAGCAACCGTGCAGAACGCGGAGACCATGTTGGCGGTGGAGGCCGAGTTCGGAGGTTTCCGCCTCTACCTGCGCTCGTTCCCGGACTACGACGCGCTGCAGGCCGACCTGGTGCAGCGTTTCAAGTTCCTGGGACCGATGGGTGCCTACTGGTTCTTGTACGTCGTGAAGGAAGAGGTGCCGCCCCACGAGGAGTGGGAGGCCACCTACAAGCCCGGGGGGCCGCCGAAGGCTCGGAAAGGCAAGGAGGGACGATCTTGAGCGGTTCGGGAACGGCTGGAGATCCCTGGGTGTTGAAGACGCCCCCGGGGACATCGGAGTACCGGATGTGGCGCGATGAACAGGCGGATCCACCGACCCTCGTGTGCCAGGTCGGATCCACGAAGCTCGGCTACCGGCTGCGGTGCATCGAGGACCTCCACGCGATGCTGAATGACCACGGTGACTGGATGGAGCTGGGTGCGGCCGACGAGCAGAAGGTCCCGAAGGACGGCAGCGTCGAGGCTTGGGCGCGCTCGGCGGCGAACCCCGTGGGCGGCTGGTACGGCGTGAAGAAGGGCCTTCGCGGCCGGTTCGGCATGTACGTTCCCCCGCTGCTCGAGGAACTCGGTTTGGCCGAGCTGGAGCACAACGCGCGGAACAACCGGATGCGCGCCGGCTAGATATGCAGCGCGCGAAGGACCGGCTCGACGAGCCGGTCCTTCGCATGATCACCGC
>JBKJXU010000252.1:0-4702 GCA_046716145.1 Actinomycetota bacterium
GTCGTCGAGGTGATGGGTCGCCACGCCGGCTGGATCGGCTTGGAGGCGGCTCTGGGTGGGGGAGCAGACCTGCTGCTCATCCCCGAGGTCCCGTTCGACCTTGAGGACGTATGCCGTCACCTGCGGCATCGGCACATGAACACGGCGTCGTTCTCCATCGTGGTGGTGGCCGAAGGGGCGACACCGGTCCCCGGCACCTTCGAGGTGCCGCCCTATCCGTTGGATCCGAACGGCTTCCCGCGTCTCGGTGGCATCTCCAACGTCCTCGCGCCCGAGATCGCACGGATGACCGGCTACGAGACGCGGGTCACCATCCTCGGGCACGTCCAGCGCGGAGGGTCCCCCGTGGCGTTCGACCGCGTGCTCGGAACGCGGTTCGGTTTGGCCGCCGTCGAACTGGCGAGCGCGGGGGCCTGGGGGCGGATGGTCTCCCGCGCTGGGCAAGAGGTGATCGACGTGGACCTGCAGGAGGCCCGGGGTCCGCGAAGGGTCGTGCCGATCGACCGCTACCGCGAGGCCGAAGTCTTCTTCGGCTGAGCGTGCCGGGCCGCCGATAGACTCCGGCGCGTGCCGCGTTTCCGCGTCGATCTGCGTTCGGACACCGTGACGTCGCCTTCACTGGCGATGCGCGAGGCCATGTCGAAGGCCGACGTGGGTGACGCCTGGTACGGCGATGACCCCACCGTCAACCGTCTGCAGGAACGCGCCGCCGAGCTCACGGGGACCGAGGCCGCGCTGTACGTGGCCACGGGCACGATGGGCAACCAGATCGGTGTGCGCCTGCACGCCGGCGGCGCCGGGCACCTCATCGCGTGCGAGTCGAAGGCGCACGTGGCCACGACGGAGATGATGACCTCGGCCGCGATCGCCGGCCTCTCCTACCGGACGGGCACCGATCATCCGCGCGGTTACATGACCGGGGCGCTCGCCGAAAGACTCCTCGTGGCCGACGACTACTTCGATGTCGAGGTCGTCGACCTGCTCGCGGTGGAGAACACGGTCGGCGGGTACGGCGGGACCGTCCTACCGTCTGCCGAACTGGCGGCCGTGCACCGCGTCGCCGAAGCGGCCGGCGTCCCGATCCATCTGGACGGCGCGCGACTGTGGAACGCGGCGGCCCTCACGGGAGAGAGCGTGACCGCGTGGACGTCGCACGCCACGACCACGATGTTCTGCCTGTCCAAGGGTCTCGGCGCTCCGATCGGGTCGCTGCTCTGCGGCCCGGCCGAGCTCATCCGCGAGGCCCGGCGCATCTGGATCTTGTACGGCGGTGCGTGGCGTCAAGCGGGGATCATGGCGGCCGCAGGGTTGATGGCCCTGGAAGGTGGCCCTGCTCGTCTGGGCGAGGACCACGTCCGTGCCACACGGTTGGGGGAGGCCCTGCAGGAGATCGCCCCGGGTTCGGTCGATCCGGATCAGGTCGAAACGAACATGGTGTTCATCGATACAGAGGTGGTGAGCGTGGCGCCCGCCGACGCGATCGAGCGGCTGGCCGCGCTCGGCGTGGGTGCCGTGCCGATCCCCGGCGGGGTTCGGTGCGTGACCCACCTGGACGTTGACGACGCCGGACTCGCCTACGCGATCGACGCGTGGCGGTCCGCCTTGACCGAGGAGCCGTGATGGGTCTGTTCTCGAAGGAGTATCCGCCGGAGACGGCCGCCCGTGTGCCACCCGGCAACCGTTTGGTGAAGACGTGGCCGGTCCTGCACTTCGGGTCCATCCCGCGGTTCGACGGGGTCACGTGGGACCTGCGGGTGCGTGGTTCGGTGGCTAACCCGTTCACGCTCAGCTACGACGAACTGCGCGCGCTCCCGACGGTGCGCATCGACGCCGACATGCACTGCGTGACCGGTTGGACCACGCTCGACAACACCTGGGAGGGAGTGCCGTTCCGCACGATCCGGGACATGGCTTCGCCCTCACCGGAAGCGGCGTGGGTGATCGCCCACGGCGCGAACGGGTACACGTCCAACCTCTCCTTGGCTGCGATGGACGAGGACGACGTCCTGCTCGCGTGGCGGAACCACGGCGAGGACCTGAGCCCCGACCACGGGTGGCCGTTGCGGCTCGTGGTCCCCAAGCGCTACGCATGGAAGAGCGCGAAGTGGCTGAGCGCCTTGGAGTTCACGGACAGGAACCGGCGAGGGTTCTGGGAAGAGCGCGGCTATCACGTGCACGCCGAGCCATTCGCGGAGGAGCGGTACTCCTACCAGGAGGACCCTCGCGCCGAGATGGAGCCCTAGGTCAGTCCGGTGACGAGCGTCGTGATCACGATGCCGGCCTACCGAGTGCGCAGGTGGTGAGCGGTTCGTGGCCCTGGCTCGAGCGCCACGACCGGTCTAGCGCCGTTCGGCGTCAGGCGACGAACAGCAAGATCGTGTCGCCCGCCGTCACGGTCTCACCGACCGCGGGATCTTGGCTGATCACGAGGGCCTGCGGCGAGTTCGGCACGTAGTAGAACGACACGGTGAGCCCCAGACCCTCGGCGCGTGTCTCGGCCTGGGCGGGCGTGAGCCCGCGGAGATCGGGGGCGGGGAATCGCTCCGGACCTTGGGAGACCGTGATCGTGACCGAGGACTCGAAATCGATCTTCTTCCCCTCGGCGGGGGCCACCTTGATCACGTCACCCCGGTCGAGGTCGTCGGAGAAGGCGGTGCGGACGATCACCGTGAACCCGGCTGCATCCAGTGCCTTCTCCGCCGTCTCCTGCGTCTGGCCCACCACTCCGGGCACCGGCACCGGGGCGTGACCGAGGCTGACCGTCAGGGTGACCTTCGAGCCCTTCGGCGCCCTGCCGTCGGCCGGGGCCTGCTTGATGACCTCGTCTTCGGCCACGGTGTCGTGGTGGGTTCGGCGGATGACCGGTTCGAATCCCTCTGCACGGAGCACCGCGACCGCGTCGGCGAGCGGCATGCCCGTGACGGCAGGCACGGCGACCGGCGCGGGTCCGAGCGACGGCACGATCGTCACGATCGAAGCCGCTTCCAGGTCGGTGCCCACCGGCGGGTCGATCGCGAGGACGGACCCCTTGGCGATCTTCTCGTCGAAGGAGCCTTCCTCCAGGCGCACCTGGAACCCGAGCGCGGTGAGTTGTTCGGTGGCGTCGTCCACGGACGTGCCGCGCACCGCCGGGACGGGCCGGGTGTGCGGGATGACGTAGGCCCACACGCCCCATGCGCCCGCGCCGAGCGTCGCCAGGAGCAGCACGATCCCCGCCAGGCGCCTCCACGGCCCCCGGCGGGCCGGAGATCCGAGGGCGATCTGCTGGGTGACCGCAGCCACCAGTGGAGCGGTCCGATCACCGTCGCGGGAGGTATCCGGCATGTCGCGGACGATCGACAGGAGCGAGCGGGCGCGCGGCAGATGCCCCGTGATGGCCTCGAGGTCCTGGCGCATCACCCGGGCGGACTCTGGCCGCATCTCGCGTTCCTTGTCCACCGCGGCCGCCACGAACGCGTCCAGGTCCGGACCGACGTCGGCGAAGCCCGATGGTGCGGGCACCACGCCGGAGAGATGTTGGTAGGCGATCGCCATCGGTGTTTCGCCCGAGAACGGCAGATGCCCCGTCAGCAGTTCGAACAAGACGATCCCGAGCGCATAGAGATCGCTCCGTGGATCCGCCGGCTCGCCGCGGATCTGCTCGGGGGACAGGTACTGGACGGTGCCGGTGACCTGGCCCGCCCGGGTCGCCTTGGCGTCGGCGAACGCGCGCGCCAGCCCCAGGTCCGTGAGCTTCACGACGCCCTCGGTCGTGAGGAGCATGTTCTCGGGCTTGAGGTCGCGGTGCACGATGCCCTTCTCGTGAGCGTGCTCCAGCGCCTCCAGCGTCTGCACCACGATCTCGGCCGCCTGGGCGGGGGCCAGCTGGCCGTTGGCGTTCACGACCTCGCGCACGGACCGGCCGTGCACGTACTCCATCACCATGTAGTAGACGCCGTCGACGGCACCCCAGTCGTAGACCGCAACGATGTTGGGGTGGTTGAGGGTGGCGGCCGCCCTGGCCTCCCGGCGGAACCGCTCCACGAACCCCTGGTCACCCGACAGCGACCGATGCAGCACCTTGACCGCGACCTCACGAGCCAGCACAGCGTCGTGCGCGCGGAAGACCTCGCCCATCCCTCCGGCCGCGATCCGCTCCAGCACGTGGTAGCGGCCGTCGAGGGTGACGAGCGCAGACCCTCGGCCGTCGGCCGGGGCCGTCGTGTGTGTCATGCTCTTGGACATCGACCTCCCGGTGGGGAAGCGCTCATCATCGGGATGGGAGGGAGCGCGTCCGGGCCGGATGCTACCGCCGAGGGGGCCAGGAACCGTGGAGCCAACGAGGGAACCTGTGGACAACTTGGTGGGTGACCTGGCCAGGATCGAGGCCGCGGTCGCTGCCGGGCAGACGGACCTGCGCCTCTTGGGGTTCTGGACCGCGGTCGCCGCGATCAAGCGCGATCCCGCCCTGGTCGAGGCTCATGCCGATCAGGTCGGGCGGATCGACGCGGCGGCGTTCCGGGCCCGGGTGCGCCCTCGGTTCCCCGTGTGGGTGGGCAACGCGGTCCTCGTGGGCGTCCTGCTGGGCGGCGCGGCCGCGTTGGGCGTGGCGTCGGTCGCCGAGGGGCCGGTGGCTGGCCTGGCGCTCGTGGCGGCAGCGGTCGCATGGTCGGGCGGCGCGCACTCCCCGGCTCACTGGGTCGTGGGGCGGGTGGTGGGGATC
>JBKJXU010000253.1:0-5828 GCA_046716145.1 Actinomycetota bacterium
CATCGAAGCCGCAGGTGATCGGCGGATGAGCGGCTCGCCCTACGATGTCGGGATGATCTGTCCGTTCGACCCGGCTGACGAGGACGACGTGATCCGGATCCGGATCTGGCTCGCCTCGACCATCCCCGGCCAGTCGTTCCTGCCCGAAGAGCACTGGCGCGCGATGGAGCCCGAGATCGGGAAGGAACTGGAACTGTTCGATCCTCTGTTCGTGGAAGCGTTCGAGGTGAACGAACGCGCGGTGGCCTTCTATCGGCGTTGTAGCTTCGTCGACCACGAACGGGTGACCGACTGAGATTCTGGCTTGATGATGCTCACCCTTCGGATGGAGCGGTCAAGCGCCCGTTGATCGCACACCGGTCTGGGTCACCGGGCAGGCGGCACGTCGCCCTTCGCTTGAGCGCTCCCGGAGACCACGGGTACTGGCGAGGTGGGCGCGCCCACATCTGTGGCCGGCCGGGGGCGAGCACGCATGGATGCAACGACCGCCACCGTCAAGGTGAGGATGATGACACCCAGCGACGCCCAGATCGGAACCTTGTACAGGTCGCTCACGAGCATCTTCGCGCCGACGAAGACGAGGACCGCTGCGAGTCCCACTTTCAGGTACATGAAGCGGCTGAACATGCCGGCAAGCAAGAAGTAGAGGGCACGGAGTCCGAGGATGGCGAACGCGTTCGACGTGAAGACCAGGAACGTGTCGCGGGTCACGGCGAAGATCGCCGGGATCGAGTCGACCGCGAAGATGATGTCGGTCGTCTCGATCACCACGAGCACGGCGAGCATCGGCGTGGCGAACCGCCGACCTGCCTCGCGCACGAAGAACTTCTGCCCCCGGTACCCGGACGTCATCGGCAGGAGTCGCCTTAGGATCCGCAGGACGGGATTCTGCTCGGGGTGAACCTCGATGTCTCGGTGCCGTGCCATCTTGACCCCGGTGAGGACCAGGAATGCCCCGAAGACGTAGATCATCCAATGGAACCGCTCCAGGAGAGCCGCGCCGCCCAGGATGAAGATCGCGCGGAACACGAGCGCCCCGAGGATGCCCATGAACAGGACGCGGTGCTGGTAGATCGCAGGTACGGAGAAGAAGGAGAAGATCAGCACGAACACGAAGATGTTGTCCACGGACAGGCTCTTCTCTATCAAGTACCCGGCCAGGTACTCGCCGGCCGCGGTCGGACCGGCCCAGACCCAGATCAGTGCGCCGAACCCGAGGCCCATCCCTATCCACACCGCGCTCCAGGCGCCCGCTTCCTTGAAGGAGACCTCGTGCGCCTGGCGATGGAACACGATGAGGTCGATGAGCAACATCGCCAGGACGAACGCGAGGAACGCGACCCACGCCCACCACTCGACGATCATCGGCGGTCCGCCATCGCATCGGTGACCAGCACCGGGCAGGGACTCGAGAGCGCGATCTTCTCGGGGAGGCGCCGATCCCTCCACCCCTTCCGAACGACCACGACGCACTCGTAGTCGACCCGGCCGAGCTCGGCCCGCACCGCGGGGGCGGGCTCCCCGAACAGAACCTTGCGCTGCACGACATGGCCGGAGTGCTTCGTGGTGACATCGCTCGAACGAAGCATGTCGTCCAGCTCGCGTTCGAGGTCATCCGAGGGGGACGGCTTCCGCAGCCGGCACTCGACCGCCATCGACAACGCGGTCGTCACACACGGCTCCATCCAGCCCAGACGGTGGTGAAGGGTCGACACGGCGGCGGCGAGATCGGCCGGCGTCGAAGCGACCGCGAGCATGCGGGGGGACACGTCCTCGGCAGATGACCCGAACACCCAAGGCTCCAGCGGGACCCGGCGGACGGCGCGGACGGAACCGACGAGCGGAACGAGCGAGAGAGGACCCATCGCAGTGCCAACGACCCACCATCCGAATCGTTCCCGCCCCAATCGCCCAGCCAGCCAGGCGACGAAGACGCCCGACGCCGAGAAGACGAGAACCACGAGCACGAGGAACTCCGTTGCGGTCACGACGGCTGCCTCTGCTCGACGCCGGTCCGTCGATCGTGGCCGACATCAACCGCCGCGAGGTCGCGGGGAACGACGAGCACGTCGCAGCGCGCCCGCCGGATGACCTGAGCGGCGGGGCTCGAGCCACCGACCGGCCGGTATCCGAGGACGATGAGATCCGCCCCGACATCGCGCGCAGCACGCAGCAAAGCACCCGCCGCTTGCCGGGCACGTCCCCCGGCCGACCGACGAGCGAGGCAGGGACGGACCTCCACCCGGAACGGCACGCCCATCCGCTCCAGCACCGGTCGCACGCGACCCACCGTCGCCGCCCCTTCGTCCTCGATCATCACTGCGTCATCCAGCCATCGCAGACCGGCCAACCCGTGGATGGCGGGGGGAACCGGCAGGGTCACGAACACGACGACCTCTCCGCCGCCCGCGCGTGCGATCTGGCTGGCCCATCGCGCGACCGATACGGCGTCCGGCGAATCCTCCACGGCAGCAAGGACGGTCGGCGCGGCTGTCATGCGTCAACTGTGGAGTGCCCCGGGGTCGGGCAACAACGTCGTTCTTCGGACGACTCGTCGGCGGCCTGATCGCCGAAGTTCGGAAGCGAAGCCCGACACCCTCCCCGGAGATCGGGCCGCGAGCGAGTCAAAGTTCGGAACCGAGGATCCTCGAGGCTCTCATGGCGATCTGAAGGACGAAGCGGTGCTCTGGCTCGCGCGGCGAGTAGCCGGTGAGCTTGGCGACGCGTTGAAGGCGGTACGTGACGGTGCGAGGGCTCACGTGCAGGTGGCGAGCCGTCGCGCTCACGTTCGTCGACTCCTTGAAGTAGATCTCCATGGTCTCGATCAGGTGCTCAGCGCCGCCTCGGGTAGCTCTCAGCGGCCCGAGGATCTTCTCGACCATCTCCGAGGACGCCACCTCGTCGCGAACGAGGATGCGATACGGAAGCAGCGCCGAGAGGTGGACGACCGGATCGGTGACCCCCAGTCGCGCGGCGAGCCGCAGAGCCTCGCGGGCCTCGTCGTAGGAGGGAACGACACCGCCGAGTTCGGGATACGGCCGGCCCACGCCGAGCTGCCATGGACCCTCACCGGCGTCTTCGAGGACGCGACGCAGCTCGACCGTGGGATCGGCCGACGTGTGGGGGAGGATGCACACGAGCAACCCGTCCTTCGTCGCCGTCACGACGTCTCGCCCGCCGAACCTGTCGAGGATGTGGCTTTCCACCCGCGAGTGGATCGGCCCCGCGTCAGCGAGTGACCGACCTGTCCGGCATACCACCGCGATGTGAGAGCCCGCCAGGTTGAATCCGAACCGTGCCGCACGCTCATCGAATCCCTCGCCCCCTCGCCCGCTGAGCAGATCCTCGACGAACTCCCGCCGGAGCGCTTCTTCGCGGCGGATCGCTTGCCTCTGCGCGGTCTCGTAGCCCTGTGCGAGAGCAGCCACGGCATCGTCGGCGGCCCTGAAGATGACCTCTGCAGCGGCGCCGAGGATGTCCGGGGTGGTGCCGCTCGACCGGGAGTTGATCTCCTGCCAGAGCCGCCAGGTGGCGCTGAGATACAGATCGAGGACGGACGCGAGCGAGTTCCTCGCCGCGGCTCGCTCACCCGCGTCGCGGCAGCTCTCGAGCTCCGAGCGGGTCAGTCGACGCTGCGTTCGCGCAGCCGAGAGGACGGTCTGCAGGTACTCGCCCAGCAAGGATCCTTCGACGGACGCATCCATCGCAGCGGTCGAGCCGATGCGATCCGTGTGAGCCCCGGCCGGTTGAACGAGCCGTGCCAGATCGCGAGCGAAGTCAACTCGGTCCGGCTGCCGGGCGCTCGTCTTGGATGCCACGTGCACAGTCTGCCGGATTGCGCCCGAGGAGCGCCGCCTCAGCCCGGCGGGCGGGCGACGAGTGTGGCTCGGGCGGACCGCGCCATCTTGTCGCTGACCGAGCCCACGACCCAGCGATCGAAGGAACCCAGCCCTCGAGACCCCACCACCACGAAACCGGCCCCGGTCTCCTCCGCCTCCTCGAGCAGTCTGATCGCGGCCGAGCCGAGCACCCACTTGGCCTCGGTGGTGAAGCCCGCACCTCGCAACGACGTCGCCGTTTCCTCGGCGTACCGCTGCGCCGAAGCGGTCAGGTCCTCCTCTATCTCAGCGGAATAGGCCGCGGTCACGTACGCGATGCCCGGCCAGCCTGAGAAGGTCGGATACGGGACCTGTGCGACAGCCAGGACCGCCGCGTCGCACGCTCGGGGGTCCGCCATCCTGCTCATCGTGGCTATCGAGAAGCGGGAGTCCTCCGAGCCATCGGCACCCACTAAGATCCTCGTTCGGCCCTCGGGAGGCCCTTCGTGCACGATGAGGACGGAGCACGGAGCGCCATGCAACACGCGCGTGCTCTGGCTCCCGAGCAGAAGGCGGTCATACCACCGCTTGTTCCCAGCGCCCATCGCGATCACATCGAAGGAACCTCGGTCTGCCTCCGCCATGATCTCCGCCGCTGGGTGCCCGACGGCCGTGCGTCCAGCAGCTTCGAAGCCGGCACCGCGGAGTCGAGCAACCGCCTCCTCGACCACAGCCTCCGCTCCTCGAGCCTCCGCTTCGATGCCGGCAGGCGGTTCGGGGAACACCGACAGGACGGTCAACTCGACATCGTCCCTGCGGGCGCACTTCTCGAGCAGTGAGGACGCCGCTACGGCGGGCTCCGCGCCGTCGGTCGCGTACAGAATCTTCAGCATCTAGCTAGCCTACCTTCCGAGACATGCCAGGATGCGCGCAGAGCGGGCGGCCGACGGAGGTCGTAGGGCCCGCAGCCTCCGGGACCTCCACCATCACGACACCGACGCGACCCAGAGAGAGCGTTCTGCTCGACCTTCAGTCGAGCAGGGCGTCGAAGGCTCTCGTCATGCCGGTGAGGCGTTCCGCCAGCGTCTTCGCGAACCAGCGTCGGCTTGCATCCGCTCTATGGATGCACGGCTGATCCGCAGGACCACGGCCGGTGTCTCGGTGACCACGTCGGCGGTGCGGGGAGCGGCCGTGTACAAGGCGATCTCTCCGACCATCACACCAGGGCGCACGGTGTTCAGCCGCATCTGGATGCCCTCAGGGGTCACCAACTCCACGCGGAGCCGGCCCGGCTCCAGGACGTACACACCATCGGGCGGATCGCCCTGGGCGATCAACCGGGTCCCTGAGCCTCTCCTCGGGTTACGGGCCGGGGTCCTCGGCTTTCCCTCCGCTGGATCCGAACAAGTCATCGAGCGAGCGCTTCGGCTGCTCGGGCGTCGAGAGGAGATCGTCGAGGCCCGACGGCGTCGGATGCTCCGATGCGGCCAGGAGGTCCTCGAGGTTGCTGCCCGCATCGCCCTTCAGGCGGATCCGCAGGGCGGCCAGAATCGCCTCGTGGTGCTCCGACAATCCCGCGGACACCTTGATCTCGGTCAGCGCCTCCTCGGCTCGCGCCAACAGACGTTGATCCTCCGCGCCGCGCTCGTCACCTGCGACCATGTCGGCGAGAGCATCGCACACCCATCTCGGTCGGTGATCTCGCGCAGTCAAGTGGACGCTCGAGCTGCAGGTTCCTTCGGGGAACCAGCGATGTCGCCGCAGCGTTCGCGGCGCCTCGAGCTTTCAAGGCGCACGATGGAGGCGAGTCTGCGATCCGTGCCCGCGGGACCGACCGAGGAGGCCGAGGTGGGCGAGGCGGCGCCGAGCTTCGAGGAGTTCTACGAGGCCGCGTGCCGACCCCTGTTCACGGCGCTCTGCCTGGTCACCGGCAACCGCCATGAGGCCGAGGAGGTCGCCCAAGATGCGTTCGTTCGCGTGTTCGAGCGATGGGACCGCGTCGGGGTGCTC
>JBKJXU010000254.1:0-3522 GCA_046716145.1 Actinomycetota bacterium
TGCTGTTCTTCTTCCTGCCCGTGGTGATGATCTTCATCTACAGCATCGGGGGCATCTCCGGCTTGTCACCGCAGAACGACATCGCCCACTTCACCGTGGAACCCTGGAAGCGCTTCCTCACGAGCGACGTGATGCTCGGCGGCATCTCGCCGCTCGGCAAAGGGTTGTTCTGGAAGTCGGTGCGGATGTCCACCATGGTCTCGGTGAGCTCGGTCCTCATCGCCTATCCGGTCGCCTACCTCTTGGCGATGGTCGCCGGCAAACGCAAGTACACGATGCTGCTGCTCATCATCGTCCCCTTCCTCACCAGCTACCTGCTGCGGATCCTGGCGCTGCGGGTGCTGCTGAACCCGCAGGGCGTCGTCAACTGGGCGCTGCAGTCGGTGGGGGTCGTCGATGAGCCGGTGAGCTGGCTGTGGAACAGCACGCTCGCGATGTACATGGTGCTCGCCTACGTCTGGGTGCCGTTCGTGGCCCTGCCGATCTTCGTCTCACTGGAGAGCATGAACCTGCAGCTGCTGGAAGCGAGCAGCGACCTCGGCGCGTCGCGGTGGCGCACGTTCCGTAGCGTCACGCTCCCGCTGTCGCTGCCCGGGGTCATGGCGGCGTTCATCTTCGTGTTCATCCCGACGCTCGGCGAGTACATCACACCGCTGCTGGTCGGCGGCCCGAGGGGCTTCATGTTCGGCAACGCGATCCAAGACACGTTCACGACAGGCCTGGATTGGCAGTTCGGTTCGGCGATCGCGATGTTCCTGGTCCTCACCGTGGCGATCCTCATCGCGGTGTTCGGCCGGTACCTCACGGTGCGATCGGTGGCCGAATGAACGTCGCCGTCTCGGGGCGCGGGAAGGCCGGACTCTGGATCTCGTTCTGGCTCCTGCTCATCGTCTTGTATTCGCCGATCCTGATCTTGATCATCTTCAGCTTCAACGACCGCGAGATCGTGTCGTTCCCCTGGGAAGGATTCACGTTCCGCTGGTACGAGTCCTTCGTGCAGAACGAAGAGATCATCGAGGCGATCCGGGTGAGCGGCCAGATCGCGCTGGTAGCCAGCATCTGCACCACCGCCCTGGCCATCCCGGCCTCGATCGCGTTGGCGCGGCGTCGCTTCGTTGCCAAGGGCGCCATCTCCGGCGTGCTGCTCGCTCCGCTCGTGATCCCGCTCGTCGTGCTCGGGACGTCGCTCCTCATCCTGTTCAACATGGTGGGTTTGCCGTTCGGCTTCCTCACGATCGTGATCGCCCACATCGTGATCGCGATCCCCTTCGCGGTCCTGACCATCGTGCCCAGGCTCGAGCGGATCCCCGTCGCACTCGAAGAGGCGTCGCGCGATCTGGGCGCCACATGGTTCGTCACGTTCCGCACGATCACCCTGCCTTTGCTGACACCGGCGATCATCTCGGCGTTCCTCATCAGCTTCACGATCTCCTTCGACGAGATCGTCCTGGCCGACTTCGTGGGCGGCCAGGTCACGACGTTCCCGCGGTACGTCTGGGGACAGCTCCGCCTGCCCCGGCAACTGCCCCAGGTCATCGCCGTGGCGGTGGTCGTGCTCGTCATCTCGACCATCGTGATCGCCCTGTCCGAGGTGATCCGACGCCGAGCCGACCGGCACCTCGAGGAGAGCACCCAGGTCTTCGATGACGACGGAACGATCGACGCCACGTCCCCATCCCTCACGAGCGGAGTGATCACATGACGACGGACAAGATCGCGATCAGCATCCAGGACGTGCACAAGTCTTTCGGTGACGTCAAGGCTGTGGCCGGCGTGTCGCTGGAGATCGACGACGGTGAGTTCATCACGCTGCTCGGGCCATCCGGGTGCGGCAAGACCACGACGATGCGCATGATCGCCGGCTTCGAGGATCCCGACGGCGGCGCGATCCTGCTCCGCGGCCAAGACGTCGTGGGCATCCCACCCAACAAGCGCGAGGTCAACATGTGCTTCCAGCACTACGCGCTCTTCCCACACATGACCGTGGGCGAGAACATCGCCTACGGACTCAAGCTGAAGAAGGTCCCGAAGGACGAGCGGAACCGTCTGGTCGAGGAGATGCTCGAGATTGTGGGTCTGGCCGGACACGCGAAACGCAAGCCGTCACAGCTGTCGGGTGGCCAGCAGCAGCGCGTGGCGCTGGCCCGCGCGTTGGTGAACCGGCCGGCTGCCCTGCTGCTCGACGAGCCGCTCGGCGCCCTGGACGTGAAGCTCCGCAAGCACATGCAGCTGGAGCTCAAGCGGATCCAACACGAGCTGGGCACAACGTTCGTCTATGTGACGCACGACCAGGAAGAAGCACTGTCGATGTCGGACCGGATCGCCGTGATGAACCAGGGTCTGATCGAACAGCTCGGGGAGCCCCGGCAGATCTACCAGCACCCCGAGACGCCGTTCGTGGCCGACTTCGTCGGGGTGCTCAACGCGATCGACATGCGGATCGATGTTGTCCAGGGCGGCGACGCGATCATGCGGGTGGACGAACGTGATCGGATCATGGTGCCCACCGCCCAGACCGGCGTCGCGGTGGGGGCGACCGCTCTGGTGGCCGTTCGACCCGAACGGGTCGAGGTGCTCCGTGCCGACGAGCACCCGACCGACGGCGATTCACGACTGCACGGCACGGTCGCCCAGGTCGTTTACCTGGGAACGCTCACGCAGTTCCACGTCGACACGATCTTGGGGAAGCGCCTGATCGCGCACCGCCTCTCGGACGACCGAGCGGGCGAGTTCGCCCAGGGCGACGAGGTCACGTTGACCTGGACACGCGAGGACGCTTCCATCTTGCACACCGGCTGACGTGCGGGTCGTCTATTCGGCCGATCACCTGGGGCATGACCCCGACCTCGCCTCCTTCTACGGTGAGCCGGGACCAGTCGTCGAGGTGCCGGCCCGAGCGGAGGCGATCCTTGCGACGCTCGCCGGCGACGACACGTTCTCGATCGAAGACCCCACCTCGCACGGCATGGCCCCCATCACGGCGATCCACGACCCCGGGCTGGTGGCGTTCCTCGGCACCGCGTGGGAGCAGTGGCAGGCAGACCCGAACGCGCGACAGATCCCGCGCATCATCCCGGAGATCTTCATGCACCCGGCCGTGGTCGAGGGCATGGGACCGCCACCCCCCATGCAGAGCGTCTTCGGACAACAGGCGGTGTGGACGTTCGACGCCTCGACGCCGATCGTGGCCGGCACCTACCGTGCGGCTCTCGCGGCGGTGGACGTTGCGCTCACGGCGACCGACCTGGTGCTCGGAGGTGAGCAAGCCGCGTACGGACTGTGCCGCCCTCCCGGGCACCACGCCCCGCGCGCCGCGTTCGGTGGGTTCTGCTACCTGAACAACGCCGCGATCGCCGCGCAGTACGTCGCCGAACGGACCGGCGAGCCCGTGGCCGTCCTCGACGTGGACTACCACCACGGCAACGGAACGCAACAGATCTTCTACGACCGAGGTGACGTGCTGTACACCTCGCTGCACGGCGATCCCGCGCGCGCGTACCCCTACCTCACGGGGTTCGCCGA
>JBKJXU010000255.1:0-3365 GCA_046716145.1 Actinomycetota bacterium
GCCAGGGTAGGAGCGGTGAGCTAGGACTGGACACTCCGTCGATCGCTACCCGCGTCAGCACCAGGCGATCCGGTGGCTCCGGTGTGGTCGACGAGCAGTGGTGCCTCGTAGACCATGTGATTTGACCACCCTGGTGTTGTCCTCCTACGATTCGGCGACACATGCTCAGGCCGCCTCTCTCTCTCTCTCTCTCTGCGGCGCGACTTGAGCTCGCAGATCCGGCTCGGCGTGAAGGAGCCGGGGTCTCGTGGAACCGGCCTGGCGGATAGGCTCGATCGCGTCGACCCGTTCACCGAGTCCGGCACTCGTGCGGTTGCCCGCATCATCGTAGGCGTAGGCCCAGGTCGTGGCTGCTCCCGCGGCGTTCTTCCCGCGCCGAACCCAGGGCGAAGGTGCGGCTCCGTGAACGCTTTCGGTGGCTGATGGAAATAGCTATCAGAAGGCGCGATCAGTCCCGCTGGGATCGCTCGAACAGAGTGGGGTGCTGGGATGACGAGCAGGGGATATCGGCCTCACCGTTCCATCAGGCGGATGACTCCGTTCCTGGCGCTCCTCACGCTCACCACCGTGTTCTCGCCGATCCCAGCGGCCGCAGCCGGGCAGCTCGACCCGCCGCCCGACGCCACAGTGGCGGTGGACCCCGCTTCCCAGCCTTACGACCTCCCGCCACAGACCCAGCCGCTCTCCGACGAGAGCTCGTTGCCACTGATCGACCTATCCGAGCTCCAAGGGATCTGGCCGGAGGACATCCCCCAACGCCCAAGAGCAGTGGTCGAACCTGGATCGTAGCTGGGCCTCGGGTGGAAGTCCGACCTTGCTGAACGATGCGGACGGGGAACACTGGGGACTGCGGTTGTCGGGCTACGTGGACATCTCCGGGCTCGGCGGGGGCAAGAAGTACAAGTTCAAGGTCTTCTCCGATGACGGCGTGCGCCTGTCGATCGAGGGCAAGACGATCCTGGACTGCTTCGGTCAGACCATCGGCGCCGCCGTCGAGAACTGCGAGACCGGGACCGACGTGGGCGCGTTCCTGTACGGCAACGACGCACCCATCCAGATCGAGTACTCCGACAAGACCGGCCCGGCCCAGCTCACCGTGAAATGGGACCAGGGCAACGGCTCATGGCAGGTGATCCCCGACTGGCGCCTCTCACCCGATCTCGGCTTGGTCACCTCCAAGACCTACGAGAAGCTGCAGTCCGCGGGGACGCCCGATCTGATGAAGGAGAGCTGGACCTTCCCCGACGATGACGCCAAGGCCCGTCGGTTGCAGGCCACCCACACCCGGGAGGATCTCGGCGGCACCGGGAACCTCTACACCACCGCCTACACCTACGACGGCTCGTACGGCCACGTCATCACCGAGACGATGAACTCGCACGCGACGACCCTCGATACCAGGACGACCTACACCTACACGGACGGCTCCGCCCCCGCCGGCTGGGGACTTGCGGCGGGTGCGAAGGTGTCCTGCCTCACCCAGACCGTGATCGACACGGTGCCCGCGAACGACCCCATCACCGCCAACCTTCGCTGCGATCAAGCGGGCAGGACCACGCGACAGGCGCTCACCGTCGACGCGGTGACCGGCACGGACCAGGTGGCCCAGACCCGGACCACCGACACCGCGTACGACTCCATCGGGCGGACCGTGCGGGTGCGTCAGAACCAGACCGGTGCCGAGGCCATCTCGGTCTACGACACGTCCGGGCGCCTCGCTCAGACCCGCCAGCTGATCTCAGGCACGTACGCGATCACCGTCAATGCCTACGATCATGCGGGCCACCTCGCGAACACCACGCTCCCCGACCCAGCCACCGGTGGGCAGACCACGAGCTCACCGAAGATCTCCCATGTCTACGACTGGGTCGACAACGAGCTCAGCACCACGAACGCGAACGTCCACACCACGAGCTTCATGTATGACGCACTGAACCGTGTCACGCAGCAGACCGCCGCGTCGAACACGATCAGCACGACGACCTACCAGCTCGGGACCGGGGTGAACCAGGTCATCGATGACACACCGGGCGGGGCGAGCACCACGACGACGCTGGATGCGCTCGGGCGCGTGACGTCGTCCAAACTCGAGAGCTACGTCGCAACGACGACCGCCTACGACGTGCAGGGCAACGTCACCTCGATCACCGATCCCGCCGGGATCAAGACGTCCTCGACCTATTCGGGGCTCGGGGAGCTGATGAGCCGCACCGACTTCTCCCAGGCCGGCGGTCAGGCCGCGACCACGACCTACGCCTACGACGCCGCGGGGCGGCTGAAATCGGTCGACGGGCCACGCGAGGATCCCCAGGACAAGCTCTCCTACACCTACGATGATCTCGGCAGGCTGAACACGACGACCTATCAGGGCGTCTTCTTGGAAGACGGCACCACGAAGGCCTCGGTGAGCGTGACTTCCAACGACGCCGGCGAGCGCATCGAGGTCCGCGAACCGCTCACGACGACGACGGCGGTCGACCGGTTCTTCACGTTCGACGAGGCCGGCCGGCAGACGCAGGTCCGCACCGAGAACGGCGCCGTCGATCCCACGGTCATCACCACCTACAACTTCGCGGGCTGGCCCACGATCGTCAACGACGCACGTCCGGTCGACGTCTACCTCGGCTACGACTTCCTCGGGCGTCTCGTCTGCCGGCATACCGCGACGTGCACAGCCAGCACCTCGGGGGCCGAGCGGTTCACCTACGACAAGGGCGGGAACGTCCTGAGCGCGATCTCGATCTCACCCGCGCCGACCTACAACATGACCTATGACGTCGATGAGCGGCCGAAGACCGTCAAGCGCGGCAACACGACCGAGACCACCTACACCTACGGCACGTCGGGCACCGGCAACGGGCTGCTCACGAGCGTGGCCGATCCCGCGGGCACCACGGTCTTCACCTACAACGCGGCGGGTCAGCTCGCCACGCTCGACGATCCGCTCGTCACGACCGCCGGCAAGGTCTCGACCTACACCTACGACCCGACCACCGGCAAGCTCACGGCACGGACCGACACCCAGGCGAACCTGCGCTGGGACCTGACCTACGAGCCAGCCACCGGGCGTCTTGACGTGCAGACCATCAAGGACAACACCACATCCTCGACGCTCGCTTCCTTCGACCTCGGGTTCGACGAGGCGGGCAACGTCGCCACGAAGGCCTCCACGGTGTTCTCCAACCCGTCCAACACCACGTGGAACTACCTCTATGACGGTGCGAACCGGCTCACCCAGGCCACGGGGAAGAACGCCGCGGGGGCAGCCACCACCTGTGCATACACCTACGAAGTCAGGCGCTCTGACCTGCGGCACGACGGCCTCTGCCACCCGTGCTTCGGTCGTGCTGGGGCTTGAGCTCGGC
>JBKJXU010000256.1:0-5994 GCA_046716145.1 Actinomycetota bacterium
TCGGGATGGTGCTCGTCGTGACGCCGGCACAGGTGGATGCGGTCCTCGCCACCGCCGAGGGGGCGGTACGCATCGGTGCCGTCGTGCCCGGCTCCGGCGTCGAGATCGTCTGACCCGTTCGGGCCACCTGCCGCTCACCCGGGACCCTGGACTTCCGACGGGGGCCGTCCCGCTACCGGCCCGTTCCCGATCCGCGACCGATGCCGCATCCAGGTGGTGCTCCGATCGGCCGTAGGTCATGAGGTGGAACACAGCAGCGTGTTGGTGGTGGATGACGAGCCGCAGGTGGTCTCGGTCCTCGAGTTCACCCTCCGTACCGACGGGTTCGCGACCTACACCGCCCACGACGGCCTGGAAGCGATGGAGCAGGTGCACCGGCATCACCCGGCCTTCATGGTCCTCGACGTGATGATGCCTCGCATGGACGGCTGGTCCGTGCTGGAGGCGCTCAAGGCGATGCCCGTGGCGGAGCGTCCTCGCGTGGTGATGGTCACGGCCCTCGCGAGCCCCGCGGACCGATCACGCGCCGTCGCGCTCGGCGCCGAGGCCTACGTGCCCAAGCCGTTCGACATCGAGAACCTGCTCGATATCCTGCACAACCTCGAGATCGGCTCCGCGCACGTCAGTGCGTGAAGCGCTGGTGCGCCTTCGGCACCACGGTGGTGCCCACCGCCTTCAACGTCAGGATCGGCTCATCCAGGAACTCGGCCGCGCTCTCGGAGATGTCCGTGCGGGCCGCGCCGACCTTGAAGATCTCGAACGTGCACGTGCGTGAGCTGTTCCCGGTCTCCACGATCGCACCGCGCGCCTCGATCCAGTCGCCCGCGTACAGCGGCGCCAAGAACTCGACCGACTCGTAGGCCCGGAACAGACCCTCGTCGCCGTCGTACCTCATCGCGAGCTCGGTGATGAGATCCCCGACGATCTTCAGCTGCGTGGCGCCGGCCACGAGGTTGCCGCCGTAGTGGGCGTCCTCTTGGCCGAGGCGGAGACGGATGAAAGCGGTCGGCAGTCCGGTCACGGCGTGGGTCCTCCTGGGGTCGGCGCATCGGGGATGACCTTCCCGTGGCGGATGCCGCGCTCCGGGACGCGCGCCTCGCTGCCGTCCTTGCGCCGCACGAAGTAGGTCTCCGCAGCCTCATCCCAGCGCTCGAGCAGACCCACGGCCTCACCCACGAAACCGTTCGGCAGCTCGAACTGGAACGTGACGCGCTTGCCCACGTCGTCCGGCGTCACCAGGTTGGTCCCTCTCATGAGGCGGGCATCCTAGCCGCCACGCGGACGGCCCCGCGCCTCAGCGACCCTCGAAGCGGGGCTCGCGCTTCTCGATGAAGGCGCGCGCCGCCTCGTCGGCGTCGGCGGTCTGGGCGAGCATCGCGTACCCGTAGCGCTCGATCAGCAGCGCGGCCTCGCGCGGGGCACCTGCGGCAGCGTCGGTCGCGGCCTTGGCCGCTCGAACCGCGATGGGCGGGAGCGCTGCGAAGCGTTCGCCTATCTCCAAGGCTCTCTCGAGCGTGCGGCCCTCCTCCACCACCTCGGTCACGACCCCGTAGCGCAGCGCCTCCTCGGCGTCGAACCGGTCGCGGAGCAGGATCAGCTCTTTCGCCCGGCCCGGGCCGACGAGCCGTACGAGCTGGACCGTGCCGCCGGAGGAGGGCAGGATCGCGATGTCCACCTCCGGCAGTCCGAACACCGCGGTGGCGTCGGCGACGCGGAAGTCACATGCCAACGCCAGTTCGAACCCGCCGCCCAGGCAGTAGCCGTGGATCGCCGCGATCGTGGGCTGGGGGAGCCGCGTGATCCGTTCGAAGACGTTCCCGCGCTCCTCGTAGTAGGCCATGATCGCGCCCGGATCCTGGTCGGGGAACTCGGTCACATCTGCTCCTGCGGAGAAGGCCTTGCCGGCGCCCGCGATGACGACGCACGCCGCGCCTCGGACCTCCTCCGATGCGATCGCGGCATCGAGCGCGCCCTCCACCGCGTGCGAGAGCGCGTTGAGCTTCTCCGGTCGGTGCAGGGTCAGGAGCGCCGTCGCCCCGCGCCGCTGCACCAGCACGACGTCGTCGGTCATCCGAGCTTCGCGATCGTCCCGTCGGGTGGGACGGGGTAGAAGTCGGGGTGCACGGCCCACGCCAAGATCTCGAGTCCATCGACGATGCGAGGTCCTGGCCGCGAGAAGAACGACGTCGCGTCCACGGCGAAGACGTTGCCGTTGCGCGCCGCCGGGGTGTCCGCGAACTCGGGCTGGTGCAGGAATCGGTCGGCCTCTTCCTCGGCTTCCTCCAGGTAATAGCCGCACGGCATGAAGACGATGACCTCCGGGGCAGCCGCGCGAACCTCGTGCCAGGCCGTTTCGCGGCTGGGCTGACCCTTGTCCGCGAGCACCGGCATGCCGCCCACGATCTCGATCATCTCCGGGATCCAGTGTCCGGCCGAGAACGGCGGGTCGGACCACTCGAGCGCGAAGACACTGACCGAGGGAACCCGCTTCGCCGTCTCCTTCACCGCGGCCACGCGGTCACGGAGCGTCTGCGCGAGCGCGACTCCTTGTTCTTCACGGCCCAGTGCCCGGCCGACGACCTCGAGTTGGACGATCACCTCATCGAGCGTCTGGGGGTCGAGCGAGAGGACCTGCGTGTCGGGCAGTCCGAGCGAATCGAGCGCCTCCTTGACCTGGCCGCTGGGCACCGCGCAGACGCGGCAGAGGTCCTGAGTGAGGATCACGTCGGGTTGCTCGCGCCGCAGGAGATCGCGGTCGAGGATGTAGAGCGGTGACGAGGCGCCGGCCCGGCTCCGGACCGCGTCGTCGATCTCGCGCGGTGTCTGGATGCGTCCCTGGGGCAGCGCGCTCCGGCTGATGACGGGCTTCGTGACCGCGTCCGCGGGGTAGTCGCACTCGTCCGTGACGCCGATGAGGTCCTCGCCCAGTCCCAGGGCATAGGCGATCTCGGTGGCAGACGGGATCAGCGATGCGATCTTCACCGAGGCAGGCCCCCCAGACGGTCAGCGGACTCTAGCAGCGCCACCAGATCGCTCAGTGCGCGGCCGGCGGTTGCTCCGTCCATCACCCGATGATCGAAGGTGCACGAGATGGTCGCGGCAGGCCGGGCGACCACGGCGCCGTCGACGACCAAGGCCCGGGGTGCGATGACCCCGAAGGCGAGCGTCACGCCGGTCCCCGGCGCCAGGATGGGCGTGCCGGCCTCGGATCCGTAGGAGCCGGTGTTGGACACGGCGATGGTCGAGGTCGGTACGAGGTCGTCGATGTGCATCGACCCGTCCCTGGCGCTCTCCGCCAGTCGGCGGATCTCCGCCGCGAGGTCATCGATCCCGCGCCTGCCGGCGTCCTGCAGCACCGGCACCACGAGCCCACGATCTGTGTCGACCGCGAGGCCGACGTTGATCTTGCCACGGGTTTCGACGGCGTCACGGGTCCATCGGGCGTTGAGGAGAGGATGGTCGTCGATCGTCCGGCAGAGCGCCGCGAGCAGGATGGGCAGTGGCGACACCTCGAGTTCACGACGCAGGCCATCGAGCGCGGTGCAGTCCACGGTCCGGAACGTGGTCACCTGCGGGATCGCGGCTCGCCGCTCCAGGCTCGCCGCGATCGAGCGCCTGACATCGGTCACCTCCTCCTGGCCGCTCCGCAGATCCTCGGTCGAGGTCGAGGCGGTCGCACCTGGCACGGCGGCCATCCGCTCCGCCATACGACGGACGTCATCCTCGCTCACCCGACCAGTCGCGCTCGTGCCTGCGACGGTTTCGATGTCGACCCCGAGGTCCTTCGCCAGCCGCCGGACCGGGGGCGCGGCCCTCGCCGGTCCACCCGAGGAGCCCTCGACCTCGAACGTCACCAAGGCGGCCCCGACCGGGACATCCGCGCCCGCGGCCTCGTGCAGGGTGACCACGCGCCCCGCGAACGGCGACGGGATCTCCACGGCGGCTTTCGCGGTCTCCACCTCGACCAACGGTTGGTTCAGCGCCACGGTGTCGCCCTCGGCGACGAGCCATTCGACGATGCGGCCTTCCTCCAGGCCTTCACCGAGATCCGGCATCGCGAACGTGCGTTCACCCATTCAGTAGGCCACCGTCTCCCTCGCCGCCGCGACGATCCGCTCCACGCTGGGCAGGTACTTGTCCTCCAGCGAGGCCGGTGGGTACGGTGCGTCCCATCCGGTCACACGCGCCACAGGGGCCGCGAGCGAATCGAACGCCAACTCCATCACGCGAGCCGCGACCTCGGCGCCCATCCCGAGCGTCCGCGGTGCCTCGTGGACCACGATGACGCGGCCGGTCTCCTCGGCGCAACGCCGCAGCAGATCCTCGTCCAGCGGCGCCAGCGACCGCAGGTCCACGACGCGAGCGCCGACGCCGTCGCCGGCCAGGATGGCGGCAGCCTCCAGGGCGCGCGCCACCATCGCGCCGTAGCTCACGATCGTGACGTCCTCGCCCGTTCGCAGGACGCGCCCCCGTCCGATCCCGGCGCCCTCGGATGAGAGGTCGCCCGACTCCTTCCCCCAGTACCGCGCCTTCGGTTCGAGCACCACGACCGGGTCGGGGTCGGCGATCGCGTGCCGCAGGAGCCGGTAGGCGTCCAGCGGCGACGACGGGACCACCACCTTGAGCCCGGCGGTGTGCACGTAGTAGGTCTCGGGGCTCTCACCGTGGTGCTCCTTGCCCTTGATCCCCCCGAACGCGGCGATCCTGATCGTGATCGGCATGTCCACGCGCCCGCGCGTGCGCATCCGCATCTTCGCCACGTGGTCGATCACCTGTTCCAGCGAGGGGTAGGAGAACGCGTCGAACTGCATCTCGATCACGGGCCGCCATCCGGCGAAGCACAGACCCACCGCCGCGCCCGCGATCCCAGCCTCGCTGATCGGTGTGTCGAACACGCGCCGCTCACCGAACTCCTCCTGCAACCCCGCGGTGACGCGGAAGACACCGCCGGAGACCCCAACGTCCTCACCGAACACGAGCACGCGCTCATCGCCCGCGAGCGCGTCCCACAACGCGCGGCCGAGCGCCCCGCTCATGGTCCACTCAGCCACCCAGCGCCTCCTGACGCTGGCGGAGGAAGGACTCGGGCGGGTCGGCGTAGACCCAATCGAACGCCCACTCGGCGGGTGGCGGTCCTTGCGAGATCAGTGCTTCCCGGACCGAGAGCGCGAACGCGTCGGCCTCCTCGCTCCACGCGAGCATCTGCGCGTCGTCCACGTGGTGTTCGTTGCGCATCCAGGTCTCGAACCGAGTGATCGGGTCGAACGCGCGTGCCTGTTCGACCTCATCCTCGGTGCGGTATCGCGAGGCGTCGTCCGCCGTCGAGTGCGCCCCGATCCGGTAGGTGAGCGCCTCGATCAGCGTGGGTCCTTCGCCCGCCCTGGCCCGGGCTGCCGCATCCCGCACCGCGACGTACACCGCCAGGACGTCGTTGCCGTCCACCCGCACACCGGGGAAGCCGTACCCCTCGGCTCGCCGCCAGATCTCACCGGCCGTCTGCCGCGACGTCGGGACGCTGATGGCCCAGCCGTTGTTCTGACAGAACAGCACGAGCGGCAGACCCCACACGCCCGCCATGTTCGCGGCCTCGTGGAAGTCGCCCTCGCTCGTGGCACCGTCGCCGAAGCACGCGACCGTGACCGCGTCGGTCCCGTCGAGTTGCTGACCGAGCGCGTAGCCCACGGCGTGCGCGATCTGGGTCGCGATCGGGATGGAGATGGGCCCGAAGCGCGTGGCGCGTGGATCGTAGGGCCCGCCGTGCCAGGTGCCGCGGTGATACCAGAGGTAGCGGACGGGGTCGACCCCGCGGACCATCGCCATCGCCAGTTCGCGGAACGTCGGGAAGACGAAGTCCTGCTCTGCGAGCGCGAACCCGGCGCCGATCTGGGCGGCCTCCTGGCCCTCGAAGCCCGGGTAGACGGTCAGCTCGCCCTGGCGCTGCAGGGCGATGCACTCGCGGTCCAAGCGACGGGCCAGGACCATCCAGCGGAGCAT
>JBKJXU010000257.1:0-2797 GCA_046716145.1 Actinomycetota bacterium
TCCAGCGAACACGCCGTTGAACGCGATCGAGGCAAGCGTCGCGGGGGCGGCGCTGGTGACGTGGCACGACCCCCACGACATCGCGCGGGCGGCCCCACGCGGCGCCGCCATCCCTTCGCACGCACTCCTCGAGACGTACTCGGTGCTGACCCGCCTGCCGGCTCCCCATCGTGTGCATCGTGACGTCGCCGGTCGCCTGCTCGAACGATGGTTCCCGGCCGCAGAGATCGTGGTCCCGACCGGCGGACTCGCGCAGGGCATGGTCGAGCGGTGTCGGGAGGCCGAGGTCGAAGGCGGTGCCGTCTATGACGCACTCATCGGGTTGACGGCCGACGAGGCCGGGCTGCCCCTCCTGACCCGGGATCGACGAGCGATCTCGACGTATGAGCGTCTCGGGATCGACTTCGTCATCCTCGAGTAGTTCGCTTCAGCCGAGCGCGGGCTCGAGCATGGAGAACGCCATCCCCGTCGCCGCGGCGACACCCTCGTTGGTGCACACGCCGTCCCACGTGTTCACGCCGAGGGCGAGCGCGGCGTCCTCGCGTACCGCCCGCTCCACGCCCTTGTTCGCGATCTCGAGCATGTAGGGCAACGTCACGTTGGTCAACGCGTACGTCGAGGTCCGCGGGACGGCGCCGGGCATGTTACCCACGCAGTAGTGCACGACGTCGTCCACCACGAAGGTCGGTTCTGCGTGGGTCGTGACGTGGGAGGTCTCGAAACACCCGCCCTGATCGATCGAGATGTCCACCAGCACGGCGCCGGGCTGCATCGCCTTCACGAGTTCGGCGGTGACCAACCGGGGTGCCCGAGCGCCCGGTACCAGCACGGCGCCCACCACCAGGTCGGCCGACATCACCAACCGCTCGACCGCGAGCGCAGACGAGTGGATGGTCAGGATCTGGCCGTGCCAGATGCGGTCGATCTCACGCAGGCGGTCGACGTTGCGATCGACCACGGTGACCTCGGCCTGCATCCCGGCGGCGATCTCGGCGGCGTTCCAACCTGCCATGCCGCAGCCGAGCACCACCACCTTGGCGGGTGCCACGCCGCTGGCCCCGCCCATCAGCACGCCGCGGCCGCCCTGTGGGCGCTCCAACACCTTCGCGCCCTCCTGCGGTGCCATCCGGCCGGCGATCTCCGACATCGGCGCCAAGAGCGGCAGCCGGCCATCCGGCGTCTGCACCGTTTCGTACGCGACGCCGCGCACGCCGCGCTCCACCAGGAACCGGGTCAGGCCCTCGTGGGCGGCCAGGTGCAGGAACGTGAACAGGACATGGTCCGAACGGAACCGCTCGTACTCCTCGGGCTGCGGTTCCTTCACCTTCACGATCAGGTCGGCGTCGGCGAAGACCGCGCCGGCGTCGGGCAGGATGCGCGCACCGGCCGCAACGTAGGCCTCGTCGGGGATCGACGAACCGACCCCTGCACCCTCCTGGACCACCACGGCGTGGCCGGCGCGCACCAACTCGCCGACACCCTCCGGGGTCGCCGCCACCCGGTACTCGTGGTTCTTGACCTCGGTCGGGATCCCGATGCGCATCTTGCTCACCCTATGTCGTCGAGCGCGGCACCCATCGCGCTCGCCAACTCGTCGACCTCGTCGTCGGTGATCACCAGCGGCGGTGAGATCTGGATCGCGCCGCTCGCGAGCATGCGCGTCATGACGCCGTTCGCGCGGAGCGCCGGGACGGTCCGCCCCAAGAGCCCCGGGTCGGCCTCGATCGCGCCCGGGTCGAACTGCACGGCCGCCAGCACCCCGACGCCGCTTCGCACCTCGCTCACCAGGTCGTGCCGCGCCAGCGGACCGAGCGCCTCGGACAGGATGGGCTCCAGGTCTACGGCACGCGCCAGCAGATCCTCGCGTTCCATGATGTCGATGTTCGCCATCGCGGCTGCGGCCACGGCCGCATGCCCGCTGTAGGTGTACCCGTGGCGGAACATCCCGGCGTCCTCGGCGAAGAACGGCTCCCAGACCGTGGGCGCGGCGATGACCGCCCCCAACGGAAGGTAGCCGCTCGTGATCCCTTTCGCGCACGTCATGAGATCCGGCGCCAGGTCCCAGCGGCCGGAGGCGAACCACTCGCCGGTCCGGCCGAACCCGGTGATGACCTCATCGGCCACGAACAGCACGCCTGCCTCCGAACAGATCTTGCGCGCGGCTTCCAGGTACCCGGGTGGCGGCGCGTACACCCCACCTGCACCGACGATGGGCTCGCAGAAGAAGGCGGCAGCGCGCCCGCCGAGGTCTGCGATGGTGCTCGCGAGCGCGTCCGCGTCATCCCACGGCACCTCGGCGATGTCGGGCAGGAGCGGCCCCAGACCTGCGGTGTTCGCGGGGATGCCGGCGAGCGAGGTCCCGGCGGTGTGCATCCCGTGGTACGCGCGCTCGCGCCGGATCAACACGGTCCGCTCGGGCTCGCCGCGCAGGGTCCAGTACCGCCGGACCATCTTCGTGGCGGTGTCGATCGAGTCCGAACCGCCGCTCGTGAGGAACACCTTCGAGTCCGCGACCGGTGCGAGCGAGGCCACGCGCTCGGCCAACGCCGCCACCGGAGGGTTCGTGAGATCGGCGAACGTCGAGTAGGACTCCAGCGCCTTCATCTGCGTTGCCACGGCGTCGGCGATCTCGGTGCGTCCGTGACCGACGTTGCAGTACCAGAGGCTCGCCGTGGCATCGAGGTAGCGCCGGCCGTCGGCGTCGTAGACGTGGGAGCCCTCGCCTCGCACGATCGTGAGCTCACCGCCGGCCGTTACGGCGTGGGAGTCGGCGAACGGGTGCCAGTAGGCGTTCGTC
>JBKJXU010000258.1:0-2614 GCA_046716145.1 Actinomycetota bacterium
GGACAACACAACGCCGCAGACCAGAAGCGCGGCCGCAGGGCGCGGAGTCCGGGAGCTCACGCGCGCGCGTGGCGCGCGATCATGCCGAGGATGGCGAGGCCCGCTCGCACGCTGCCGGAGAACGTTCCGCTGATCTTGCTGGAGCCGATGCGCAGCCGGTAGTCCACCGGCACCTCGAGGACCCGCAGACCCGCGCGCTGTGCCTTGACCTGCATCTCGACCGTCCAGCCGAAACCGCGATCGCTCATCTGCAAGCGCTTCAGGGCGTCGGCGGTGACAGCACGGAAAGGCCCCAGGTCCGTTGCGCGCGTCCCGACCAGGGCGTTCATCAACGCGACGCAGACGCGGGTGCCGAGCACGGCGTGCCAGGGATGGGCGCCCGGCTCACACCGGCCCCGGGTGCGTGAACCGAGCACGAGGTCCGCCGTTCCCGCCAGCAACGGGTCCACCAGCCGCCCGAGCTGGCCCGGGTAGTCGCTGTGGTCCCCGTCCACGAACGCGATCACGTCCGCCTCCGGCGCGGCCGCGATACCGGCCAGGCAAGCTTCTCCGTAGCCGCGGGCCGGCGCGCGCACCACCCGCGCACCGGCCGCTCTCGCGACCTCCGCGGTGCGGTCGCGCGATCCGTTGTCGACGACGATCACCTCGTCCGCCAGAGGCGGCACTTCGGACACCACGAGGCCGATCGCCTCCTCCTCGTCGAGCGCGGGGATGATCACGACCACGCGAGTCATGCGCCGTGGATCCTATCGCTAAGATCGCAGCCCATGAATCCAAGCTTCGTCCCCCTGGATCTGCCGCGGCTGCCCGCCACGGAGTCGCGCAACCGCCTGCACGCCCTGCGGAACGAGCTGCGGCGGCGCCGCACCGTGCGGGAGTTCTCGCCGGATCCCGTGCCGCTGGACCTCGTCGATGCCGCCATCGAGACCGCCGCCTCCGCCCCGTCCGGTGCGAATCGTCAGCCGTGGCGGTTCGTGGTGGTGGGCGACGCCGAGGTCAAGCGCCGCATACGCGAGGCGGCCGAGGTCGAGGAGAAGGAGTTCTACGAGCGGCGAGCCACTGCGGAATGGCTTCGTGACCTGGCGCCGCTCGGCACGGACTGGCACAAGCCCTTCCTGACCACCGCTCCCTGGCTGATCGTCGTCTTCGCGCTCGACTACGAGGTCGTGAGAGGTGACGACGGAACGGAGCATCGGCGCAAGAGCTACTACGTTCAAGAGTCGGTCGGGATCGCGGTGGGCTTCCTGCTGGCCGCCCTGCACACCGCGGGGCTGGCCACTCTCACACACACACCGAGCCCCATGGGCTTCCTGCGGGAGGTGCTGGGCAGGCCACGGAACGAGCGGCCCTACGTCCTCATCCCGGTGGGTCATGCGGCCCCATCGGCGACCGTTCCCGACATCCGCCGCAAGGTGCTCGACGAGGTCCGCATCCTCGTCTGACGCAGACGGCGCTCATCGTGCGTTCATGTCGCCACACGTAACGTGGGCCACGGAGGCCCTCCATGAAGTCAGCGTCCGTGACGTTCGTTGCCCTTTCCTTCGCCGTCGCGGTGCTCGCCTCACCGGCCGCCGCCGCGGACGAGCTGCCTTTACCGCGCCACCTCCGGGACCGGGGAACGGGTGTCGCCACGTCCATGTTCGGCACCTACATCCGTCGTGGCGAGCTGATGGTGTACCCGTTCTACGAGCACTACCGCGACCAGAACTTCGAATACAAGCCGGAGGAGTTCGGGTTTCGTGGCGACCGTGACTTCCGGGGACGCTATCGCGCGAACGAAGGACTGATCTTTCTCGGCTACGGCCTCACCGACGACCTCGCGTTCGAGTTCGAGGCCGCGGTGATCCGTGCGTCGCTTCAGAAGTCGGCGAGCGACCCGTCCGGGCTGCCTTCGAGGATCGAGGAGTCGGGCCTGGGCGACGTGGAGTCCCAGATCCGCTGGCGCTTCTGGGAGGAAACCGGCAGCCGCCCCGAGCTCTTCAGCTACGGGGAGGTCGTCTTCCCGTCCAACCGCAACAAGCTCCTCATCGGCACCCGGGACGTCGAGCTCAAGCTCGGCACGGGCTTGATCCGCGGATACGGATGGGGAACGATGACGCTCCGCGCGGCGGTTCAGTACGAAGGGGGCTCGACCAGCCAGATCGACCTCGGAGAGTACGCCCTCGAGGTCCTGAGGCGCGTCTCCCCCTCCGTCCGTCTCTACGCCGGCCTCGAGGGCACGCAGGACGAGCTCGGGCTGATCGCCGAGGTCCAGTGGCAAGTCCACGACAACGTCATCATCAAGCTCAACAACAGCGTCGGCCTGACGTCGAAGGCGACGGACTGGGCACCCGAGGTCGGCATCCTTTTCACTCTGCCCGTAGGACGTTGATCGCCATCGTCATCCCGCGGAGCAGCGAGAGGTAGAGTGCCTCGATGAAATGGCTCGTTGGCGGCGTCGCCCTGGGGGCCTGGCTGTGCGCGGGCCTCGCCTCCGCCCAGCCTGTCCAGAACATCGCGCTGCGCAACTCCTTCGACCCCCTGGGTGCCGGAGCCCGCGGGTTGGGCCTGGGAGGCGCGTTCATCGCAGTGGCCGACGACGGTACGGCCGCCGCATTCAACCCGGCCGGCCTCG
>JBKJXU010000259.1:0-4109 GCA_046716145.1 Actinomycetota bacterium
CCGGTCGACCAGGATGAGGCGCGACATCTCGGCGAGTTGAGCGAGGAATCGCGACAGCGACGGGTACTCCCAGGCGTACTCGATGTTCGACACGTACCCGGAAACGAGGATCAGATCGTGTGACCCACTACCCACGACTTGGTACGCGAGGGAGACGTCGCCGTTTCGAGCGTAATGCACGTCGGGCTTCACGACGCCACCACCCCGTGGAGGTAAGGACGGCCCGGGACCCCCTCAGGCTTCATCAGAGTGTTCACCTGTGCATACTCGCGGTTCTCTGTGTGGGTCCGCAATCCGAGCGACCGGACGCCAGAGAGGCCTCAGACGACAACTTCGTCCGTGCGCTCGAGGCTGACCTGCGACGATGAGTGTGAGCACAGCGCTCAGCCCCGGATGCTTTGCAAGCAGGGGGTCGTCGGTTCGAGTCCGATCGTCTTCACCCTCACGACCGCTCCGACACCTTTCGTACCGCGGTGGGTGCACCGGGCCGGCCTCCGACCGCGGACGTGTACTCCGGCACGCCGACGCATGTGAACAGCAGAGCGTCCAGCGGCTCGCCCAGCAGGCCAGGGATCTCGCTATCGAGGAACGTCATGCCGGAGGCACTCGCGCCGAGACCGTAGGCGAGCAGGTGCAACCTGCCCTCGACCACCCCGGCGGCGAGCTGGGCCTCGCGGTACGCACGGTCGTCGAGGGTACTGACGTCGGTTGCGCCGATCACGACGAAGGCGGCGTCGCGAGCGAGTCCCTGATCCAGGCACACGAGGTACAGCTCGTCCCGCATGGCACCGGAGCGCACCGGGTCCGAAAGATCCGGCCACCGGTAGACACCCGGAGCGAGTCCCTCGATGTCGTGCACCGCGACGAAGTGCGGGAGGTCGACACCGCGCAGCGCTGCGGCCATGCACGCGCGCAGCACGCCCTCCGACAGCCCCCGAGCGGGATCCATGCGGCGTTGTGAACCGCGCGCGAGCACGACGGTCTCGACGGGCTCATCCCCCTCGACGGGAACGTCGACCGAGGCGCCGCGGTCCCAGGGTGGGCAGAGCGTGTCGCCGTCCCCCGCGCGTTGCGCCTCCGTGACGAGCGGGAACTCGACCGGGGCCGCGTCGACGTCGCCCGCTGCGGCCGGACCGGTCGCCTCGAGCGCCGGTGCGCCACCGCCGAGGGCCACGACCGCCACCGGCCACTCGTGGACCCCGTCCGCGCCGACGAGCGAGGCGACCGCGGCGTCGGGGAAGCGGCTGTGCACCCGAGCGGTGATCCCCGCCGAGTCGGCAACAGCCAGGAGCTGGGCGAGCATGGTGCCGGCGTCCCAGTAGATATGCCGGTACCCACGCTCGCGGTAGCGCCACCCGGTGCGCCACGGGATGCCGGTGCCGACGATCGCAGGAGCCCCTTCGCGCGGCGGCGGTCCGATCTGCACGAGGGCGTGGTCCTCGGGGTCGTAGCAGTGCACGCCCGCGGGCAGCCCCGTGCCGTCGGGCACGGTCACGTACAGCTCCAGAGGGAAGCGCCCGCCCGCGGAACCGGCGGCGCGGAACAGCCACGTCGCGTTGGGCCGCTCCATCGTCCGCACGACGCCCGCGGACAGGTGGAGCAACCGGGAGAGGTGCGGCAGGTCCAGTTCGGTTTGGGCGACGTCCGCGGTGCCTGCCAGAACAGCGACGGCGGAGGGCTTGGTCAGCGGCAGGTCGCGAGGCAGCGGCACGCGGGGAAGCGATCCCGGGTGCCGCTTGTAGAACCACGGGAGGCGATCGAGGTGGTTGACCTCGAGGTCCTGCACCACGCGAGGGTCATCGACCGGCTCGTCCCACTCGCGGCCGAGCTCGTAGGACGTGAGCCGGTGCAGCGTCTGCGTCGCGGTCTCCACGCTCGAGATCTTGGCAGAGCCGGGGCCGCGTCACTCGATGGTGAACGTGTCCCTGAACGTGCCGTAGCTCGGTACGTATCGGGCTCGCAGGCGGTCGGGCGTCAGGACGTACTCGACGATCCCGTTCGACGTGTCGTCGGTCCGCGCGAACCACGGGAAGTCCTCGTCGGCGGGGTTGATCGGATAGGGGTCGATCTTGCCGAACGTCCCCGCGATGAGGAACACCGTTCCTGCGCCCTTGCGGTAGGTGCCGTCGGCGCCGTCGCCCGCGATGCAGCCCGGATCGTAGGGGCTGCGCGGGAGAACAGGGCACGTCTCGGGCTCAAGCGCGATCTGCTTGCTCCGCTGGTAGTTGTGATCGTGGCCCTGCAAGACCAGGTCCACCCTCTTCTCGACCAGCAGGTTGACGAAGTCCATCGAGAGGCTGCATGTATGGTGGCCTGTCCCGTAGCAGATCGAATGCATGCCCACGACGACCCACGGGATGCCTGCGTCACGAGCCTCGTCGATCGTGGCGGAGAGCCATCGGTAGTGCGCGTCGCCGCGCTCGTAGACGTAGGTGGTCCCCTCGATCGTGAGCCCGGGTACCACCATGATCACACGCACCAAGGGCGAAGTGGCCGGATGGTCGAAGCTGTACTCGGCGCCGTAGATGCTCCCCGGCCCGGGTGTGGACCCGAGCCTGTCGGGCAAGCAGGCGGCGAAGTTCACGATCGACCCGTTGGGGCCGTCGTCCTCATGGTTGCCCGAGACCAGCTGGAACGGGAACGTGGGCCCCTTCTGTGGGAGACGTGAGGTGACGTACTCGCACCAGGCCTCGTCGGTCGGTGTGTCGTCGTAGTCCAAGTCGCCGAGCGCCAGGTAGAACTCCGCGTCGGACGCGTCGAGCAACGCGAGGGAGCCGTCGGTCCGTGCGTTCGCGGAGTGATCGCCCGCAGCCGCGAACGTCACCTTCGGCGGAGGAGGCGCCGAGGACGGCGGCGGAGGGGCGGTGGTCGGGGGTGGAGCGGTGACGTCGGGCCCGGCCGAGGCCACGGGTGGCTGGTTCGCCGGAGGGTCCCCGCCGATCATGGACCGGCCCCCCACATAGGCAACGCCAACCGCGACGATCAACGCGAGTCCCCAGCCCGCACGGCTCCGGCTCGTGGCGCGCAGGACCTGGCCTCCTCATGTGCGTCGCGGGCCCGACCGTTGCGTGGCCGGCCGCCGAGAGGGCAGCGTAGCGATGCCACGGCACCGAGCGCCAGGGTCGGATGGCCTATCCCGTGTTGCACACCCGGAAGGGCATCACGAACACGCCGCCGTTCTCTTCGTCGCCGACGCGCCGCGCCGACTGCACCACCAGCTTGTGCCAGCCGTCGGCCAGTTGCGTCGTGTCGATCGGCACAGGGCCGTCGTAGCCCTCGGATGTGGATCGATGCTGGATCCATCCCTCGTTGCCCGCATGGAACTTCGGGTCGATCGTGACGATGTGTTCGGTGGTCCCGGACGAGTCCGTGTCGACGACGGGTGACCACGTGCCCTTGACGCATGCCCCGATCGCGAGGTGGCTGCTCGGCTTGATCAGCGCGCCCTGATAGCCCCAGTCGGTCCCGTCGGCTTCCTTGTACCAACCGGCGCCCGCGTACTCGTGGTAGCCGGTCGCGACGTTATCGCCGGTGCCCGGCACGTTCTCGACCTGCAGCTGGTGCATGGCTTTCGGTCGCTGGCTGTTGCCGTTCGCGTGCTCGAAGTAGACGTAGATCCGCCATTGGCGGAGGCCATCGCGTTGCTTCGTGGTGTCGATCGACATCGTGTGGATGAGGGTGGTGTCACCACCCGTCGATGTATCCACCGGGATCGAGACGTAGTCGTTGTAGTCCAGGCTGGAATCGTCTTGCACCTTGAAGCGTGTCACGGTGCCCTTGTTGCCGTGCAGGACCGCCACGATGTCCAGTCGAACGGTGCCCGAGACGGTCTGCATGTGCGGCCAGCACACGCCCAGGTGCACGTGGCCCTGGCCCCCGATCCCTGGCACGGGCTCCCACCAGGACTGGGTCTCGTAGAAGATGCGCGGTTCGGGATAGCCGGTGCACGCGATCGGATCTGGCGCTCCTGACCCTGGCGGGATGCCGGTCGTGGTGGTAGAAGCGGGCGGTGCCGACGTCACGGGCGGTGCCGACGTCACGGGCGGTGCCGACGTCACGGGCGGTGCCGACGTCACGGGCGGTGCCGACGTCACGGGCGGTGCCGACGT
>JBKJXU010000260.1:0-2647 GCA_046716145.1 Actinomycetota bacterium
GAACAGTGCGGTGAGAACGATCGAGAGGCCGTGGTCGCGCATGAAGTGTCGTGCCCGCTGAAGGCGGGTCACCCCGCTGTCGCGCCGATCACCTCCAGGAACGCGTCGCCATACTCCTCGAGCTTGCGCGCGCCGACACCGGGCACCGCCGCCATCGCGCCGACGGTGGCAGGGCGGCGCAGCACCATGTCGATCAGGGTGCGGTCGTGGAAGATGACATAGGGCGGCACGCTGCGCTCCCGCGCCAGCTCGAGGCGCCGCGCTCGCAGCGCTTCGAAGAGGTCGCGGTCGCGCGGCTCGGCCAGCACGGCGTCGACCGAGCGCCCGCGGCGGGACGACCGATCGGCTCTTGCCGCGCGCCCCACCTTGGGCGAGAGATCGTGGCGCAGTGCCAGCGTCCGCTCGCCGCGCAGGAGCGGCCAGGCATCGCCGCCGAGTCGCAGGCCGCCGTGCTCGGCTTCGACCTCGAGCAGGCCCGATGCCACCAACTGGCGGTGGACGCTCAGCCATGCCCCGCGATCGAGCTCCACGCCGATGCCGAAGGTGGACAGACGATCGTGACCGTTGCGGCCCACCCGCTCGTCCTCCTCGCCGAGCAGGACGGAGGTGAGGTAGGCGGCGCCGAAGCGCTGGCCGGTCCGGTACACGTTCGACAACGCCTTCTGCGCCGCCACCGTGCCGTCCCAGGTCGCGACCGGCTCGAGGCAGGTGTCGCAGTTGCCGCAGCCGCCCGCGTGCGACTCGCCGAAGTAGCGCAGCAGGATGGCGCGTCGGCACTCCGCGCTCTCGCAGTAGCCGAGCAGCGTCGAGAGCTTGCGCTGCTCGATCCGCTTGCGCTCCTCGGGCGCGTCCGAGCGCTCGACCAACTGGCGGATGCGCACCGCGTCGGCCAGCCCGTAGCAGAGCCAGGCATCGGCCGGCAGGCCGTCGCGCCCGGCACGCCCGGTCTCCTGATAGTAGGCCTCTAGGCTCTTCGGCAGGTCGAGATGCGCGACGAAGCGCACGTCGGGCTTGTCGATGCCCATGCCGAAGGCGATGGTGGCCACCACCACGACACCGTCCTCCTCCTGGAATCGGCGCTGGTTGCGCTCGCGCACCCCGCGATCGAGCCCGGCGTGGTACGGCACCGCGGAG
Source organism: Actinomycetota bacterium (assembly GCA_046716145.1). Lineage (GTDB taxonomy): Bacteria > Actinomycetota > UBA4738 > UBA4738 > HRBIN12 > AC-51. Next base: position 1,135 of record JBKJXU010000260.1, read on the forward strand.
AGGCCCTCGGCGGCGAGCTTCTCCGCGATCTCTTCGACCTTGGCGCGGGTGAGGCAGTAGACGATGCCGGCCTCGCCGTCGTGGCGCGCGTGCAGGAACGCCAGGAGCTGCCGTAGCGCGTTGACCTTCGGCACCACCTGGTAGCGGATGTTGGGTCGATCGAAGCCGTCGATGAAGAGCCCGGCTCGCGGCAGGCTCAGGTGCTCGAGGATCTCGCGCCGCGTCGGCTCGTCGGCGGTGGCGGTGAGCGCGATACGGGGCACCGCGGGGAACCGCCGCGCCAGCACGTCGAGCCCGCGGTACTCCGGACGGAAATCCTGACCCCACAGGCTCACGCAGTGGGCCTCGTCGATCGCGAACAGCGCCAGCTTCGAGCGCTCGAGCAGATCGAGGAAGGGCGCCGTTACCAGCCGCTCGGGCGACACGTAGACCAGGTCGTAGCCGCCCTCGGCGAGCAGGGCCTCGCGCTGGCGAGCCACGTGCGCCGGTAGCGACGAGTTGATGAAGGCGGCGGCGACTCCGGCCTCGCGCAGCGCCTCCACCTGGTCCTGCATCAGCGCGATCAGCGGCGAGACGACGATCGCGGTGCCGTCGCGGACGATCGCCGGGATCTGGTAGCAGAGGCTCTTGCCGCCGCCGGTGGGCATCAGCACCAGCGCGTCGCCGCCGGCGACGACGTGACGGATGATCTCCTCCTGGCGGCCGCGGAAGCTGCCGTAGCCGAACACGGTCTCGAGGACGCGGCGCGGATCGCGTTCCGCGCCTGGCGGACCCTGGCCCGCGCTCCACAGACCCCGTCCCACGCTTGGGGGACCCTGTCCCGCGCTCACGGCCGAGGCTGCCTCCCCCGCAACTCCCACAGCGCGATGCCCGCCGCGACCGCGGCGTTGAGCGAGTCGACGTCGCGCGCGATCGGAATCGTCACGCGCCGCAGGCCCGCGCGCTCCGGCACGCCACGTCCTTCCTCCCCCACCACGAGACCCCACGCGTCGGGCGCGTGGACGACGCCGGCGATCGCTTCGCCCTCCCGGTCCAGCACCAGCAGGTCGAGGTCGGCGGGCGGCGCTTCGAGCAACGCCGCGAGGGTTGGGCCCGCGCGCAGCTCGAGGTCGAAGCACGAACCGGCGGCGGCGCGGATGGCGCGCGGAAGGAAGGGATGCGCGGCCTCCTCCAGCAGCACCACGCGGTCGACCTCGAACGCGGCCGCCGACCGCAGCGCGGCGCCCAGGTTCTCGGGGTCACCGAGCGGAAGAAAGAGCGAGAGGCCGGCGCTTTCGGTGGCGGGATCCCAGGTCGCAAGCGGCTCGACGCGGACGACGGCGAGCGGCGGCTCGACTCCGATCGGATCGATCTCGCGAAACAGCGCCGCCGGAAGCACCAGCACCTCGAGCGCGCGCATCGCCTCGATCTCGGCCGGAAGCGGTGGGTTGGCTTCCGAGTAGATCAAGCTCTCGATGCGGTCGGCGTGGCGGAGCACCAGCTCGTCGACGATGCGGCGCCCGCACACCAGCGC
>JBKJXU010000261.1:0-2810 GCA_046716145.1 Actinomycetota bacterium
GTGTTGGTGGGCGCCTCGCCGGAGTTGCTGGTGTCGCGTCGCGGGACCGAGGTGCGGGCAAACCCGTTGGCGGGGTCGGCGCCGCGCTCGGGCGATCGAGACGAAGACCGTGCGTTCGCGGAGACCCTGATGGGCTCGGCGAAGGATCGTGAGGAGCACGCGGTCGTCGTCGAGGCCGTGATGTCGGTCCTTTCGCCGCTCTGCGAAAGGCTGCGTGCGGACCCCGAGCCCGTGCTGGCCGAGACGCCCAACGTGTGGCACCTGTCGACCCGGATCGAGGGTCGCCTCCGCGCACCGGCCCCGAGCGCGCTGGATCTGGTGGCGGCGCTGCATCCCACCCCGGCGGTCGCCGGTACCCCGACCGATGTCGCCTTGGGTCTGCTGCACCAACTCGAGTCGTTCGATCGCGGTTGCTACGCCGGACCGGTCGGGTGGATCGACGCGAACGGTGACGGCACGTGGGCGATCGCGCTGCGATGCGCGCTGTTGCGGGGTGAGCAGGCCACGTTGTACGCCGGCGCCGGGATCGTCGGCGGAAGCGACCCGGCGGCGGAGCTCGACGAAACCGACCGCAAGTTCCGCGCGTTCCTGGACGCCCTTCGCTGGGGGTAAGAGGTGCGACTGCAGCACGTCGATGAGGATCCGAAGGGCTGGCTCGCCGGACCGTGGGACGGGAGTGCCCCCATCGCGATCGGCTACGCGGACGAAGCGATCGACGAACCGCACCTGCACTCGTCGATCACGGAGGTGTTCCTGGTTGCCGCGGGAACCGCGAAGGCGAGGGTCGAGCGCGAGGACGTGGATCTGCGTGCCGGAGACGTCCTGATCCTCGAGCCCGGCGAGGCGCACACCTTCCTCACCGCATCTCCCGACCGCTCGTTCGCGCTGCACATCGGGGGCGACGGGAAGGACAAGGTCCCGGTCGAGCGATCACGGCTCGGGCTCTAGCGCAGGTGGATCACGTTCGCGGTGATGAGCGCTGCGTCGTCGGAGAGGAGGTACGCGATCACGCGGGCGACCTCTTCTGGGCGCGCGACGTGGAACATGTCCTCGCTCTCGCGGACGAGCGCCTCGACCTCGGGGGTCACCCAGCCGGTGTCGGTGACGGGCGGGTGCACGACGTTGGCCGTGACGCCGTGATCGGCGAGTTCGAGCGCCGCGGACATCGTGACGTTCTCCTGGGCTGCTTTCGCGGCGCCGTAGGAGACCTCCTCGGGGAACCCGAGCGGACCGCCGGAGCTGAGGCCGACGATCCTGCCCCACGTGGCGCCCCGCGCGATGTGCCGCAGCGCGAACTCCGCGATCATCAGCGCCGCGGCCCGGGCGTCCACCGCGAAGACCTGATCGAGGGTGGCGGGTGAAACGCCGGCGAGGCTCCGCCCGATGCGGTCGTGCTCGGTGGGCACGAACGAATCGGCGACCCAGCCGCTCGCGTTGTTGATCAAGATATCGACCGGCCCGAACGCCTCCTCCGCCGCGTCGAAGATGAGCGCAGGCGCGTCAGCGGCCGTGAGGTCGGTTTCGAGGGCGACCGTCCGACCTCCGGCCGCGTCGATCCTGGCGACGACGGCTGCGGCATCCGCACCGCGAGCGTCGTCGTATCCGGTCGGGAGGTTGCGACGGGGATCTGCGGGCTGGCGCGACCGTAGATAGGTGAGGAGGACCGCCGCTCCGCGCGATGCAAGCGCCTCGGCCGTCGCCGCTCCGATGCCGTGGTTGGCGCCCGTGACGATCGCGACGTGGCCTGCGAGGTTCCGTTCGTTCTGCATCGCTGCCGAACGCTAGCGCGTTGCCAACGCGTCCGCGACCGCGGATCGGATCGTCTCGCGGCGTTCCAGGTCGAGGTCGGGATCGATCGCGAGTTCCACTATCTGGACCCCACCGGTGCGGGCCGCTCGCTCCACCGCCGGGAGGAAGTCGCTGCTCCGCTCCACGCGCACATGACCGGCACTCGCCGCCGCGCACACGCCCTCGATCGCGACCCGCGGTGGCGTCACGAACAGCGCTTCGTGCTCCGGGAGGCCGCGCTGGTCCAACATCGAGAAGATCCGCCCACCGCCGTTGGCCACCACGACGAGCACCGCGTCCACGCCGCGCGACGCCGACCACAGCAGGCCGCCCGCGTCGTGCAGGAACGTCAGGTCGCCCATGAGCGCGTAGACGGGCCCCGCACCCGCCGCCGCAGCGCCGAGCGCCGTCGAGACGAAGCCGTCGATGCCGCTCGCACCGCGGTTCGCGACCACCCGCATCAGGTCGCGCTCGCTCCACATCCCCGGTGGACGCCGCGGCGCCATGAACGTGTCCAGGTCACGGACGGGTGTGGACGAACCGACCGCGAGGATCGCGCCGTGGGGGACGAACGCCGCAAGGTCGCGCGCCACCCGGCCTTCGAACGGCTCGTCCCAGGCGTCGAGCAAGCGGTCGACGGTGATGCGCGCGATCAGGTCCGCGGTGCGCCAGGACTCCGCCCACGTCGGGTCGGCCACCAGGGGACCGTCCCCCGTCGCGGCGCGGTCCCACGCGAGCGCGGCGAACAGTTCGGGATCGACGTGGATCCACCGCTCGGCACGGCCGGCCGGATCGGGGTCGAGGTGGTCGCGGTCCAGCACCACGAGCGTTTCCGCGGCGGCGACCAGGGCGTGGGTCGACCCGGTCGTGGGCGCCGCCCCCGCCTGGAGCACGACCTCGGCGCGGTGCCGCTCGAGCCAGCCCACGTCGCCGGCGAGGAACTGCCCTGCGGCGAGCGCGCGCCCGGCGTCCGAGGCGTCCAGCCGCAGACCGCTGAGCGGTTCCGCGAGCACGGGCCAGCC
>JBKJXU010000262.1:0-2935 GCA_046716145.1 Actinomycetota bacterium
CCCACCGCGTCCCGGATCGCGTTGAGGATCGCCGGAGCGGTCGGGATCAGCGAATGTTCACCGATCCCCTTCGCGCCGTACGGGCCGGCGGGGTCGCCGGATTCCACGAGGATGCTCACCACTTCCGGGACGTCGCCGATCGTCGGGATCAGGTAGTCGTGCAGGTTCTCGTTGCGCCCGGGTAGGTACTCCTCCATCAGGGCCATCCCGATCCCCTGGGCCACGCCGCCCTCGATCTGGCCCTCGATCAGGGTCGGGTTGACGGCCCGCCCCACGTCGTGCGCGGCCGTGATCCGCCGAAGATGCACCGTGCCGAGTTCCAGGTCGACCTCCAACTCCGCCATGTGCGCCCCGTACCCGAACTGCGCGTACGGCTCCCCCTGACCGTCTGCGTCGAGCGAAGTGGTCGGCGGGTCGTAGGTCGCGCTCGCGAGTGCCACCAGATCCTCCCCGTCGGCATCGAGCGAACCAAGATCGACCCTCGTAGTCTCGTCACGATCGTGGACCACGAGGTGCGAACCGTCCAGCTCCAGGTGTGCCTCCTCCGACGCACCGGCGAGCTCCAACAGCCGAGCGCGGAGCGCCGTGCCCGCCAGGTAGGTGGCGTTGCCGGAGATGAACGTCTGTCGCGACGCCGAGCTCTTGCCCGCATCGGGCGTGGTGTCGGTGTCGGCGCCGAGCGTCACGATCTTCGACATGTCCACGCCCACCGCGTCAGCGCAGATCTGCGTCATCACCGTGTTCGCGCCCTGCCCCATGTCGACGGCTCCTTGGTAGAGCGCGATGACGCCGTCGCGCCGGAGCCCCATCTCGATCGTCGAGGGGTTCGGCAGCGCGGTGTTGCCGCAGCCGTACCACATGCCCGCCAGGCCGACGCCGCGGCGGGTCGTGGCGCCGTTGTCTTGGGCGGCCTCAGCCCGCGCGCGTTCCCAGTGCGGCCGCAGCGCCTCGAGGCACTCCTGGTACCCCACGCCGGATGCGAAGACCTGCCCGGTGACGGTCGGCACGCCCGCCGTCAGCGCGTTGCGATACCGGAACTCCAGCCGGTCCATCCCCACGGCGTCGGCGAGCTCGTCGAACAGGCACTCCTGCGCGATCGTCGACTGCGGCACGCCGAACCCGCGGAACGCGCCGGACGGCGGTCCGTTCGTGTGGATGGCCACGGTCCGCGCGCGGTAGGCGTCGTAGACGTAGGGCCCGCCGGCGTGCACCGGCACGCGGTTGGCCACCGTCGGTCCCCACGACGCGTACGCGCCGGTGTCGAACTCGCCGGTGAAGTCCATCGCACGCAGGCGGCCGTCGCGGGTGGCGCCGATCCGCGCGCGCATCCGCGAGGGATGCCGCTTCGTCGTGGACATCATCGATTCTGGTCTGGTGTAGGTGATCCGGACCGGCCGGCCGAGCTTCCACGCCGCGAGCGCCAGGTAGGGCTGCACCGACAGATCGAGCTTGCTGCCGAACCCGCCGCCCACCGCCGTCGGCTTGATCCGGACCGAGCCCTCGGGCAGACCCAGGATCGCCTCGAGTTCGACGCGGTCCATGTGTGGGGACTGCGTCGTCACCTGCACCTCGACGCGGTCACCGACGCGTTCGGCGTAGCCGGCCTCGGGCTCGATGTACGCGTGCTCGATGAAGCCGGTCTCGAAGACGCCGTCGACCTCGATGTCCGCGGCCGTGAAGGCTTCGTCCAGATCGCCGCTGCGCACGTTGCCGCGGATCAGGATGTTCCCCTCGCGCTTGGTGTGGATCACGGGCGCCTCGGCCGCGAGCGCGGCGTCCATCGCCAGCACCGGCGCCAGCTCCTCCCAGGTCACCGGGAACGCGGTCATGTCGAGCGCCGCCATCGCGGCGGGTTCACCGACCACGATCGCGACCGCCTCGCCCCGGAACCGCACCGCCCGCTCGGCGAACACGGGCTGATCCGCCGTCGCGGGGATCACGCCGAAGAGGTTGCGGCCATCGATGTCGGCGGCACTCAGCACGGCGACCACCCCCGGCGTGGCGGCAACGTAGCCGTCCGTGTCGCCGAGCGTGAACCGCGCCCGATGGTGCGGTGATCGCACCACCCGGATCACGAGCGAACCGTCCGGCGTCTCATCGGCGCCGAAGACGTCGGTCCCGTTGACCTTGCGCTCGCCGTCCACACGCGGTACACGCTGACCCACGGCCTTGCCCACCGGAGGCGGTGGCGACGCCGCCTCGGGCGCCTGCGCCCCCATCACGGCGGCGATGATCTTGCGATAGCCCGTGCAGCGGCAGAGCACGCCGCCCAGCGCGTCCATGACCTGCTGCTCGGTGGGGGCGGGCGTGGTGCGCAGGAGCGCCGCCGCCGCGACCAGTATCCCCGGCGTGCAGATCCCGCACTGCGCGGCGCCGTGCATCAGGAACGCGCCCTGCAGACCGCGGACTTCGCCGGTCGCGTCCAAGCCTTCGAGCGTATCGATGCGACGACCGCCGAGGCCCCCGACCGACGTCATGCACGCACTCACCGCTTCGCCGTCCACGAGCACCGTGCACGCGCCACAGTCGCCGGCGTCACATCCGACCTTCGTGGCGGTGAGGCCGAGGTCGTCGCGCAGCACGTCGGTGAGCCGGCGCGCCGACGAGTCGGTCTGGACCGGCGCCCCGTTCACCTCGAAAGTGACGGTGCTCACCGCGGGTCTCCGCAGCTCACGAGCGCGCGCCGCACGAGCACGGCGGCGGCGTCACGCCGGTAGTCGGCCGTCGCACGCACATCGTCGATCGGACTGAGCCCGTCCAGGTGCTTGGCGATCGCTGCGACGTCGACGTCGCCGGGCGCGCGGCCCACGAGATGTGCCTCGAGCGAGCGCAGTCGCTGCGCCACCGGCGAACAAGCCCCGACCGCCACCCGCGCCTGCGTGATGAGCCCGTCCGCATCCACGTCGACGACGACCGCCACCATCACGACCGAGAT
>JBKJXU010000263.1:0-41034 GCA_046716145.1 Actinomycetota bacterium
AGCCCGAGCCACAGGGCTCCCACCACGATCGCCGAATCGGCGAGGTTGAACACTGGCCATATCTGCAGGTCGATGAAGTCCACGACCTCACCACCGAGCCCTGGACCGCGGAACACGCGGTCCGCCAGGTTGCCGAGCGCTCCCCCGAGCACCAGACCCAGAGCGAGCGCCTGGGAGGGCGGGCGGGCTCGGAACGAGAACAGCACGATGAGGGCGCTCACGACGATGCTGGCAACTGCGAAGAACCAGGGCGCGGAGGAGAACAGCGAGAACGCTCCACCGGTGTTGGTGGCGAACCGGAACGTGAGCACCCCGGGGATCACGTCGACGGACCCATCGCGCAGCGTCGCGACGGCCAGAGCCTTGGTCACCTGATCCAGGAGGAGAGCGCCACCGGCTGTGCCGAGCAGGATCGTCCCGCCACGGCGAGCCCCAGGGTCCACGCGGCTACCGGCGCGAGCGCGCCCGCGCGTCCTTGATGCAGAGGTCCACGTAGGGCAGAGCCTTCACGCGCGCCTTCTCGATGGGTTTGCCGCATCGCTCGCAGACGCCGTACGCGCCGTCGTCGATCCGCTTCAGCGCCCGCTCGATCTTCTGCATCAGGTCGCGGACGTTGTTCTCGATCGAGAGATCCTTCTCGCGCTCGAACGTGGCGGACCCGGCATCCGCGGACTCGTCGTCGATGCCGACATCCCCGGAGAGATCTGACTGCGACGCCGCGAAGGTGCCGTCCTCGATGGTGGTCAGCTGAGCCTGCAGTTCGGACTGCTCTTCGAGCAGTCGGGTGCGCAGTTCGGCGATCTCGGGTTTCGTCAGTTTGACCGCGGCCATGGTCGGCGAAGGGTAGCAGACCGACACGGCGCGGCGATCATCCGTGCAGGTCAGGAGGCCTACATCGGCCCGAAGCGCCCTCGCAGAGGGCGTTCGTGGTTTGACCGCGCGTGGGGAAGGTCAGCCGTGTAGCATGCGGCCATCGGCGACGACGGGAACGCGGCGCCGGGATCGGCCAGGCGTGAGCGAACCGGGATGGTGCGAGCCGGTGCCGGTGCCCCCGGTGTCATCCTCCCCGAGCCCCTGCCCGAAACGGGCGCGGGATCCACCCGCGCTCCGCGGTAGACGCAGGCGGGATCCGCCCGTGATCGCGGGGGGCCGTGCGGTTCGGATCGAACAGCTCGGAAGAGCTGCGACGCCCGAGCCGTACCCACAGGCCTTCGAGCGGCGTCCTCGGACGCAAGCGAGGTGGGACCGCGGGGCACGCGCCTCGTCCTCGCACCCGAGGATGAACCGTCGCGCCAAGGAGGCCGAGGATGACCACCGCGTTCGAGCCCGTTGATCTCAAGGTCCGCTTCCCCGAACTCGAGGAAGAGATCGCGGCCTGGTGGAAAGAGGTGGGCATCTTCGCCCGTTCCGTCGCCGCTCGTGAGGACGCCCCGGAGTGGATCTTCTACGAGGGACCGCCCACCGCCAACGGCCGTCCGGGCATCCACCACGTCGAGCCCCGCACCTTCAAGGACGTCTACCCACGCTTCAAGACGATGACGGGCCACCGTGTGCGGCGCAAGGCCGGGTGGGATTGTCATGGGTTGCCCGTCGAACTCGAGGCCGAGAAGGAGATCGGCAGCACGGGGAAGCGAGACATCGAGGCCTACGGCGTGGCGCGGTTCAACGAGCTCTGCCGGGCCTCGGTCCAGCGGTACGTGGGCGATTTCGAACGGCTCACCGAACGGATCGGGTTCTGGATCGACATGTCGGACGCGTACTGGACGATGTCGACGCCCTACATCGAGTCCGTGTGGTGGTCGTTGCAGCGCCTGCATCAGCGCGGGCTCCTGGTGCAGGACCACAAGGTGACCGCGTACTGCCCGCGGTGCGGCACCGCCCTGTCTGACGCCGAGGTCGCGCAGGGCTACCAGACCGTCACCGACCCGAGCACGTTCGTCCGGTTCCCCATCGCAGACGCCGCAGACCCGAGCCTGGTGGGGGCCTCTTTGCTCGTGTGGACGACGACGCCGTGGACGCTCCCGGCGAACACCGGGGTCGCGATCGACGCCGACGCGTCGTACGTCGAGGTGATGACGGGTGGGGAACGGCTCATCCTCGCCGCCGGCCTCGCCGGAACCGTCGTCGGTGACGCCTCGCCCGAGCGCACGATCCGTGGTGCGGACCTGGTCGGGCTTCGCTATGCCCCCCCCTATCCCAACGTCGAGGGCGCGCACACCGTCGTAGCGGCGTCGTTCGTCTCGATGCAGGACGGGACCGGCATCGTTCACTTGGCGCCGGCGTTCGGCCCCGATGACCTGGCCGTGGGACGGGCCCAGGGCTGGCCGGTCTGGAAACCGGTGGGCGATGATGGCCGCTTCACCGAGGAGGCTCCGGCGTTCATCCGAGGCTCGTTCGTCAAGGATGCGGACCGGCCGATCCTGGATGACCTGCTGGAACGAGGTCTCCTGTGGAAGGAGGACCGCTACGAGCACGCGTACCCGTTCTGCTGGCGCTGCGCGACACCGCTCCTGTATTACGCCCGGACGTCCTGGTACGTACGGACGACCGCCGTGAAGGACCGGCTGCTCGAAGTCAACGCCGCGGTGAACTGGTACCCCGAGCACATCCGGGAGGGCCGCTACGGCGACTGGCTCGAGAACAACGTCGATTGGGCGCTCTCGCGCGAGCGCTACTGGGGAACGCCGTTGCCGATCTGGGTCTGCGAACAGGGTCACCAGACGGCGATCGGTTCGCTGCAGGAACTCTCCGTGCACGCGGGCCGTGACGTGACGGGTGTGGATCCGCACCGGCCCTTCATCGACGAGATCACGATCGCGTGCCCCGTCTGCGGGGGCGTGTCCACCCGCGTTCCCGAGGTGATCGACACCTGGTACGACTCCGGCGCCATGCCGTTCGCGCAATGGGGATACCAACCGGACCTCGACAGAGGCGTCGAGGAGTTCGGATCGATGTTCCCGGCGGACTTCATCTCCGAGGCGATCGACCAGACGCGGGGGTGGTTCTACACCCTGATGGCCGAGGGCGTGCTGCATTTCGACTCCACCGCGTACCGCAACGTGGTGTGCCTGGGCCACATCGTCGCCGAGGACGGCAAGAAGATGTCGAAGTCGCTCGGCAACCAGTTCGACCCGTGGGAGGCGTTGGACCGTCAGGGCGCCGATGCGCTGCGGTGGTGGATGATCACGAGCGGTTCGCCCTGGGAACCGCGCCGTATCGGTCACGAGATCCTTGACGAGGGCGTGCGGCAGTTGTTGCTGCCGCTGTGGAACACGTACGCGTTCTTCGTGACGTACGCGAACGCCAGCGGCTATGACCCGATGACCACCGAACCTCCTCCGATGGCCGAGCGGTCGGTCATGGACCGGTGGATCCGTTCACGCCTGGCGGGGACCGTTCGCGAGGCGCGCGAACGTCTCGACGGGTACGACGCCACGGGCGCCGGCCGGAAGATGCTGGCCTTCTTGGACGATCTCTCCAACTGGTACGTGCGCAGGTCCCGGCGACGGTTCTGGAACCCCGATGGCGAAGGTGGTCGCGACAGCGACGCGGCGTTCGCAACGCTCTGGGAGTGCCTGATCACCCTCGCCCAGCTGATGGCACCCTTCACCCCGTTCGTGACGGAAGCTCTGTGGCGCAACCTCGCCGCGGGTCGTGGCGGCCGGCCTGACTCGGTGCACCTGTCCGCGTACCCGCTCGCAGGCGACGCGGACATCGACCCCGAGCTGGACGGGGCGATGGACGCGGCACGGCAGATCGTGGAGCTGGGCCGCCGCGTGCGTGTCGAGACCAAGGTGCGCACACGGCAGCCGCTCAGCCACGCGGTGGTGCATCTCACGGGGCAGACACCGGGGATCGACGCCGTGCTCGGGTTGGTGGCGGAGGAGTTGAACGTGCGCGACGTCCGGATCGCGGCGTCGGCCGAGGCGTTCGGACGGTGGCGAGCCAAACCCAACTTCAAGATCCTCGGACCCCGGCTCGGGCCCCGCGTGAAGTCTCTCGCCAAGGGGTTGGAGGACGCGACCGTGGCGGGCGACCTGGCCGCCGGCCGGCGCGTCGAGCTCCTCATCGACGACGGGCCGCCCGTCGTGATCGCCCCCGAAGATGTGGAGCTCGCCCAGGAGGTGGCCGAGGGGTGGGGCGTCGCATCGGGCTCGGGGACCACGGTCGCGCTCGAGCTCGCGCTCACCCCCGACCTCGTGAGCGAAGGACGAGCTCGCGAGGTCATCCGGCTCATCCAAGAGGCCCGGAAGGAGGCTGGCCTCGCCGTGGGCGACCGGATCGTGGTCGGCATCACCGGTCCGGTCGCTGCGGCCGTGCGAGCGCACACGGCGCTCATCGCGAGCGAGACGCTCGCCCTGCGCGTGAAGGACGGGGATCTGAGCGAGGCCCTTCACCGTCGCGAAGCGACGATCGACGACGACGACGTGACAATCACCCTTCGGAGGGCGTGACACGCTCCTGGGCGTCGCCGCCCCAGAACAGTTCCCGCAACGATCCATCGGCTGTGTCGTCCACGCCGGTCACGGACCCCTGCAGACGGATGGTCGCGTCCGGATCGGCAGCCGGCGCGGCGGCAGGTTCCCGATCCTCGTCTGGCTCGGGAGCACGCGGCGTCTCCGCCTCTTCTGCCTCCTCCGCGCGCTCGTCGCCCTGCCGCCCGATGGGTCCAGGCGACGGCATCCTCGCGGCCTTGGCCATGGATTTCACGGACTCCGCGTGCGTCTGCACGAGCGCCGCCAGATCCTGGAGGAAGGCGCGCTCCTGCGTCAGGAATGGACGCACGGCCTCACCCTCCGATGACCCGGCGACGACGGCCGCAGCCACCGTGGCGTGGGCTCCCGTGGTGATCCGCGCTGCCTCCTCGCGCGCCCGCGCGATGATCTCGTCCGCCTGGCGGGCCACGTCATCGAGGTCGGGCGTGCCGAGCACCGGAGCCCCGGGCTGCGAACGCAGCCGCTGGATCTCCGCCTGCATCGCGCCGACCGCCTCGGTCACCTCGTCCAGGAACGCATCGACGTCGCGCATCTTGTACCCGCCGAGCCTCGACACGCGGAACTCCTTCTGCTGGATGGCGAGCGGCGAGAGCACGTGCGCCGGGGTCCCGGCGGTGGTGGCAGGATCGGATCGAGCCATGGGAGCCTCCCTAGCAGAGCGCGGTTCGCAGCACGAAGATGATGACGAACGCCACCGCGACCGACAGATCGAACATCCCCGCCGGCGGCACGATGGCCCGGATCGGTTTCAGGATGGGTTCCGTGACGGAGAAAAGCAGGTCGTATGCCGATCGGAGTGGACCCGTGACCGGTGGGCGCCCCCCGAAGACGGCGATCCACGAGACGATCACCCGAACGAGCAGGAGCACCGACGCCAGCCACAGCGCCAGACAGACGAGGGTGCCGACAGGACCGCTGATCATCGGGCGGGAAGGCTAGCAGTCCGGGTGCCCCCGATCGCGGGCGGCGCGAGGCGGTTGCTCAGAACTGGTTGTAGAACCCGTCGCCGACGAGTTTGGCGCGCTCCTCGGCGGATACCTCGACGTTGTCCGGGCTGAGGAGGTAGACGCGGTTGGCGACGAGTTCGATCTTCCCGTCGTGCGCGTACACGAGCCCGGACGCGAAATCCACCAGCCTGCGAGAGATGGAGTCCTCGGTGCCTTGCAGGTTCATGATGACCGCGGTGCCTTCCTTGAACCGGTCGGCCACCTCGCGTGCCTCGTTGAACCGCTTGGGCTCCGCCTTGTAGATGGCGGACGTGGGAGGGGTCGCAGGTCGCGGCGACGCGATGGTCCGCACGACCCCTTCACCCTCGGCCGGAGACTCGACGGCCTGCGGCCGCATCCGCCGGACGGGGGACGGCTCAGACTCGGGCATCTCGTCGACGAACTCGTCGTCCTCCTCCACGAGGCCCAAGTAGTTCATGGTCTTCTTCCACACGCCGGCCATCTCGCTCTGGTCCTCCTCGTGTCACGGCGTCCGTGGACCGAACAAAGCCGTTCCGATACGCACCATGGTAGCGCCTTCTTCCACCGCGACCTCGTAATCCAACGACATCCCCATCGAGAGGTCCAGCACCGCCGGGTGGGTCGGGGCGAGCCCTTCCCGCAGCTCGCGCAGGCGAGCGAACCACGGCCGCGCCTCCTCCGCGGTCGGCGTGAGCGGTGGGACGGTCATCAACCCGCGCAGCCGCAGGCTGTCGAGGCCGCCGATCACCGAGGCAGCCGCCCCCAGCTCGTCGGGTGCGAGCCCGGTCCGCTCACCCGTGAAGTCCACCTCCAGGAGCACGTCCAGCCTCTTGCCGCTGCGCTCCGCTCTCCCGGCCAGCTTCCGAGCCGCGCGCTCGCCCGCCACGGTTTCGACGACGTCGGCCAGGTCCGCGACGTGGTGGGCGGTGCCCGACCGAAGGGCGCCGATGTAGTGCCATCGGACGCCCGGCGCCGCCATGGCGGATCGCGCGTCGCGGAGCTCGGTCACGTAGTTCTCCCCGATCGCCGTCAGACCGGCCGCGACGGCCTCCTCGATCGCCGATGCCGAGACGCGTTTGGCCGCAGCGATCAGTGTCACATCCTCGGGCGAGCGTCCTGCTCGCAGAGCCGCGTCCGCGATCGCCGAACGGATCCGCGCCACGTTCCCGGGGATATCCGCACGCGTGGGTCGCACGACGCGGAGCATACGAAGGGGGCGAGGTGGTTCGTCCTCTCGGCCAAGAGGCGGGGGAAGGTCGCCTCTTCGCTCGTCGAACCTCCTCGCCCCCTTCGCGCTCGCGCAGGGCCGCGCGGGGTGGCGGCGATCCGCCTAGCTCTTCAGGAAGTCCGGGATGTCAAGATCCTCCTCGGCATCGAACGAGACCGGTGCCGGCTCAGCATCGGCCGTCGTGAACACATCGTCGTCCTGCAAGATCGACGGGAGATCTCCCTCATCGCGCCCGCCCCGCGAGGGCTCTTCCAGCAGTCGCGACAACCGGCTCTCGAAGCGGTTCTCCCCCGTCGGGCTCACCTTGTCGAACCCGGCGGCCACCACGGTGACGCGGACCTCGTCCCCGAGCGCATCGTCGACCACCGCACCGAAGATGATGTTCGCGTCGGGGTGGGCGACCCGGGTGATCGCGTCCGCGGCCGCGTTCACCTCGTGCAGGGTCAGGTCCGTCGGACCCGCGATCGAGAGGAGGACGCCCTTCGCGCCGTCGATGGAGGCCTCGAGCAGCGGGCTGGAGATGGCGGCCTTCGCCGCCTCGGTTGCACGGTCGGCGCCCGACCCGATCCCGATCCCCATCAACGCCGAGCCCGCGCCGGCCATGACCGACTTGACGTCGGCGAAGTCCAGGTTGATCAAGCCAGGCGTCGTGATCAGGGAGGTGATCCCGTCGACACCTTGGAACAGCACCTGGTCCGCCATCCGGAAGGCATCGACCATCGGCATCGAGGGGTCAGCGACCTGGAGCAGCCGGTCGTTGGGCACCACGATGAGGGTGTCCACCGCCTTCTTCAGTTCGGTGATCCCGATGTCGGCCTGCGTCGCGCGCTTGCGTCCCTCGAACCCGAACGGCCGGGTGACGACGCCGATCGTGAGAGCACCGAGGTTGCGGGCGATCTCCGCGATCACGGGGGCACCGCCGGTCCCCGTGCCTCCCCCTTCGCCGGCCGTGATGAAGACCATGTCGGCCCCCTTCAAGATCTCCTCGATCTCGTCGGAGTGTTCATCGGCGGCTGACTTGCCGACCTCGGGATCGGACCCGGCGCCGAGGCCCCGCGTCGTCTCGCGACCGATGTCCATCTTGACCTCGGCATCCGACATCAACAGGGTCTGCGCATCCGTGTTCACCGCGATGAACTCCACGCCTCGCAGCCCCGACTCGATCATCCGGTTCACTGCGTTCACGCCGCCGCCGCCGACCCCGACGACCTTGATCACGGCGAGGTAGTTCTGGGGAGCATCCATGTTCTAGTCCTCCGGGCGGCGGGCGAACCGGCCGCGTACCTGGGGAGATGTCGATGCAGGTCGCATGACTCTCACCCTCAACTGCACGTTTATTGTCATATCTACCTACAGTTAAGCGTGTGGAACTTACCCACAGATGGCCGCCCGCGTCAAGCGGCTCGTCGGCGCCCGTGGCCTCGGATCGTCGGTGAGGATGACAACCCGCTCAGCCGAAGATCGCGGCCGGCGCACCGGGGACCGAGACATCCACCATCACCGGCATCGCTTCGCCTGCCCCGACCGAGCGCAGGACCGCGGCCAACGCCGCCGCCTTCTCCTGGTCGGCTCCGGCCATCCCCCATCGCACGAGGACGGTTCCGAGGTTCATCTCGAGCTTGCCATCGGTCGCCACGGTGACGGCGCTGATGGCACGCCGCTGCGCCGGCTCGAGCG
This sequence comes from Actinomycetota bacterium, assembly GCA_046716145.1. Classification (GTDB taxonomy): domain Bacteria; phylum Actinomycetota; class UBA4738; order UBA4738; family HRBIN12; genus AC-51. Next base: position 8,370 of record JBKJXU010000263.1, read on the forward strand.
CCGCGACCGCGGCGGCAGCGGCCGTTCGAGCCTCATCGTCGAGCAGACCGCCTGCAACGTTGGCGATCGTCGGCAATCCCTGCGGATCCGCGCCGGGGAGCTCGGTGCCATCCGCCGCGACCGTGACGCCGCCGCTGACCGCGACCGGCACGCGCTCCACGATCCGGACCGTGACCGTCGACGGAAGATCGGGTTCCACCGTCGCCTCGGCGATCCACGGGTCCGCGAGCAGGGCGGCCTCCGGGCCCGAGGGATCGAGATGGAACACGTTCACACCAGGCTCGAGGCCCGCCGTCGCGAGGATCTCCGCGTGGGAGCGATCCACCGCCCCGAGCACCACGAGCGTATCGGCCGCGAAGATCCTCGAGTACGTGAGGCCGGCGCCCGTGGCTGCCAGGAGCACCGCCATCCCGGCGGCCACCAGGACCCGCCCGCGCCAACTCACCCCGCGGGTGTCAGGCATCCTCGGGACCTACCGCGCGCACCTCGGGCAGGAGCATCACACCGGTCCGATCGGCCACCGCGTCGCGGATCGTGTCGATGAGCGCCCGGACATCCGCGGCCGTCGCTCCCTCTCCGGCGACGATGAAGTTCGCGTGCTTGTCCGACACCCGCGCCCCACCGACGCGGAGTCCCTTGAGACCGGCCTCCTCGATCAGGCGCGCTGCGTGATCGCCCTCGGGGTTGGTGAAGACGCTCCCGCAGTTGGGCTCGGCCAGAGGTTGGGTGGCTCGGCGCCAGTCCCTCGCTGCGTCCATCGCGGCGCGGATCCGAGCCGGATCGCCTGCGTGAAGGACGAACGTCGCACCGACGACCACCGCGTCGGGCGCGAGTCCGGACCTGCGATAGCCGAACCCGGCTTCCGCTTGGCTCAGCGACGTCCTGCGTCCCTCACCGAGCAGGTGCACGTCGATCTTCTCGATGACATCGCCCACCTGCGAGCCATGCGCTCCCGCATTCATGCGAACCGCGCCGCCGAGGCTCGCCGGGATCGCGACGCCGAAGGCGAGTCCGTCCAGAGCGTGCTGGGCCGCGACCCCGGCCAGAGCCGGGAGGGCGATCGCACCTCCGGCGAGCAGCCGATCGCCGTCACGAGCCACCCAGCGGAACCCCCGCCCGAGCCGAAGCACGAGCCCCGGGAACCCTTCGTCAGCGACGAGGACGTTGGACCCCTTCCCGAGAACGAGGAACGAGACCTCACTCGCTCCGATGGCATCAGAGGCCGCGCGCAGGTCGTCGTCGTCCTGCGGCTCGAGGAACAGCGAGGCCGGCCCGCCGAGGCGGAACGACGTCAGCGGCGCGAGCGGCACGTCGGTGCGAAGGCGGGGGCCGCATGCTGCACGAAGGATGGCCGCCGCAGCAGCGAGATCGCCGCCCATCACGATCCCCCATCCCGCATCCGCTCGAGCGCCGCATCGGCGAGCATCCAGACATCGCCGCATCCCATCGTCACGACGAGATCGCCCTGGCGCAGCTCGTGCTCGAGGAAGGACACGACGTCGCGCCGGTGCGGGAGGTAGACCGTTCGTCGTCCCGGCGCGGCCAGTTGGACGCCGTCGACCACAAGCTTGCCGGTGACGCCTGGGATCGGGACCTGTTGCGCACCGTAAACGTCCGTGACGATGACCAGATCCGCCCCTGCCACGCTGGCGCCGAGCTCACGCCAGCCCGCCTGCACCCGGCCGTACCGGTGGGGCTGCACGAGCGCGATCAACCGGCGCGGCTCACGCCTGCGCGCGGTTTGCACCGTCACCGCCATCTCGGTCGGGGTGTGCCCGTAATCGTCGAAGAACTCCGCTCCCCGTGCGGCCCCGCGGAACTCGAAGCGGCGGTGAACACCGGCGAAAGCGCGCAAGGCATCGGCGGCGGCGGCGGGATCCACGCCCGCGAAGCCCGCAGCGGCGATCGCCGCCGCCGCGTTCGCCAGGTTGTGAGGACCGTCGATCGCCAGCGAGAGCGGAACCTCGGCACCATCGACGCTGAGCGTTCCTCTCGCTCCCTCGGGACCGAGGTCATCGACATGCACCGCGAACGCGTTCGACGTCTCGAGCCCGTAGGTCACGACGTCGGTTCGTCCGCTCACCTGCACGGCGCGGACGACCCCGGGGTCATCCCCGCACGCCACGACATGTTCGGCTCGATCGGCGAACTCCGCGAAGGAGCGCACGATCTCCTCGAGCCCGCCTCGGTACAGGTCCGTATGGTCCACGTCCACCGTCGTGAGCACGCCGACCCAAGGCCGCATCAAGAGGTGGCTCCCGTCGCTCTCGTCGGCTTCGAAGACGAAGACATCGCCCTCGCCGTGGCGGGCCCCGCTGCCGCTCTCGTTCAGATCGCCGCCGACGAGGTAGGTGGGGTCGGCCCCCGCTCGCTCCAGCACGGTCGCCAACATCGATGTGGTCGTCGTCTTACCGTGGGTGCCCGTCACCGCGATGGCCCGCCGGCCGGTGGCGAGTGCGGCGAGCGCTTGCTGACGCCTCCACACGGGGATCGCCTGTTCGAGCGCGGCGGAGAGCTCCGGGTTGGTCTCGCCGATCGCGCTCGAGATGATCACGGCCTCCGCACCCTCGACGGCCGCGGGGTCATGCCCGACACGGACCCGAACGCCGAGACGATCGAGTTCCCGGAGGTAGACCGAATCCTTCAGATCCGAACCCGATACGGCGATGCCACGTGCTGCGAGGAGCCGTGCGAGGTTCCGCATGCCCGCCCCGCCGACCCCCACGAGGTGCACACGACCGATCCCCTCCAGCGTGGGAACCGGGAGCGTCGGGATGGACCCCGCCGGGGGGACCCAGTGACGCCAGCCGTTCACGCTGCGGCCTCGCCGATGAGATCCGCGACCCGGCGTGCGGCGTCGGGCCGCGCCCACGCGAGCGCCGCCTGCGTCATCTCACGCCGCCGCTCTGGATCGTCCATCAACCCAAGGATGCACGCTGTGAGCGCCTGCGGCGTGCATCCGGCATCCGTGATGCTCACCGCGGCCCCGGCCGCCGTCAGCTCGCGCGCGTTCTCCGCTTGGTGATCCTCGGTCGCGTAGGGGTAGGGAACGAGCACCGAGGGAAGACCGCACGCCGCCAGCTCGGCGATGCCCGCTCCCGCCCGGGAGACGACCAGGTCGGCCACCGCCAGAGCCAGGTCCATGCGATCGATGAACGGGCGCACGTGGACGAGAAGCCGCGCACCGGGATCGACGGCATCCGCCACCACCGCCTCGTGCGCTCGGCCGGTGCTGATGAGCAGCTGCAGGTCCCCTCGATCCCCGAGGAGTTGCAAGGCCCCCGCGACCGCCCGGTCGATCCGGAGCGCGCCTTGGCTCCCGCCGACCACGAGGACCGTGAAGCGGCCCGGCTCCAGGTCGAAGGCCGCGCGTGCCTGACCGGTGAGCTCATCACGCATCTGCGCCACGCCGGCGATCTCGGCCCGGATGGGGTTGCCCGTCCGCACGGTCCGCCGAGCCCGCGGCAGCCGGGCGGCCGTCGCCTCGAAAGTCGTCGCCACCGTGTTCGCCCATCGGGCCGCGATGCGGTTCACGAGCCCGGGGACGCTGTTCTGCTCGACCAAGACGATAGGGCGCCGCACCCAGCGGGCGGCGAGGATGGCGGGCGCGCTCGCGAATCCTCCGACCCCCAGGACGACGTCCGCCTGCCGTGCCAGCGGACGAAGCGCGCCTGCGGCCCGGATCGCGACGGCGACGGCGCGGAGCGTCCGCAACGAGAGCCGCGTCTGCGCGGAGAGCGCTCGGACCGCCTCGAACGGGTACCCGGCGGCGGGCACGAGGACCGCTTCCTGACCATCGGCGGAACCCACGAACGTGACCTCGGCGCCACGCTCGCGCAACGCCGCCGCGACCGCGAGCGCCGGGATGACATGGCCTGCTGTGCCGCCGCCTGCGATGAGAACCTTCACGACCCTGCCTTGCGCGCACGCGTCCGCCCGGCGGCCTTCCTCAGCGGCTCACGTGCCACGCTGGCGAGGACGCCGAGACCACCGAGGGTGACCACGAGCGCCGTCCCACCGAAGGACACGAGCGGCAACGGCACGCCGGTGATGGGGAGCAGACCTGTCACGGCACCGAGGTTGATGATCGTCTGCAGCCCGATCCACACGACGATGCCTCCGGCCAGCAGCCGTTCGAACGTCCCGGTGGCGTGGATGGCGATCCGGATGCCCGCGAACATGAGAGCACCGAACGCCGCGAGGATGACGAGCGAGCCGGCGAGCCCGAGCTCCTCGCCGATCACGGCGAAGATGAAGTCGGAGTGGGCGTTGGGCAAGAAGTCCCATTTCGCCCGGCTCGTCCCCAGACCGGTGCCGAACCAGCTTCCTGAGCCGAACGCGATCAACCCCTGGATCAACTGGTAGCCGGTGGAGCTCGGATCCTTCCACGGATCGAGCCACGCGTCGAAGAACCGCGTGCGCCGGTACGTCTCGCCCACGATGAGCGACACGGTGCCCGCGAGGCCGATCGCGCCTCCGAGCAGGAGGTAGCGAAGGCGAACGCCGGCCATGAACAGCATCACGAAGACCGCCGCGCACAAGATCACCGTGGTGCCGAGGTCGCGCTGCGCGATCCCGAGCCCCGCGACCACTGCGAGCACCGGGCCGAGCGGCAGGAGCACGTGCCTGATATCTCCCAGGCGATCCCACTTCGCGGACAGGATGGTCGCCGTGAACGCGACGAGGCCGAGCTTGGCGAACTCCGAGGGTTGCAGCGTCACCGGCCCGAGGTCGAGCCAGCGTGAGGCGCCGTACAAAGAGGTGCCCGAGCCGGGCAACGCCGCGACCAGCATGAGCACACCGGAGACCCCCAGGAGCGGGATCGAGGCTGCGCGCCACGATCTCGGTCGCATCCGCGCGCAGAAGACCGCAGCGCCGATCCCGACGGCTGCGTAGACCACCTGTCGCTGGAAATACCAGAACGGGTTGCCGTCATAGCCCTGGGCCGCGGAGACGGATCCGGCGGACAACACCATGATGAGCCCGACCGCGGTGAGGAACCCACCGGAGGCCCACAGCATCCGCAGATCCTTGCGAGCAGCGGCCGACCGTTCACGGGCCGTCCTCGGCGCGGCCGGGACGACTCGCAGGTGCCGTCGCGCCCCCGAGCGCGCGGCGTCGCCGTGCGGCCGGGTGGCGCGGACCGACTGCCCGGCGCTACGCATCGCCGGTCTCCTCTGCCAGATCTCGGGCCCGGGCCGCGAACCGCTCGCCGCGCTCGGTGTAATCGCGGAACTGATCCCACGACGCGCACGCCGGAGCCAGCAGCACGACACCGCCCGGGGCCGCGACCCCGAAGGCCAGTACCACCGCGTCCTCGATGGAGTCTGCATGCAGCACGGGCACCAGCCCCTCGAAGACGGCAGCGATCGCGGCGCCGCTCTCACCCATCGCCACCACCGCCCGCAGGCGCCCGGCACGCGATGCGAGCGGTGAGAGATCCTGACCCTTCGCGCGGCCTCCGGCGATCAGCACCGCGTCGTGCACACCGTCGATCGCTGCGAGGGCCGCGTGGACGTTGGTGGCCTTCGAGTCGTCGACGAACCGAACACCCGCCACCTCGGCCACGACCTCGCCTCGGTGCGGAGCCGGTACGAACGTGCGCAGGCCCTCGCGTACGGCGTCGGCCTCCGCCCCGAAGGCCATCGCGCATGCTGTGGCGGCGGCGGCGTCGGCCCTGAAGCCCGGCCGGTCGTCCTTCACCGGACCGATGCGAACCTCCGCTCCTATGCGGGACACGAGCGACCCCTCGACGAAGCCCACTTCGGCGTCCCGCGGGGGGCCCGACCGGAACCAGGCGTGGCGGCATCGCGCCGAGGCCGACACGGCGGCGGCGGCGTGATCATCGCGGTTCCCGACGTGGACGTCGTCGTCTGATTGCGCCGCGAAGATCCGGGCCTTCGCGGCCGCGTACGCCTCCTCACCGCCGTGGTGATCGAGGTGATCGGGCGCGATGTTGAGCAGGGCCGAGACGCGTGGATGGAACGAGTCCTGACGCTCGAGCTGGAACGACGACACCTCGACCACCAGGGCGTCGTGGCGCTCACGGGCTGCGGTCGTGAACGGGTGCCCGATGTTGCCGCACGCGACCGCATCCATGCCGGCGGCACGCAGGATGGCCGCCAGCATGCCCGTCGTCGTCGTCTTGCCGTTCGTCCCCGTCACGGCCAGGTAGGGCACGCTGATGAGCCGAGCTCCCAACTCCATCTCGCCCCACACCGGTATCGCACGTGCCTCGGCCCAGCCCACGACCTCGGCCGACGGCGGCACCCCCGGGCTCACCACCACGAGCGTCGCGTCGTCGAGGTCCTCCGGATGATGACCGCCCGCGCGCAGGGTGACCCCGTGAGCCATGGCCGGCGAACCGAGCTCCTTCTCGGAGCGCTCGTCGGTGAGCACCACGGAGGCCCCCTCCTCGGCGAGGGCTCGAGCGGCGGCGAGGCCGGCGACGGCGGCACCGACGACGACCACGCGCTGGTCGGTGAACCGCCCCCTCACCCGATCCCCCCACGCGCGACGAACTCCGCGTAGAACAACCCGATCCCGATCGCCGAGCACAAGCCCGCGATGATCCAGAACCGAACGATCACGGTGAACTCGGGCCAGCCCGACAACTCGAAGTGGTGGTGCACCGGCGACATCTTCAGGACGCGTCGCCCGAACCCGCGGAAGGCGATGACCTGCGCGATCACCGACAAGGTCTCCATGACGAACAGGCCGCCGAGGACCGCCAGCAGCATCTGGGTGTTCGTGACGATCGCGAGCGCTCCGAACAAGCCGCCGAGGGCCAGCGCGCCGGTGTCGCCCATGAAGATGCGCGCAGGCGCGGCGTTCCACCATAAGAAGCCGGCGGCGGACCCGAGCATCCCGGCCGCGACGATCGCCGCATCCTGCATGTCGACGGCGTTGACGTCGTAGCACCCCGGCGTTCCGCCGAGCAGATCGCACGTGTGCCGGAACTGCCAGAACGCGATGAAGACGTAGGCGGCGTACACGAGGATCGATGACCCCGCAGCGAGGCCGTCGAGCCCGTCCGTCAGGTTCACGGAGTGCGACGCGGAGGTCAAGATCACGAACGCCCAGACGTAGAACCCGAAACCGAGCGCGATCCCCGTCGGGCGCACGAACGACAACGCGGTCGAGGTGCCGCTCTGGTCGGAGAACGACGCGACGATGAGCGCGAAGCCGACCGAGACCAAGGCCGTACCGGCGAACTTCTGGCGCTTGTTGAGCCCGAGCGACCGCCGGCGCCGCACCTTCGTGAAGTCGTCGAGGAACCCCACGACGCCGAACCCGACCGTGGCGAGAACGAGGGCGAGGCCGGTCGCGGTGACCCGCTGCGTCGTCGCCCGGGTCACCAGGTAGGAGACCCCGAGTCCCGTCAGGATCACGATCCCGCCCATCGTGGGCGTCCCCATCTTCTCCAGGTGGGTGTGCGGCCCGTCCTCGCGGATGCGCTGACCCCACCCCCACAGACGGAACGCACGGACCGCGAGGGGGGTCCCGAGCAGGGTCACGGTCAGACCCACCGCGCCGGCGATGAGGATCGAGATCATCGGAGCGCCTCCGCCAGTCGCTCGAGCCCGGCGACGCGCGAAGCCTTCAGCAACACGAGATCGCCGGGGGCCGCGTGGGCGCGGACGTCCGCGAGGGCGTCGTCGGCATCGTCGTAGGCGGCCACGTTGTCCGGCTCGACACCTTCGCGCACGCTGGCGATCGCGATGGGTTCCGCGTCCGCACCGACGGTGATGAGCCGGTCCACACGGAGCCTGGCAGCCAGCTCGCCCACGCGCTCGTGTTCCCGCGGCGCGATCACCCCGAGCTCAGCCATCTGCCCGAGCACGGCGATCAGCCGGTGCTCACCGGCCATCCAGCGGGCGGTGCGCAGCGCAGCGGCCATCGATTCGGGGTTCGCGTTGTAGGAGTCGTTCAGGACGCGGACGCCGCTGGGTGTCTCGAAACTCTCCATCCGCCACGGCGACACGGTCGCGCTCGAGAGTGCCCGGGCGCGGGCCTCGACCGGTACCCCGAGCACCGATCCCACGGCGGCGGCCGCGAGCGCGTTCATGACCATGTGCTCCCCCGGCACCGTCAGCCCGACGCGCTCGCGAGCGGGACCCTGCACCAGGTCGAAGGACGCGAGGCCGTCCGGCGCGAGCGAGACGGCCTCCGCCCGGACGTCGGCATGGATCGACCGCCCGAACGTCACGACCGCACCACGTCCGCGCCCCGCGTAGCCGGCGACCACGGCGTCGTCGGCCGAGAGGACGGCCGTCCCGTCGTCGCCGAGCGCCTCCACCGGCTCCGCGGAAGCCTCGACGATCACGTCCCACGAGCCGAACACCTCGATGTGGGCCAGACCGACGTTCGTCACGACGACCACCTGCGGCCTTGCGACCTCGCAGAGAAGCGCGACGTCGCCCGGGCGCCGCGCGCCGAGCTCAGCCACGATGACCTCGGTGTCCGGCGGCGCACCCAGGATCGTGACGGGCAGTCCGATCTCGTTGTTGAACGACTTCGGGCTCGCGTGGGTCCGGAAGGTGGTCTCGCAGACGGCAGCGGTCATGTCCTTCGTCGAGGTCTTGCCGTTGGCGCCGGTGATCGCGACGACGGTCCCCGTGAACCGCGTGCGCTCGTCGGCCGCCAGGCGCAGGAGCGCCTCGGCGGTGCCCCGCACGTGCACAGCCGGGCCATCCACGGTGCATCCGTCGCGTACGAGCACGCCGGTGGCGCCCCGATCGAACGCCTCCTGCACGAAGCGGTGCCCGTCGACACGGGTCCCGGGCAGCGCCACGAACAGCCCTCCCGCGACGACGTCACGGGAATCGATCGCGATCGAGGAGACGGTCGTGTCTTCGCCGAGCAGGAGGCCCCCGACCGCCCTGGCGACATCTGCCATCGTCCGCGGTTTCACGCCCGTTCCTCCCTGCCCGCGAGCAGTTCCTCTCGCGCCACCTCCCGATCGTCGAACGGGATGCGCTCACCGCCGCGCTCCTGAACGGTCTCGTGCCCTTTGCCGGCGATGATCACGACATCGCCCGCGCGTGCCTCGCTCACGGCACGGCGGATCGCGAGCCGCCGGTCCGGCTCGACCTCGTAGGGTCCGCCGCCCGTTCGCGCCCCCGCCTCGATCTGGCCGATGATCTCGAGGGGGTCTTCCGTGCGAGGGTTATCGCTGGTGATGATCGTGAGGTCCGCAGCGGCGGTGGCCGCCGTCCCCATCGACGGGCGCTTGGCCCGGTCGCGGTCTCCCCCGCAACCGAACACGACGATCACCCTGCCCGCGACGAGCGGGCGTGCACCCCGGAGCACGTGCTGGATGCTATCCGGCGTGTGGGCGTAGTCCACCATCACGAGGAAGGGTTGGCCGGCTTCGATGGGCTCCATGCGACCCGGGACGCGCGCCACGGACGCGATCGCTTCGGCCGCTCTCGACGCGTCGATGCCGAGCCGATCCGCGACGATCATCGTCGCGAGCGCGTTGGCGACGTTGAAGCGGCCGCGCAAGCCGACCCGGACCTCGACGTCGCCGAACCGGAACCAACTCCCACGTCTGTCGGGCTCCGGATGGGCCGAGACGTCGGCGGGACCCTCGACTGCGTAGGTGGTCACCGGGATCGGGGCCTCGGCTGCCAGGCGGCGCCCCCAGTCATCATCGACGTTCACGACGCCGTGCGCCGCCATCGCGGGAGTGAACAAACGCGCCTTGGACGCGAAGTACGCCTCCATGGAGCCGTGGAAGTCGAGGTGGTCCTGGGAGAGATTCGTGAAGACCGCCACGTCGAGGCGGAGGCCGTCGACCCGGTGCTCGGCGAGGGCATGGGATGAGACCTCCAGAGCCACGGCATCGACGCCTTCGGAGCGCATCCGAGCGAGGAGGCGGTGCAGGTCGGGGGCTTCCGGTGTCGTGCGTTCGAGAGGGACCGGCACAGATCCGATGCGGGCCCCGGTCGTACCGATGACGCCGGGATGCGAGCCGGCGCCCGCCAGCACCGCTTCGAGCAGGTAGGTCGTGGTGGTCTTGCCGTTCGTCCCGGTCACCCCGACGCTCCGCATCGTCGCCGCCGGCGATCCGAAGAGGACGGAGGACATCGGACCCATCGCGGCCCGGACGGATCCCACACGGGCCTGGGGGAGGTCGACGGCGTCGATCCACCGTTCAACCACGAGCGCGGAGGCTCCCCCACGCGCCGCATCGGCCGCGAACGAGTGCCCGTCGAAGGTGCGACCGGGTACGCAGAAGAAGAGCGATCCCGCCGGGACCGACCGGGAGTCATAGGCGGCGTCGGCGAGCAGGGTGTCCGGGTCGCCCCTGATCTCAGCATCGGCGGCACCCGTCACATCGCCGAGCCGCGCGAGGGGGGAAGCAGCCTTCAACGGGCGCGATCCTACATCCCCGCCCGCGGGGGTCACGCCGCGGCCTGGACGTGCGGAGGCGCAGCGACCGAGGGGGCCGGCTCGATCCCGAGACGTTGGATCGCATAGCGCGCCATGTCCGAGAACAACGGTGCGGCGGCGACACCGCCGTAGACCGTCTTCGGTTCGTCGATCACCACGGCGACCACCACGCGGGGTGCGGAAGCCGGTAAGAACCCGATGAACGAGGCGACGTAGCGGTTGGAATAGCGACCTCGAGCGTCGATCTTCTTCGCCGTTCCCGTCTTGCCGGCGACCTGGTACCCCTCGATCTGAGCCGCCGCGCCCGTCCCGTCCTCGACGACGGAGGCGAGCATCTGGGTCAGGAGATCCGCCGTCTCGCGGCGGATGACGCGATGGCTAGGTGCCGAAGCGCTCTCCTGGAGCATGGCGTCGGCGCCGATGGTTCCCCGCACGAGCCGAGGCTGCACCCAACTCCCCCCACGCGCGATCGTCGCGTAGACCGACGCCATCTGCAGGGGCGTCACCGCCACCCCCGCGCCGAATGACACGGTGGCGCGCGTGATGTCCTCCCAATGACCGCTCGGCATGATCCCGGCGCCTTCTCCCGGGAAACCCACCCCGGTCGGCTCGCCGAACCCGAAGCGCTCGAAGTACTGGCTGAGGGCGGCGTTGCCGGCCCTGTCCGCCAACAGCGAGGCACCTACGTTGCTCGACTGCGAGATGATGTCGCCGATCGTCATCGATGCCGGCGGGTGCCAGTGCGAGTCGTGGATCACATAGTTACCGACCGCGCGCGTGGCGGGGACGAGGAACCGCTCCGACAAGGACACCGATCTCGTCTCCAACGCCGCCGCGGCGGTCACGATCTTGTTCACCGATCCCGGCTCCCAGACATCGGTCACGGCGCGGTTGGTCCGATGCTCCGCCGGGGATTCGAGGAACCGGTTGGGGTCGAAGGTCGGGAAGCTGGCCATCGCCAAGACGTCGCCCGTGTTCGGGTCCATCACCACGATCGTGCCACCTTTGGCGCGGTTCTCCTTGACCGCCTCCCGGAGGTACTGCTGGGCCATGTACTGCATCTCGCGATCGAGCGTGAGCATGAGGTCGGTTCCCGGGGCGCTCGGTTCCGCGATCTCGAGCCCGCCGACGATCTCCTGGCCCTGCGCCGACACCTCTACCGTGCGCCGGCCCGGCGTGCCGGCGAGCACGTCCTCGTGGTACGCCTCGAGCCCCCCCAAACCCGTGCCGTCCGTCCCCACGAAACCGAGCACCTGTGAAGCCACGTCACCCGACGGGTAGTAGCGCTCAACCGTCGGGCGGAACCCGACGCCCGGCAGGGCGTACGAAGCCAGACGATCGGCCACGTCGGTCTCCACCTGGCGACCCAGATACACGAATGTGCCGTCCGCCCGCAGGGCTGCGCGCACCCAGGCCGGATCCAGCTCGAGCAACGGCGCGATCCGCGCCGCCTGCGACACGGGATCGGTCACGAGCTGCGGGTTGACGAACACGTCGCTCGCCTCCCGGGCCATCGCCAGCGGGATCCCGTTGCGATCCAGGATGGTGCCGCGGGCCGCAGGTACGTCATACGTCCGGATCCGTTGCTCCACGCCCATGGCGAACAGATCGCCGGACTCCTGGACCTGCAGCACACCGAGCCGGACGACCACGCCGGCGATGGCGAGCATCATCGCGCCAAGGACCGCGACGAGGCGGCCGACCGGGGGGCCGGTCACGCGGGCGCCCCGCCTCCGACACGGAGCACCTGGACGTCCCCGGCTCGGACCATCCCGCGGTTACGAGCCCAGTCCGCGATCCGCGAGGGCGCCGACAGAGTCACGGCCTCGATGGTCAGTTCCGCGTGCTCGGCCTGCAAGGCCGAGAGGGTTTCCCGGATCGTTTCGACCCGGAACGACGCACGCACGAGCAGCGCGGATATCGAGACGATCCCCACGATCAGGACGGTCACGATGAACGCGGTCAGGACCCAGAACGCCGAGGATGACCGGCGGCGTGCCCGCTGGGAAGGGGTGGAGCGAGGAACATGAGGCGGGCGCGCCGCCGGTCGGTGCGCCGGCCGCGCACGTTCACCGGTGCGACGAGGTTCGGGCCGGAGTTTCGGTGCTGCAACACTCATGCGACGTCCTCCAGGCGCTCAGCGGCACGCAGCTTGGCGCTGCGCGCACGGGGGTTCCGGGCGGTCTCTTCGGGGGAGGGCACCGCAGGTTTCTTCGTGAGGATCCGCAGCCGGGCGTCTTCCCGGAAGGCGTACTTGACCAGACGGTCTTCGAGCGAGTGGTACGAGATCACGACCACGCGGCCACCGGGGTCGAGGAGCGCGACCGCGTGAGGCAGGGACGCGGCGAGTTCCTCGAGTTCCCGGTTGACCGCGATGCGGAGCGCCTGGAACGTGCGACGCGCGGGGTGGGGGCCCCCCGGACGCTTCCCCACGGCACTCACGATCGCCCGCACCAGCTCATCGGTGCTGGTCATGGGCCGGCGGCGCGTGATCGCAGCCGCGATCTGCCGCGACCGTCGTTCGTCGCCGAACCGGTAGATCAGGTCGGCGAGCTCGCGCTCCGGCAGGCCGTTCACGAGGTCGGCCGCCGACGGACCTTCGACGCCCATCCGCATGTCGAGCGGCGCGTCGTGTCGGAAGGAGAAGCCGCGCTCGGGGCGGTCGAGCTGCATCGAGGACACCCCGAGATCGAAGAGCACCCCGCCGGCCGGCCCGCCGACGGTGTCCTCGTCGATCTCGGAGAAGGGGCGCTGCACCGGTGTGAACCTCGTGCCGAAACCGGCCAACCGGCGTGAGGCGATCGCGATCGCCTCGGGGTCACGATCGACCCCGACCACGTGCTCCACCCCGGCCTCCAGCAACGCCTCGGCATGGCCACCGGCTCCGAGGGTCATGTCCAGGACCGTCCGTGCTCGTGCGAGCAGATCGATCACCTCCGCCACCATGACCGGCTCGTGTCCTTCCTCCGGGCTCACCCGACGTGACCGACGAGCAACCCGAACGCGAGCGACGTCAACAGCGTCAGCCCCGTCATCGCTATCAGCGACAGGCTCTGGCGAACCTCCGCGGCGAGCTTCTGTGGTTCCATCCCCTACCTCCCTGGCTCGATGGTCCCGGCCTGATACGCGCCGGCGAACGTGGCCTCGTAGCGCTCATACGTCTCGCGGTCCCAGATCTCCATGCGGTCGCGCACGCCCAGCACGACGACGTCCTTGCGGATGCCGACCGTCTCGCGCAGCCGCCCGGGGATGGTCAGCCGTCCCTGCGTGTCGAGCTTCGCTTCGTCGGATGATCCGAAGAACATCCGCGCGTAGGCCCGACCCGGTGCGTCGGAAAGGGGGGACGCTGCGACCTCGTCGGACCGCCGCTCCCATTCGACCCTGGGGAAGGCGAAGAGACACCCGTCCTGGCCGATGGTGAGCCAGGCCCCGTCGGCGAACGCCTCACGGAACCTCGCCGGCAGGGACACGCGCCCCTTCGGGTCGAGCTGGTAGCCGTGCGTGCCCAGCAGTTCGGCCACGCGTCCTCCCCTTTCCTCCACTTGGGTCCCCGTTTATGCCACTAACGCTCCACTGCGTCAATGCCAGAAGGCATCGAACTGCTGTTCGGATGGGGATGCGGAGCGGGGATCGGCTAGGAGATGAGGAAGCGTTCCCAGTCCGGGTCGAGCTGACCGAGGGTGAGCCGGAAGCCGGCGGAGGGAGCGAAAGGCGGGCGCGCGAGCCGGTAGCCGGCCTCAGCCGGCGTGCGGTCCATCTTCTTGGCGTTGCACCGCCGGCACGCGGCCACCACGTTCTCCCACACATGCAGCCCGCCGCGGCTGCGCGGCACGACGTGGTCGAGGTTCTCTGCCCCGGTACCGCAGTACTGGCACGCCCACCCGTCCCGCGCGAACACGGCTCTGCGTGTGAGCGGCGCGTGTGCCCGGTACGGAACGTGCACGAAATGACGCAAACGAACAACCGAGGGCGCGTCCATCGCGATGTGCTCGGCCCGGAAGATGGCTCCGTTGGAGACGACCACGTCGGCTTTGTCCTTGAGGACGAGCACGACCGCACGCCTCGCGGGAACGACCGCGAGCGGCACTTCGGTCGCGTTGAGGACGAGCGCACGTCCCATCCGCAGGAGTCTACTTCCCATCAGTGAAAACTCGGATCCGCATGATGCGGATCACAACGCTGTAATCTCGGGGCCCAGGGGTCGGGCCGGACCGGGATGCCTGAAGTTGCGAACCTGGGGCCGCGCGGGGCGTCCGCCGGCCCGGCCCGGCCCCTTCCTCCTCTGTCACGATCCGGGCGCCCGAAGGCATGCAGGATCGCGGCCGGCCGACGCCCGGTCGTACCGGGATACATCGGGGGCGTACCATGGTGGGACTTTCAGGGGGTGCTGGCTTGGAGCTCCGAGAACACACGCGCGACTGGGAGGCCTTCGGCGCCCAGTTCCGCCAGATCGAGACCAACGTGGAAAGGGTCCTGCGGGGCAAGCACGCGGAGATCCGCCTGGCCCTCGTCGCGCTGCTGGCCGAGGGCCATCTGCTCATCGAGGACGTTCCCGGCGTCGGCAAGACGATGCTCGCCAAAGCGATCGCTCGCTCCATCGATTGTTCGTTCCGACGGATCCAGTTCACCCCCGACATGCTCCCGACCGACATCACCGGCGTGAACGTGTTCAACCAGGAGCACGGTGACTTCGAGTTCCGCCCGGGTGCCATCTTCGCCAACATCGTGCTGGGAGACGAGATCAACCGCGCCTCCCCGAAGACCCAGTCGGCACTGTTGGAGTGCATGGAGGAGCGCCAGGTCACCACCGACGCCGAGACCAGGATCCTCGGTACCCCGTTCATGGTGATCGCGACCCAGAACCCGGTGGAACACGAAGGGACCTATCCCCTGCCCGAGGCCCAACTGGACCGGTTCATGCTCCGTTTGTCGATCGGCTACCCCGATGCCGACGTGGAAGCCCAGATCCTGGCGAGCCACGCGACGGGCCAACCGCTCGAAGACATCAGCAGCGTCACCGACGCTCGGGGGGTGGCGGACATGATCGAGTCCGTACGCACCGTGCACGTTGCACCGGCGCTGCGCAATTACATCGTGAGCCTCGTCGAAGCCACTCGGCGCCATGGTGACATCTACCTGGGCGCCAGCCCCCGCGCCTCGATCATGTTGCTCCGCGCCGCACGGGCGTTGGCCGCGGCGAGCGAGCGCGACTACGTCATCCCCGACGACGTCAAGTCGCTGGTCATCCCGGGCCTCGCACACCGCGTGATCATCTCGGCCGATGCAGCTATGGCGGGGCGGACGACCGCAACCGTGCTGCAGGAACTGCTGGACGAGATCGAGGTCCCGGTCGCGGAGGGCTCCTGATGCTGACGTCCAGGGGCGTCACCTTGTCCCTCGCGGGTGTCGCGATGTGGTTCCTCGCGCGCCTGGTCGGTTCTCCCGGGCTCGAGGTGACCGGGATCGGCCTCGCGGCGCTCCCCTTCCTCGCATCACTGACCATCCGATCGGGGAGCCAGCGCCGCATCCGCGTGCGCCGGCGCCTGTCCGAGACCCGCGTGGCGCCCGGAACGCGGCTGCGCGTCGGCCTCGAGGTCGAGAACCTGGCCACCACACCCGCACCCATGCTCCTGCTCGAGGACGCCCTACCGAGCCCACTCGGCAGACCGGCTCGATTGGTCGTGACGGACCTGCGAGGGCGCGGTGGGCGCGACGTGTCCTACTCGCTGCTTCCGCAGGCTCGTGGCGTCTACCGCCTGGGGCCACTCACGATCGATGCCACCGACGCGTTCGGCGTCTCCCGGCGCCGAGCGCGGATGGATGGGTACGACGAGCTCATCGTGACACCTGAGGTCGAGGACCTCTCGACGCCACCGGACGCCGCCACCGGCCGGGGGATCGGCGCGGCGCGGGCTCGCCAGCTCCAGCGCAGCGGCGATGACTACTTCACCATGCGTTCGTACCAGGAAGGCGACGATCTGCGGCGGATCCACTGGCCCTCGGTGGCACGCACCGGTGAGCTGATGATCCGCCAAGACGAGGCGTCACGCCGGGCCACCGGTCTGCTCTTCCTGGACAACCGCGAGGCGGGCCTCGGCCGCGAACACACGCCGGCGTTCGAGCGGGCGGTCTCGGCCGTCGCCAGCGTGGGCGTGCTGCTCACCCACGCAGGATTCACGATCCGGCTCGCGACCTCGGAGCGACCGGCCGCCGTCTACGGCGGCGATTCCTTCCTCGATGCGCTGGCTGCCGTCGACTCCACCCGGATCCCGTCGCTGGCGTCCTCGATCACGGCGCTCCGCGCCGCGAGCGCCGCAGACACCTCGCTCGTGTTCGTCGGCGCCCCGCCGGCGAGCCAGGAGCTGCCCGCACTGGTCAGGGGCGGGGCCGGGTTCGGCCCGAAGTTGGCCATCCTCGTGCATCCCGTCGACCCGGCGTCGGCGCCACCCAGTCGCCGCGAGCAGCTCCAGGCACGTGCCACACACGCCACCCTCACGCTCGCGCGAGGGGGGTGGGACTGCATCGTCATGTCCCCGACCATGAGGCTCGCGGAACGATGGCATCAACCCAGGGAACGTCGGCTCGAGTTCAGCGCCTGACCTCGCTCGCCGCGATCACGCTGGTCGCGGTGACGATCGGCCTGTCGTTCGGGCGCGTCTTCGACGGGCGGGCCTCGACGGTTCGTTTGGTCGGGATGGGCGTCGCATCGGGCGTCATCGCCTGGGCGTTCGAACGCCGGGGCCTCTTGGTCGCGACGGTCGCGAGCGCGATCCTCGTGGTCGTCGGGCTGGGCCTGGCCGTGTTCCCCTCCTCGACCTGGTACGGGCTCCCCACGTTGGAGACGCTCCGCGCCATGGGCGCGGCGGCCATCGAGGTCGGCGAGCAGGCCCGGCTCCAGATCGCGCCCGCGCCCCCCGTGACACCGCTGTTGTTCGCATCGACGACCGCGGTCTGGGCGGCGGTGTTCTCCTGTCATTCGCTCGCCATCCGGGCCGGGAGCCCGCTGATGTCGCTCGTTCCACCGGCGGCGCTCGTGGTGTTCGCGGACAGCGTGCTGGAGGACCTCGTGCGCCCGATGTACGGGGTCGCCTTCCTGCTCGCTGCGATGAGCGTGCTGTTCGCCGACTCGCTCCGACGGGTGCAGGGATGGGGGCCGGTGTGGAACGGTCCAGGGCGTCGGGACCGTCTCGTGCCGACCGCCGGCCGTGGGGCTCGCAGGATCGCCGGGGCGGCCGTGGCGGTCGCGGTGGCGGCGCCCGTGATCGTGCCGGGGTTCGGGGGAAGGGCCGTGATCGACCTCTCGGCCATCAACGGCGAGGGTGGGGTCCGGGTGAGCACCCTCGTGTCGATGGCCAGCGAGCTCACGCGCGGGCAGGAGCAGGAGGTCTTCCGGGTCCGCACCGACACCGAGTCCTACTGGCGGATGGTGGGCCTGGAGTACTTCGATGGCGTGCGTTGGCAGCGGACCGACGAGCCCTCGGTCGCGGTGGCCGCGGGTCAAACGCTCGGTGAGCCGCCGGCGGGCCGCACCATCACGCAGACCTTCGAGGTCACCAACGACCTGCTCTTCCCGGAGATCCCCACCGCCTACCAGGCCACCTCGATCGACCTGGACGGCGATGTCTCATGGTTCGCGAACAGCCAGACGGCGTTGATCAACGGCAACCTCGAACCGGGCGACACCTACACGGTCACCTCGGTCTACGTCGCGCCGACGCCCGAGGACCTGCGTCAAGTCCCGTTCGCCGATGCCCCCGACCCCTCGCTGACGCAGCTGCCCCAAGGGATCTCCGCGCGCATCGCCACCCTCGCGCGCAGTTGGACCGACGGCGCGACGACCATGTACGACCAGGTGTACGCGATCCAACGACACCTCTTGAGCGACGGCTACATCTACGACACCGACGTGTCGTTCCGAGAGGATGCCGCCACCATCCTCGAATTCTTGGAGTTGACGAAGCGCGGCTTCTGCCAGCAGTTCTCCACAGCGATGGCCATGCTGCTGCGGTCCATCGGGATCCCTGCTCGCATCGCGGTCGGGTTCACGCGCGGTGACCCTCTCCCCGGGGAACAAGGGTGGAGCGTCACGACGGACGACCTGCATGCATGGGTCGAGGTTCCGTTCGAGGGCTACGGATGGCTGGCGTTCGAGCCGACGCCCGGTCGAGCGAACCCGACGGCCGCGACCTACGCCAGCCGCAGCTTCGCCGAGACGTGCACGACGCAGACCGCCGGATGCGGAGAAGGTACCGGCACCCAAACAGGACCCGGTGGCGGCACCGGACGCAACGACCCGAAGCGGGGATTCGGCGTGGAAGGGGATCCGGGATTGGCCCCTCTGGGCGCATCGGGATCGTTCGAGGTTGGTCGGTCGCTGACGTGGTGGCTCAGCATCGCGCTCGTCGCTGCGCTCGCCATCGCCTTGGTCGTGCTGCTCGCGTGGCCGTTCGTCCGCAGGGCGCGGCGGCGGCGCGCGATCCGTCGGGCCGGACCGGCGCCGAGGGCGCTCGTGCTCGCGATCTACGACGGGTGTTGCCGCGATGCGCGCGACCTCGGCATGGCACGCGCACCGGGCGAGACGCCCGAGGAGTACGCCTGGCGACTGGCTTCCGTGATCCCGGTGGCTACGGAAAGCGTCGGACGGCTGAGCCGATCGGCCGAGCGAGCGGCGTACGGTCCTCGGGAGCTCTCGAGCGAGGATGTCCTGGACGCTGAGGCCGACGCCGGCGAGATCGTCCGTTCCCTGGAAGAACTGCGAACATGGCGGGACCGGTTGCCCCGCAGGCGTCCCGCGGCCTGAGCGGCCTCAGCTACCCGTGGCGGTGTGCGCCGCGGCTTCCCGCAGGGCCCGTACGAACTTCTCCCGGTCCTCGCGGAAGGACCGGACGCTGGTCGTGACCGAGGTGGCGATGTCATCGATCGCCACGAAGAACGCCATCTGTCCTTCCTTCAGGGCATCCATGACCTCGCCGTCACGACGGCAGATCTTGAAGATGCTCTGACCGTCGGTGACGAGCCGGACCTCCGAGAGATGTTTGTCCAATCCGGCCTTCTCGTTCAAGAACTCCCACGAACGCCGGACCCGTTGCAGCGACATCCCGCCATCCAAGAGGGAGCGGACGACGCGGAGCGCGACGAGATCGCGGAACGCATACAGACGGGGGATCCCAGGGCGCCCGCCCGTGCTCTGCACCGACGGCTGCACCAAGCCGATCTGATCCCAGTAGCGGAGCTGGCGCGGCGAGCACCCGGTGAACTTCGACGCTTGATGAGCCGTGAACCCCTCCATCCCGCCGCGTGACCTCCGTTCCTCGTTCTACCGACCGATCACTGCTCGGGCGGGCCGTCCGTATCGGGCGAGGAAGGTGCCTGACGGGTCTGACGGTCGCGCGCCCCTTGGGGAAGGGGACCCCGTTGTACAACGAGGCGCGCACGCGTGGCAAGCGCAGAGGTGAGGGGCCTGAGGAAATCACCCGGAGGGACTACGACGCGAGCGCGATGTGCGATCCGCCGATCACGACGAAGAACGGAAGCGTGCGGCGATCCGGCTGAGCAAGCCGGGCAGTGACAGGCGACCTTCTTCTTGCATCGCGCGCAGCTGATCGCGTCCGAGCTGACCGAGGTATCGATAGATCAGCACCGCGGACAGCAGCATGACCGCGAAACCGAGCACCGCGAACCACACCGAAACGACGAACAGGATCAGCAGCATCACGAGTCCGACGGCGAACGCAGCGGCGGCCAAACGGATGCGGCGGGCCAGGTGGGAGTACAGGTCGGTACGCCCCACCTCCTCGACGAAGGTGGGGTCATCCTCGGCGAGCTTGCGCTCGATCTCGGCGAGGATCTTCTGTTCGTGATCGCTCAACGGCACCTGGTCACCTCCGGTCTCGAGGTGGACCGTCAGGTCGATCATACCGGAGGTCACCGTTCCCTCGGAAGGACGGGCTCCGAGGCTCCGAGCGATCCCGGTCCAACAGCACGGCATGGGTCGCGGCGCCCCGCCCGAACCGGGCCTCGATCCGATCGAGGGTCCGCTCCACCTCCCCCCACCGTTCGCCGTGGAGCAACGACAGCTGCTCCGCGGCCGCCGGGGTCAGCCCCGTGGCCTGCACCCCGAGCAGCCTGATCCGCCGCCGGGCGCCCGGCAGGGCGCGGTACAGCTCCGCCACCACGTGGTAGAGATCCGAGCCCAGGTCCGTCGGGACCCGCATCGTCCGCGCCCGCGTGAGGGTCGTGAAGCTGGCGAGCCGCGCCTTCAACGTGACCGTCCGGGCGCGGTAGCTGTCCTCGCGCAGGCGCGCGGCGACCTTGCCCGACAGATGCAGGAGCTCGCGCAGGATCTCGTCCTCGTCGTCCAGGTCGCGGTCGAAGGTTTCCTCGTGGCTCACCGACTTGGGGAGCTCGTACGCGACCACGTCGCGGTCGTCGATGCCGTGGGCGAGCTCACCCAGATGCCGGGCGCTCGCCTCCCCGATCAGACGCTCCAGCACGGGACGGGGCGTGCGTGCCAGGTCTCCCACCGTGCGGATCGCGAGCCGCCCCAGCAGTTCCCCGGTCTTCTCCCCCACGCCCCAGAGGCGCCCGACCGGCAACGGCTCGAGATAGGCGAGCGTGTCCTCCGCCGCGATGTGCAGCATGCCGTCGGGTTTGCAGTGATCGGACGCCAGCTTGGCGACGAACTTCGTGGCGGCGACACCCACCGAGCACGTGACGCCCACCTCGCGTGCGACTTCCGCACGGATCCGTTCGGCGATCCGAGGCGGGGAGCCGAACAGACGCGTGGCCCCGCCCACGTCCAGGAACGCTTCGTCGAGCGAGATGGGCTCCACGAGCGGCGTGTAGGACAGGAGCACTTCGCGGAAACGGTTCGAGTGCGTCCGGTAGGCCTCGAAGTCCGCCGACAGGAAGATCGCATCGGGGCAGAGCCGGCGTGCGCGGACCGCCGGCATCGCCGAGCGGATGCCGAAGGCGCGAGCCTCGTACGACGCGCTCGCCACCACACCGCGTGCCCCGACGCCGCCCACCACCACGGGCTTGCCCTTGAGGGAGGGATCCTTGAGCACCTCGACCCCGGCGTAGAACGCATCGAGGTCGACATGGAGCATCGGCTCGGGGGGCCGTACGGTCATCACGGCCACCATAGACCTAGCCTGCGGAGCCGGGGCTCGTGTGCCACAGACGCCGGGCGGGCGCGTTCGGGACGGTGGGCGACGCCATGGCTTCGCGCAGCCGTCCCTCGCGGCGCGCGCGATGCAGCGCCGTCAGGTCCCAGACCTCTTCGGCCACCACGCTCACGCCCTGGACCCCCGTCCGCCGTAGCTGACCCCACACGGCCATCGCGTAGGCGTGGAACACCGTCTTGGCGACCTTCTGCTGGACCCCTTCGAAGACCGTGATCTCGATGGGCCCCGTGGCATCGTCCAGCGATAAGAAGATGATCCGCTGGCCGCTGCGGATCGCGGGGGTCTGCGTGGCGATCTTCACCCCCGCCACCATCACCCATGCGTCCTGCCGCTTGGAGGCCAGATCCTTCGCGAGGGTGACGCCAAGGTCGTGCAGCAGCGGCTCGTAGAACGACACGAGGTGCCGGGTGGCGTCCAGACCGAGGACCTCGAGTTCGGCGCGCACGACCTCGGCATCGGTGTACTCCGCGAACGCGTGGGCCGGGACCGAGGCTTCGGCCAGGGTCATCTGGTCACCCTCGCGGGGCGCATCGACCGTGATCGCCTCGTACAGATGGTCGCGGCGGTGCTTCGCACCCTCGAGGCCGTCGAACGCCCCGGCGTGGGCCAGCGCCTCGGCCACCGGCCGCGTCACGTCGGTGCGCCGCAGCAGGTCGGTCACGCTCGAGAACGGCCGCTCCGCCCGTGCGGTCAGGATCGAGCGGATCTCGGCCTGAGAGATCCCGTGCACGTCTTGCAGCCCCAGCCGGATGCCGAAGACGCCATCCTCCGCCTCTTCCACCACGTACTCGGGCTCGGATCGGTTGACGTGCAGCGGCAGGATCGGGACCCCGCGACGCCGGGCGTCGTCCAGCAGCAGACGGCGTGGGTACATGCCGGGGTCGTGGGTCAAGATCCCCGCCATGAACTGCGCCGGGTGGTGGGTCTTGAGCCACGAGGACCGGTACGTGGGCACCGCGAACGCCGCCGCGTGCGCCTTGCAGAACCCGAACGACGCGAACTGCGCGACCGCATCCCAGGTCCGCTCGGCCGCGTCGGCATCGACACCGCGCTGCCCGGCGCGCATCAGGAAGTCCGCGCGCAGCCCCGGCAGCATGTCGTCGTCATCCAGATGGCGGCGGACGTGATCGGCGTAGGTGAGGTCGTACCCGGCGAGCGCCGCGAGCGTCCGCAGCACCTGCTCGTGGAAGACGATCACCCCGAAGGTCTCCTTGAGCGCCGGACGCAGATCGGGGTGCACGTAGGTGGGGCGGCGCTGTCCGCTCCTGCACGCCAGGTAGGGCCGGATCATGTCGGACTTCACGGGGCCGGGGCGGAACAACGAGATGTCGACGATCAGGTCCTCGAACCGCGTGGGTTGCAGCTTCTGCAGCAACTCGCGCTGGCCGGGCGATTCGATCTGGAAACACCCGAGCGTGTCGGAAGCCCGGATCAGCTCGAAGGTGGGCTCGTCGTCCAGCGGGATGCGGTCCAGGTCGACCTTCTCCCCGGTGGTGCGCGCGATCTCATCGATCGCGTGACGCATCGAGGAGAGCATCCGCACGCCGAGGATGTCGAGCTTGAGGTAGCCCAGCAGCTCGACATCGTCCTTGTCGGCCTGCGCCATCCGGTGGCCTCCGGCGCTGCGCTCCAGGGGGACGCGCTCCACCAGGTCGTGGCTGGCCAGGATGATCCCGCAGGGGTGCAACGCGACGTGACGCGGGAAACCATCGATCCGTTCGGCCACCCGGAAGAGGAGATCCAGCTGGCGCATCGGCAGGTTCAGGCCCTGCAGCTCGGGCAAGCGCTCGAGCCCCTCGCGAAGATGCCTCGCGGAGATATGGGGGAAGGACTTCGCGACGAGCCCCACCTCGACCTCGGGCAGACCGAGCGCCTTGCCCACCTCGCGGATCGCGCTGCGCGCCCGATAGGTGTCGATCATCGCCACGCATGCCGCGCGTTCGGTGCCGTGACGCGACAAGATCATGTCGTAGACATCCTCGCGACGGGCCGACTCGACATCGATGTCGATGTCGGGCGCCTCATCGCGCATCGGGTTCAAGAACCGCTCGAACGCTAGGTCGTGCCGCAGCGCATCCACGTCGGAGATGCCGGTGAGGTAACACACGAGCGACCCTGCGGCGCTGCCCCGGCACGCCGCGAAGATCCCCATCGACTTCACGTCGGCCACGATGTCCGCGACGGTCAGGAAGTACGCCGCGAAGCTCATCCGCCGGATCATCGAGAGCTCCAGGTGCATCCGGTCACGGAGCGTCTCGTCTTCCTTCAGGCCGCGCTCGTGCACGCCGCGCCAGCAGCGCTCGGCCAGCAACGCGTCGGCACCGCGGCCGGCCGGTGTCGGGAAGTCCGGGAAACGCAAGCGGCGCAGATCCAGGTCGAAGGTGATGCGCTCGGCGATCGCGAGCGTCTCGTCGGCCAGATCCGGACGTTCGGCGATGAGCGCATGCATCTGTACCGCCGGCTTGAACCACCCTTCGGCGTTGGTGCGGCTGACGTGGTTCGCGGCGATCGGCACGATCTTGCGCATGCACTCGAGGGCGTCGGCCAGGAACGCGTCGCCGGGGTCCAGGTAGCGGACGGGATTGGTGAGCACGGCCGGGACCTCCAGCCGTTCGGCGAGCCGGAGCATCGCGCGGACCTCGGCGTCCGAGCCGGCTTCCCGGCGGTGCTCGACACCCACGTGCAGCCGTTCGGATCCGAAGGCCTCCCGGAAGGATGACGCCAGACCCGCGGCGGCATCGACGCGGCCGCTCACCGCGAGCCGGCCCGGGTGCGAGCGCGGACCGAGCACCGCGAGCAGTCCCCCGGCGTGCGCGCAGATCTGTTCGGCGGCCACCCACGGGTCGCCCCGCTCACCCAGCAGGTGGGCATCGGTGAGGAGGCGGCAGAGGTTCGCGTACCCGGCGTCATCGAGCGCGAGCAGGACCACGTGCGCATCGCCGGGCGGCGGTGTGGACGCCCGGACCGTCAGCGAGGCCCCGAGGATCGGCTTCACCCCCTCGCGTTCGCACGCCCGCACGAACCTCGCAGCGCCGTACAAGCCGTCGCGGTCGGTCATGGCCACGGCGGGCATCCCGCAGCTCGCGGCTACCGCCGCGAGCTGCTCCGGCGTGAACGCGCCCTCCTTCAACGAGAAACAGGAGCGGACGTCTAGGTGCACGAACGGGGAGGCGATGAACACGGCGCCGCTAGTCCCACAGCCGTTCCATGTGCCAGATGTCCTTGGCACGGTCGAAGTACAGGTCCCAGACGGCTCCCCCGCGGGCCTCGACGCGCCAGTACTCGCGGTCGCGGCCGTCATCCCACCAGCGCCCCTCGATCCGCCACGTGCCGATCACGTCACGGATCTCGTAGCGCTTGCCGCGCCATTCGAAGGCCGACGGCATGCCTGCGTCGCGTTCGACCCGGACCTGTTCGTCGAAACGCTTCGTCATCCCCGGCCTGCCCGTGATCGCCCGCCCCTCGGGAAGAGAATCGAACGTATGTTCGAGAGGGGTGCTGAAGGTACTCCCCCCTTCCGACATCCGTCAAGACCGATCGATGGGAAGGCTCCACCGAACCTTCATCGCCGGACCACACGGGACCACCGGCGAGACGTAGGCTCGAAGACATGGGTGGGAAGGCGGTCGCGACGCGTGAGCCCGACGACCACATCCAGCCTCCGCACCGCCCCGGCGACGTGATCGCGATCCGCGAGATCTGGGACGGCAAGGTCTTCTCCGCACGGCCCGCCGTCGTCGTCCGCGACGACCCGAACCTCCAGATGCTCCACGTCCCACCCGGCGTGCAGTGCAAGGTACCCGTGGGTCCCGATGGAACCGAACTCCGTCTGCCCGCCGCCGACTGGACGCTCCGCGACGAGGCACGCGGCGCGACCAGCATGCTCTCGTTCGCCTTCCCGGACACCCCCTACGCGGTGATCGTGGGCTATGACGGAGGTTCGCTGACCGAGTACTACATCAACCTCCAGACGCCGCTGCAGCGCTCCCCCTCGGGCTTCGACACGGTCGAACACCTCCTCGATGTCCAGATCCCCGCGGATCGGTCCTCGTGGTCATGGAAGGACGAGGACGAGCTATCGGAGGCCGTGGAACGGGGCATGTTCACCGAGGAGGACGCCGCGTGGTTCCGTCATTGGGGCGAACGCGCGGTCGAGCACGTCCTTCTGCGTGAGCCACCTTTCGACGAGGACTGGGAGGAGTGGCGGCCCCAGCCCGGATGGGCCGGCGCCGGGCTTCCCGGGAACTGGGACCTCGTTCCAGTCTGAGCGACCCGCCTCCACGTCCCGGACACCTGAGGCTCTACGCTTCGTTCATCACCGATCGATAAGGAGAGCCCCGATGAGCGATGCAGGCATGGCACCACCCCCTCCCCCGCCGCCGAGTGCCGGTGGTGGCGGCGAGATCCCGTCACGAGGCCTGGGCGACATCTTGTCGGCGGCCTGGGACCTCTACGCGGCCAACGCCGCCAAGCTGATCGGCGTCGTGGCGATCTACATCGTCCCCCTCGCACTGCTGGCCGCTCTCGTTCGCGTGTATTTCACGTTCGGCGGGCTCTTCGGAGGCCTCGTAGTGGGAGGGCTCACGCTCGGGATCTCGTTCGTGATGGGTTTCGCCGTGCAGGGGGCGGTGACGAGGGCCGCAGCTGCGGCGACGGTCGGTGACCCGGTCGACGTCGAAGCCTCCTACCGCTGGGGGTTCGCGCACCTGGGAGGGATCTTCGTGATCGCACTCTTGGCGTTCCTGGCCATCCTCGCCGGGCTCGTCCTGTTCGTGATCCCGGGTTTGATCATCATGATCATGCTCGGCGTCTCGATGCCGGCCTACGTGATCGAAGGCAAGCAGGGCACCGACGCGCTCTCGCGGTCGTGGGACCTGGTGAAAGGGAACTTCTGGCACGCAGTGGCCGTTCTGATCGTCACCGGACTCCTGGTCGGCATCGTGACCCAGGTGGTCACGCTCGGGCGGTCGTTCTTCCTGATCTGGATCACGTCCACCATCGCGTCGATCATCACCGCCCCCTTCTCAGCGTTGGTCTCGGTCCTGCTCTACGTCGACCTGCGCGCCAAGGGTGAGGGACTGACGGGGGAAGCGCTTCGGGCGCAGCTCGGTCGCACCGCCTGACCCGGACGTCCGCACGATCGGTCCTCGCGTCTGAGACGCTTCGGCGGTGAGTGAGAGCACGCTCGACGTGGGCGTGATCCGGGGGCGGTTCCCCGCGCTCGGACGGACCGCCGCCGACGGGCGCCCGTTCGTGTGGGCCGACGCACCCGGCGGCTCGCAGGTGCCGAGCGAGGTGATCGAGGCCGTCGCGGGACGGATGCGCGAAGGCGCCTCCAACACCCACGGAGCGTTCGCCGCCAGCCGGTCCATCGACGATCTCATCGCGCGCGCGCACACGGCCGGGGCCGACTTCCTGGGGTGTGACCCGGACGAAGTGGTGTTCGGGCAGAACGCGACCTCGGTCTTGCTGCATCTCTCGCGTTCCTTCTCGCGGACGCTCGGACCTGATGACGAGGTCGTGGTCACGCGCTTGGATCATGACGCGAACGTCCGGCCGTGGGTCCTGGCGGCGCGTGATGCCGGCGCGACGGTGCGATGGGTCGACATCGACCCTGAGGACGTGACCCTCGACCTCGATTCCCTGGACGCGGCGCTCTCGGACCGGACACGCTTGGTCGCATGCACCCTCGCCTCCAACGCCGTCGGGACCACACCACCGGTCGGCGAGGTTGTCCGCCGGGCCGAGGCGGTGGGAGCGCTGGTGGCGCTCGACGGGGTGCACTTCGCGCAGCACCGGCTCCCCGGACTGCACGACTCGGGCGCCGACATCCTGGCGACCAGTCCGTACAAGTTCTTCGGTCCCCACCAAGGCATGGTGGCCGTGCGGCGCGAGGTGCTCGGGTCATGGGAGCCGTACAAGTTGCGGCCCGTGGACGACGTCGACCCCGACCGCTGGGAGACCGGGACGCAGAACCATGAATCGATGGCCGGCACGATCGCCGCGATCGACTACCTGGCGGGGCTCGGATCAGGCGCCATGCGCCGCGAGCGCCTCGCGGATGCGTTCGCCGCGATAGGCGCCCACGAGGCCTCGTTGTCCGCGCGGTTCCTCGACGGTCTCGGGCGGATCCCCGGCGTGCGGCTGCTCGGGATCGCCGATCCCGGGCGCTTGGGCGAGCGGACCCCGACGTTCGCGATCCGTCTGGGCGAGCAGCATCCGCTCGACACGTCTGCGGCACTCGCCGAGCGCGGAATCTTCACCTGGGATGGTCACTACTACGCGATCGAGGTGTTCGAGCGCCTGGGTTTGCTCGCCAGCGGCGGCGCCGTCCGGATCGGGTTCTGCCACTACCACCTGCCCGATGAAGTGGACCGCGTGTTGCAGGCGCTCGCCGACCTCTCCTGAGGCCCGCACCCTCCCTCCGGGTAGGATTGCAGCGTCCCCCCTTGCTTCGGAGAAGAACCCCTCATGCGGATCGTGATCCTCGGCGGTGACGGCTACCTCGGGTGGCCCACCGCCATGCGCTTGTCCTCGCGCGGCCATGACGTGCACGTCGTCGACGACGGTCTTCGCCGCCGGGCACACGCCGAGGCCGGGAGCGACTCGTTGACGCCCATCGCCACCCTGCCCGAGCGCGTCGCCGCGTGGAAGGAACTGACCGGTCTCGACATCGGGATCACCGCCGGAGACCTCACCGAGTGGCCGGTCGTCGAGAGCGTGTTCCGCCAGACCCAGCCCGAGGCCGTCGTGCACTACGGCGAGATGCCGAGCGCTCCGTACTCGATGAAGGACCGCGAGCACGCCGTCTTCACCCAGACGAACAACGTCGTGAACACGCTCAACGTGCTCTTCGCGATCCGCGACATCGCCCCGGGGTGTCACCTGGTCAAGCTCGGCACGATGGGTGAGTACGGCACGCCCAACATCGACATCGAAGAGGGCTTCATCGAGATCCGTCACAACGGGCGATCGGACTACCTGCCGTTCCCGAAGATGCCCGGGTCGATGTATCACCTGTCGAAGGTGCACGACTCCCACAACATCCATTTCGCCAGCCGCATCTGGGGTCTGGCCGCCACCGATCTGCACCAGGGCGTGGTCTACGGCATCCGCACCGAGGAGACGGCGCTCGATGACCGGCTCCTCACCCGGTTCGACTACGACGACGTCTTCGGCACGGCGCTGAACCGGTTCTGCGTCCAGGCCGTGATCGGCCACCCGCTCACGGTCTACGGCAAGGGCGGGCAGACCCGCGGCTACCTCAACATCGAGGACACCCTGCAGTGTGTCGAACTGGCGCTCACGCACCCTGCCGAACCCGGCGAGTACCGCGTCTTCAACCAGTTCACCGAGCGCTTCTCGATCCTGGACCTCGCCGAGATCGTGCAGAAAGCCGGAGCCGAGGTGGGGATCGACGTCGACGTCGCTCCGGTGTCGAACCCGCGCACGGAGGCCGAGGAGCACTACTACAACCCCGTGCACACCAAGCTCCTGGATCTGGGGCTGCAGCCGCGCTTGCTCAACGAGACCCTGATCGAGTCCATGTTCGCGACGATCGAGCGGTTCCGGGAGCGGGTGCTCCCCGACCACATCCTGCCCCGCGACCGCTGGCGGGCCTGAGGGACACGCGATGACGGCGGTCCGGCTCATCGGCGCGGTCGCCGCTCTGTGGGTGTTCGTGGTCTCCGTGCGTGCACATGCACGGCGCCGGATCAGCCGGCTCTCGCTGCTGATCGTCGCCGGGCTCGCCCTCGTCGTGACGATGCTCTCGCTCTCCCCCAGCTTGTTCGAGCCGGTCTTCGGATGGTTCGACGTCGCCAAGGGCGACGAACGGCGCCTCGTCTTCGTCCTGACCGTGGGGTTCTTCGTGTTGCTCGGCCTGGTGCTCCGGGCGCAGGCGCATGCCGACGAGAACGAGCGCACGGTGCGGCTGCTGGTCGAGGCCTTGGGACGCGAGCGGTTCGACTGGTCGCGCGCCGACGCCCTGCCCGAGGGGAGGCGCCTGGTGGTGGTCTCCCCGGCGTACAACGAGGCCGAGAACGTCGCGGCCGTCGTGGCCGCGCTGCCCGAGGAGATCGCGGGGATGCGCGTCGTGCCGCTCGTCGTGAGCGACGGCAGCGAGGACGCCACGGCGCGCGTTGCCCGTGATGCCGGCGCGCTGGTCGCGGAGTTGCCGATCCGTCGCGGTGGCGGCCTCGCGCTCCGCGTGGGTTATGAGATCGCGCTGCAACTCGGCGCGGAGATCGTCGTGACGATGGACGCCGACGGCCAGCATCGTGCCGACGAGTTGCCCGTGCTGATCGAGCCCATCCTCGATGGCCGCGCCGACTACGTGAGCGGTTCGCGCCTGCTGGGCGCGTTCGAACGGGATTCGCTGATCCGCCATATCGGCGTGCACGTCTTCTCCCGGCTCGTGACCGTGTTGACCGGCCGCAGGATCACCGACCCCTCCAGCGGGTACCGCGCGGCGCGGACGGACCTGCTTCGCCGCTTGGTCTTGGAGCAGGATCAGTTCTGGACGAGCGAGATCCTCATCGAGGCATTGCGTCACCGCGCGAAGGTGGTGGAGGTGCCCGTCACGATCGTCGCCCGGGCGGGTGGGAAGACGAAGAAGCCGAAGAGCCTTCGCTACGGCTGGAACTTCTCCAAGGTCATCATCCAGACCTGGCTGCGCTGAGGGCCGACGCGATCTGGGCGGCCAGGCGTGCGTTCGCCTCGAGCAGATCCAGGTTGGCCTGCAGCGAGCGGCCGTCCGTCTCCTCGGCGAGTGCAGCCAGCAGGAACGGCGTCACCGCCTTGCCTTCGACGCCCTCCGCCTGCATCCGCGCCTCCGAGCGGCGCACGGCTTCGGCGACCACGTGCGCATCCATCGCGCTCGCCGTCGGGACCGGGTTGCACAGGAGCAGCGCCGAGTCTGTTCCCGCCGAGCGCTGCGCGCGCACGAGCGCGGCCGCCTCTTCGGGCGTCTCGACACGATGCTCCAGATCGACCGGAGCCTCCCGCGCCAGGAAGAACGGCAGGCGGTCCACGCCGTAGCCGATGACGGCGACGCCCAGCTCCTCGAGCTTCTCGGCGGTCGCGACCGGATCGATCATCGATTTCGGGCCGCTGCACACGAGCAGCACGGGGGTGCGCGCCAGTTCGAGGAGGTCCGCGGAGACGTCGGAGGCAGCGCCGTGGTGCACGCCGCCGATGCCACCCGTCGCGCCGATCCGGATGCCCGCGCGGTTCGCGGCCCAGACGGTGGCGCTCACCGTGGTGGCGCCCAGACCGCCTTGAGCGATGGCGACCGGGACGTCCCGGCGCGCCACCTTCGTGGCTTCGCCGCTCGTCGCGAAGCGCTCCAGCATCGCGTCGTCAAGACCCACGATGACGGCGCCATCGGCCAGGCCGATCCAGGCGGGCAGAGCCCCGGCGTCGCGGATCGTTCGCGACATCCGCTGCACGCACTCGAGGTTGTGGGGATACGGGAGGCCCTGCCCGATCACGCTCGTCTCGAGGGCGACCACGGGCCCGCCGCCCGCGACGGCCAGCGCGACGTCATCGGTGAGCAGGATCGTCACCCGGCAGCTCCCTGCGGCCAGGTCTCGCGGCTCGACACGACCTGCGCGCCCGCGTGGCATGCGGCGGCGAGCGCCACCGCGGGCTCTTGACCGCGCACCAGCCCCGCGAGCAAGACCCCGTCGAACGCGTCGCCGGCGCCCGTCGGATCCACCACATCGACCGGTTCGGCCGGCGCAACGTGCACCGCACCGTCGACGACGAGGATCGCGCCCCGCTCGCCCCGTTTCACGGCCGCGATCGAGAAACGTTCGCCGAGGGCGCCCGCGGCCTCCGCGGCCTCCAGACCGGTGAGCGCGCGAGCCTCGTCCTCGTTGGCCACGATCGCGGTGGCCCCCCGCGTCACCTCGAAGAAGCGCTCCGGCCCGAAGGCTTCGATCAGCGGCCACGACGCCGCCTCCACCGCGACGAGCGCTCCCGCGCGCACGCCGGCCTCGATCGCCGCCACCGCCGCGGGCGTGGTGGGGTCCTGCAAGGTCAAGTAGCCCGAGACGAGGATCGCGGTGACCCCATCGAGCGACGGGAGATCGGCCGGCACGAGCGCGGTGTTCGCACCCCGGTCGGCGGCCATGGACCGCTCGTGCTCGTCGAACAGGATCAGCATCGCGCCTGTGGGCTGGGGTCCGGATAGGATGGCCGAGGTATCGACGGCGGCAGCCCGCAGCGCCCGGACGCAGAGTTCGCCGGGCAGATCGGTGCCGACGCGACCCACGACACCGGCCGACGCCCCCGATGCCACTGCCCACACGGCCGCGTTCGCCGAGGTCCCACCGGGCCGGATCACGACCCGCCCGTGGACATCGCCGCCCTCGGCGAGCATCCCCGTGGCGGCGTGGACGTCGACCATCACATCGCCCACGCACAGGAGGTCCATCGGATGGCGAGCCTAGCGCGCGAGGCGCTCGGCCGGTCTAGCCCGCTCGCGCGGCGGTCTCGCGTGCGATCGCCATCTCCCGGCGGAACTTCTTCCAATCGCTCGTCTTCACGCTGAAGGCGATGTCGGTCGCGATCTGCACCAGCCCGAGGCCCAGCGTCGCCAGGACCGCCCAGCCCGGCGCGTTCGTGAGGGGCGCGAAGGCGAGCGCAACGAACGGAGCGGCCTTCGTCGCGAGCGCCCCGCTCGCGTGGAACCAGGCTCGCGCGCGGGCCGGCGTGCGGAGGTAGGAGGCGTAGTCGGTCTTGAGCCCCGGGCGCGGCGGCGGTGGGCCCCCGAAGAAGTAGTCGGTCGACCTGATCCCCACCACCCGCCCCACGACCCAGTGAGCCGGGGAGTGCGCGCCGACCGACCATGCAACCGCTGCTGCCACGAGCGCCAGGCGAGCCACCGGCCCCTCGGCGACCGCCGCCACGCCCACCGCGGCCGCGCCGCCCAGCAGGACGCCCACGAGGACCGCGTTGCCCACCCACACAGGGAACCGAGGGCGCACCCGGGCCCGGAACGCCGCCGCGTCGATCCGCCCGACCTGATCGGCATGAGCCTCGACCAGGGCGGGATCGCGCTTGATCGCGGCGACCGC
>JBKJXU010000264.1:0-2717 GCA_046716145.1 Actinomycetota bacterium
CTACGACGCCCTCCGAGGGCGTCTCGAGGACGCCCAGGCGATGAACGTGCTCCTCGCCGACGCCGAAGACGCCGACCTCGCCACGGAGGTGGCGGCGGCGGTGAAGACCCTGGAGGGCGACGTCGACCGCCTAGAGCTGGCGGCGCTGCTCTCGGGCCCGTACGACAGCCACGAAGCGATCGCGACCCTGCAGGCGGGTGCGGGTGGGACCGAGTCGATGGACTGGGCCGACATGCTCCTGCGGATGTACATCCGGTGGGCGGAACGTTCGAACTTCGACCTGGAGGTCGACGAGGTCCACTACGGCGAGGAGGCGGGGATCAAGTCGGCCACGTTCACGCTTCGCGGCACGAACGTCTACGGCTTGCTGTCGGCCGAGCGCGGCGTACACCGGCTGGTGCGCATCAGTCCGTACGACGGGCAGAAGCGCCGGCACACGTCGTTCGCCTCGCTCGACGTGATCCCCGCGCTCGAGCAAAGCGAGGCCGACGAGATCGACATCGACGAATCCGAACTTCGTATCGACGTGTACCGCTCCAGCGGTCCGGGCGGTCAGGGCGTCAACACCACCGACTCCGCCGTGCGGATCACGCACCTGCCGAGCGGCATCGTCGTGGCGTGTCAGAACGAGCGGTCGCAGCTGCAGAACAAGGCGACGGCGATGGGGATCCTCAAAGCCCGCCTGGCCGAGCGGGAGCGCCAGCGTCGCGACGAGGAGATGGATCAGATCCGCGGCGAGCGCAGGGCTGTGGACTTCGGCTCGCAGATCCGTTCGTACGTCCTCGCGCCGTACCAGATGGTGAAGGACCACCGCACCGACGAGGAGATGGGGGATCCCCAACGCGTGCTCGACGGCGACATCGACCGGTTCATCGAGGCGGAGCTACGCCGGCGCGCCTCCGGGTAGTCGGCGTGGTCGTCCTCGCTGTCGTAGCGGGGATGACCGTGGCGTGCCGCTCGATCAGCGCGTCGCCGTCGCGGGCGGCGGATCTCGAGGAGGCGCGGGAGCAGTGGGACCGCGAAGGTCCGGCCTCGTACGGGTTGAGGTACGTGCGGGGCGGCAACTGGGTCGAGGGAGAGGAGCCCTCTCGCGTCGTGGTGCGCGGGGGTATCCCCGTCTCGTTCCGTCAGCGCGGGGGGCCGGACTCGGTCGAGGGCGCGGAGCGACGAGGATTCCCGCTCACGATCGAGGACCTGTTCGAGGGGGTAGCGAGTTCGCTCGATGCCGACGCTTTCGACATCGAGTACGACGAGACGTTCGGATACCCGGTCCGGATGTCGATCGAGCTCGACACGTCGCCAAACTCTTACGACGACGCTTACGGGTTCACGGTGATCGCGTTCGAACCGCTCGACGGGTGAGCAGCGAGGCGGCGCCGAGACCGAGCCACGCCGCCACGCCGGCCCACAGTGAGCCGATCACCCAGGGGTCGTGGTAGGTGAGCGTGGCGGTGTGCGTCCCGCGGGGGAACGTCACCTGCATCGCCGGCCCGGCCGCGTCGATCCGCGCCTCCTGACCGTCATCGGCGACGGCGCGCCAGCCGGGGTCGAAGGCCTCGGCGATGATCACGGCCGTTGCCGCGGCGCTCGCATCGACGCGGATCTCGGTGGCCGAGACGCGCTCGACGTCGACGGGAAGGGTGAAGCCTTGCCACGAGGGATAGGTCACTTCGACGAGGTCGTAGCCGTCTGCGGTCGCGATGACCTCGCCCGGTACCGTGGGCGGCACACCTTGGGGCACCACGAGGTAACGGACACCCAGTGTGGCCAGATCTTCGAGCGCCGGCCGCGCCAGGACCGAGGCGTTGTAGTACATGGGCAGCGGGTTCCGTTCGCGGATCCACCGCCAGTAGGCCGGCAACTGAACCGGGTTGTAGCCGAGCGCGTCGCGGATGCCGAACAGGGTCCCGCGCTCGTTCGCAAGGGCCGGCCAGTCCGCGGGATCCTGCGCGAACAGGTAGCCCTTCTGATACGCCGCGGCGGGCGGCGCCCACGTGAGGTAGCGATCCCGGCCGATCGCTGCGACCAGCTCGGTGGGACGGAGGAACGCCTCGGTGTCCACGGTGGGCGCGCGGAGCGGCTGGAAGGCGAGAGGACGATCGGTGGGGCCCTCCAGCCCGTAGAGGATCTCGCTGCCGGTGTGCCGGTTCGACGCGATCGCGCCGAAGCCGAGTTCGAGGGCGAGGAGGACGGGCAGCGCGGCGAGCACCATCGAGCGGCGAACGCCGAAGGCGAATAGAGCAGCGGCGGGGACGAGCATCGCGCCGGCCAGTTGCCACCGGCCGGGCTCGGCGCCTGCGAGGAGCGGTACCGCCACCCAGATCGCCGCCCCCGCCGCGCACCAGGCGAGGACACGGTGCCGCGGCGGCGGGTCGTCCACGAGTCCCTGCACGCCGAGGGCGGCCAGGATCGGCAGGACGAGCACGCCCATGTACCGCAGCCGCCCCGGGTTGTGGAGCAACACGTCTCCGAAGGGAAGGAGATCGACGGTCCACCGGAAGGGCCCGGACTCGAAAACCACCGGCGACACGACGAGCCATGTCGCGGCGAGCAGTCCACCGAGCGCGATGACGATGCGCCGCCGACGCGCGCGAAGAGCCATCGGCACCGCGAGCAGCGCGGCCGCCCCCAGATAGGCACCAGGCGCCGCGGCGAACACGAGCGGCCATCCCATCCAGACGCCGTCCTCGGAGATCGGCGCTTCCTCGTCGCCCGGG
>JBKJXU010000265.1:0-7699 GCA_046716145.1 Actinomycetota bacterium
GGGCCGCGGAGATCGTCGAATCTGTGCGGTCTGCCATCGCTTGAGTCCGAGGCGCCGGAGGACCTGGCACAATGGGACGCGTCCCAGATATCGAGCCGGGAACCCGACCGTGTCCGAATTCGACGAACACATCGCCACGCCGCCGCCGCCTTCTTCCGTCCTTCATCCGGTCCTCGACAAGGTCCTCGCGCGCATCCACGAGGACGCACCCGCGGACCGTCGCGATGCCCTCGCCGCGTTCGCGAAGGCCCTCCTGCGCCGCCTAGGCCCCGAAGAGTTGGATCAGGCCGGCGACGAGCACCTCTACGCGCTGTCCGCGTCACTCTTCGACTTCGCCGATACCCGCGGCACCCAGTCCTCGGCGGTGCGCGTGTTCACCCCCACCCTGGAAACCCACGGGTACAGCACCGACGGGACCGTCATCGAGACCAGCACCGACGACTCCCCGTTCCTCGTGGACTCGATCTCGGAGGAGTTGAGCGGCCGCGAGCTCATCATCCGGCGTCTCCTTCACCCCGTGATCGGGACCGCGCGCGGGGAGAGCGGCGGCCTCGAACGCGTGATGTCGGGCCGCGACGCCGCCCACCGCGAGTCCGTGATGCGCTTCGAACTGGAACGCGAACTCCCCGCAGACGAAGCCGAGGATCTGGAGGCCAGGATCGTCGAGATCCTGCACGACGTGCGTCTGGTGGTGCGTGACTTCGAGCCGATGCAGGAGCGCGTTCGGCACATGGAGGACCTGGCCCGCCAGGCGGCGGTGCGGTACTCGCCGCAGGAGGTGGGCGAGGCGATCGACTTCTTGGACTGGCTCCTGCAGATGAACTTCGTGCTGCTCGGCTACCGCGAGTACGAGCTCCTCGACGGCGAGGACGGCAGGGCGATCAAGGCCGTACAGGGGAGCGGTCTCGGGATCTTGTCCGACGTGTCGCGGTCCAACTTCGCTGACGCCACGCCCCTGGACTCGCTCGCAGCCGACCTGCGTCACCGGATCGAGGAGGGCGACCTGCTCGTCTTGTCGAAGACCCGCGCCTACGCCACCGTGCACCGGCGCGCGCGGATGGACTACATCGGGATCCGCAAGGTCGGCGCCGACGGCCAGTTGCTGGGGGAGGCCCGGCTGATCGGCCTGTTCACGTCCAAGGCCTACATGGAGCCTGCCTCCAAGACGCCGCTCCTGCACCACAAGCTGGAGCAGATCTTGGCGGCCGAGGACATGATCCCCGGCTCGCACGACTTCAAGTCCGCGGTGGAGCTCTTCGGGTCGTTCCCCAAGGACGAGTTGTTCCAGGCCTCCACCGAAGAACTCCGCCAGTTGGTGGTGGGCCTGCTGCAACTCGAGAAGCACGGCGGGATCCGGGTCCTGGTGCGCCGGGACATCTTCGAGCGGCAGATCTCGGTCGTGGTCGCGCTGCCGCGCGAGAAGTTCAGCGCGTCGCTCCGCAAGCGCCTGCAGCAGATGTTCCTGGAGCGGTTCCACGGCCAGACCGTCGACTACTCGCTCTCGCTCGGTGAGACCGAGTCCGCCAAGATCTTCTTCACGGTCCACGTGGAGCCGGGCACGCGCATCCCCGAGATCCCCTACGAGGAGCTCGAGGAGGAGGTCGAGCGGCTCGCGCGGACCTGGGACGACGACCTGCACGACGCCCTGGTCCGGCGCGTGGGCCATGCCCGGGGAGAGATCTTGGCCGCGAAGTATTCACCGCGGTTCCCCGACTACTACAAGGTGTCGGAGACCGATTGGGCTCTGGCCGTGGACGACGTGCTGCGTCTGGAGGATCTGGAGTCCGCGCTCCACGGCTTCGTGGTGGGGCTCGGCAACGAGAGCGCCGGCGAACGCCTCACCCGCGTCAAGCTCTACAAGACCGGCGGCAAGGCCGATCTGTCGGCGTTCATGCCGTTGCTGGATTCACTCGGTCTGCGCGCGGTGGAAGAGGTCCCGGTCCAGTTGCACGGCGAGGGCCGCGTCTACATCCACGACTTCGGCGTGCTGGACGCCCGTGGCGCGGTGCTCAACCTGGAGACACAGGGCGGCCGTGTCGTCGAGGCCATCGAGGCGATGTGGCGCGGCGACATCGAGGTGGATTCGCTCAACCGACTCGTGATCTCCGCGTCGCTCTCCTGGTGGCAGGTCCAGATCCTTCGGGCCTATCGCAAGTACCGCATGCGCGTGACCAGCCGCTTCACCGAGGAGTACCGCAACGACGCCCTAGCGGCGAACCCGCATATCGCCGCGCGGCTGGTGGCGTTGTTCGAGCAGAAGTTCGACCCGGCCATCGAGGCGTCCGAGGAAGCCGAGGAGGCCCTCCGCGCCCAGATCGTGGAGGACCTGCGCTCGGTGGTCTCGCTCGACCAGGATCAGATCGTGCGCTCGCTGCTGGGGACCATCCGCGCGACGCTGCGGACGAACGCCTACCTGCCGAACGCCTCGTGCCTGTCGTTCAAGCTGCTGAGCGCGAAGGTCCCGGAGATGCCCAAGCCCTTCCCGCTGTACGAGGTCTTCGTCTACACGCCGTACATGGAGGGCATCCACCTGCGCGGTGGCATGGTGGCGCGCGGTGGCATCCGGTGGTCGGACCGCAAGGAGGACTACCGCACCGAGGTGGTCGGCCTGATGAAGGCGCAGACGGTGAAGAACGCGGTCATCGTGCCGGACGGCTCGAAGGGTGGCTTCATCCTGAAGCGGCAGCCCGGGACGCCGGAGGAACTGAAGCAGGAGGTGGTGACCCAGTACGTGACGTTCATGCAGGGTCTG
The DNA here is from genome assembly GCA_046716145.1 of Actinomycetota bacterium. Lineage (GTDB taxonomy): Bacteria > Actinomycetota > UBA4738 > UBA4738 > HRBIN12 > AC-51. The sequence continues at coordinate 2,753 of JBKJXU010000265.1, forward strand.
CTGGACATCACCGACAACCTGGTGGACGCCCAGGTGGTGCACCCCGAGGGCGTGCGCGTGCTCGACGGTCCGGACCCTTACCTGGTGGTCGCGGCGGACAAGGGGACGGCCACCTTCTCCGATATCGCGAACGGGGTCAGCGAGCGCTACGGATTCTGGCTGGGCGACGCGTTCGCCTCGGGCGGCAGCGCCGGGTATGACCACAAGGCGTTGGGCATCACCGCGCGCGGCGCTTGGGAGTCCGTGAAGCGTCACTTCCGCGAGATCGGCGTGAACGTGATGGTCGATCCGTTCACCGCCGCGGGGATCGGCGACATGTCCGGCGACGTGTTCGGCAACGGGATGCTCTACACGAAGACCGTGCGGCTGCTGGCGGCCTTCGATCACCGGCACGTGTTCCTGGACCCCGATCCGCTCGATCCCGAGATGGCGTTCCACGAACGCCAGCGGTTGTTCGACCTGCCGGGGTCATCGTGGAACGACTACGACCGCACGCTCCTGTCGCTGGGCGGCGACGTGATCGACCGCAAGGCGAAGGCGGTGACCCCTTCGGTGCAGGTGCGCGCGGCGTTACAGATCCCCGACTCCGAGCAGGCCGAGATGACCCCCAACGAGCTGATCCGCTGGATCGTGCGGGCGCCGGTGGACCTGCTGTGGAACGGCGGCATCGGGACCTACGTGAAGGCCAAGACCGAGTCGAACGCCGACGCCGGCGACCGCGCGAACGATCAGGTGCGCGCGAACGGTGCCGACGTGCGTGCCCGCGTGGTCGGCGAGGGCGGGAACCTCGGGTTCACCCAGCGCGGCCGCATCGAGTTCGCGCTGGCCGGCGGCCACATCAACACCGACTTCATCGACAACTCCGCGGGAGTGGACACCTCCGACCACGAGGTGAACTGGAAGATCCTGCTGGGCCTGGCCATCGCGCGGGGTGAGCTGACGCTGGAAGGGCGCAACCTGCTGCTCCAGGAGTGCTCCTCCGATGTCGTGCAGCACGTCTTGTACGACAACTACCTGCAGGCGCAGATCCTGTCGCAGGAAGACGAGATCTCGGCGCAGCGGATCGAGGCCTACGAAGACCTGATGCAGCAACTCGAGGCCGACGGTGAGCTGGAGCGCGAGGTCGAGTTCCTGCCCACGAGCGAGGAGATGGGGGAGCGCCGCGCGGCCGGCCAAGGCCTGACCAGGCCCGAACTCTCGGTGCTACTGGCCTACGCCAAGCGGAGCGTCTACGCGGACCTGCTGGCGAGCGACCTGCCCGACTCCGAGTACCTGGCGAAGGACCTGGAGCGCTACTTCCCGCCGCGGATCGTGGAACGGTTCGGACACCTGTTGGGCGATCACCCGCTCAAGCGCGAGATCTTGGCGACCATGGCGGCGAACGACGTCGTGAACTCCCAGGGCATCACGTTCGTGTCACGGCTGGTCACCGAGACCGGCGCGTCGCCGGCCGACGTGGTGCGCGCGTTCCGGATGGCCCGCGACGTGACCGGCGCCGAGCGCCGCTGGAGCGCCGTGGAGGCGCTGGACGGTGTGATCGACCCGGGCATCCAGCGCGAGCTGATGAACGGCGCCGACTGGCTCGTGGAGACGACGTCGCGCTGGTACCTGGTGCAGGCGGCAGGCCAGCGCCTGGGCGAGACCGTGAAGGCCGAGCGCGACTCGTTCGCGGAGCTGTCCGAGGTGATCGGGCAGATCGGCCCGGACGCGTGGCGCGAGGATCACGAACACATGGCGCGCCGGTTGATCGCCGAAGGCGTGCCGGAACCGCTGGCGCGACGCCACGCCTTCCAGCCCGAACTGGTCCACGGGCCCGACATCATCGCGGTGTCACATTCCACGGGCCGCGGCGTGCTGGAGGTGGCGCGCGGGTTCTTCCTGCTGGGGGAGCGCCTGGAGATCGACTGGATGGAGAGCCAGCTGGAGGCGTTGCCCGCCGGGACGCGCTGGCAGCGCTGGGCCCAGCAGTCGATGGAAGACGACCTGTTGGCGGTGCGCCGGCAGCTGTGCGAGGACACGTTCGAGGGCGCCGACGGCATGCCGGTGGACGAGGCCGTCGACGCCTACCTGGAAGCGCGCCCGCAGGCGCTCCAGCGACTCCAGCGGTTCACCCGGAGCCTGGCGATGGAAGGCGTGAGCGACCTGTCGCAGCTGACGGTGGCGATGCGGCAGTTGCGTTCGCTCGCGAGTTGACCCGAGTGATCCTCTCTCCACTCCCATGATGGCGGCAGCCAGGAGCGGCATCGACGTCGAACTCGTCTTACGTCTTGAGCGAATCGTCGACTTCTGCCGTCGCACCCTTGGTGCGCGACCTCGTGCCCATGATCCGTGAACCGAGCCGAAGGATGCAGGTCATCGCTGGTCATCGACGGGTCGAAGGATTACCCTCGTGGCGTAGGCGCTGCGAGCGTCATGATGTCGTGGCTGCTAGTCGCACGGGCTACGAAGCACCGGTCCGTCGATGCGAACCAGCATCACTCCCGATCCTCCCGAGGAGGCGTAGCGCGCCTCGTTCGGGCCGGTCAACTCGATCGTCCCGGTGTCCGCGTTGACGGCGAAGCTGGGCTTGCCGTCGTTGGCCGCGTAGAGCGGTTCCCAGAAACTGCCGTCGAAGTCAACGAGCCAGTCGAGGCCGCAATGCGGAACGTTGAATCGGTAGACCACACTTTCGTCGACGTTGGCGGAGCGTGGCCAGAACCGGTAGCCGAGCTCATCACTGACGAACTCCGAGCGGAACTCGTCCTGTGTGGGCTCCGGAAGGTCCACGGGTGATGGGATCGGTTCCAGCACGAGCCGCGCGAGTGCCTCCTGCGCCCGGGAACGGGTCTCGTTGCTCGGGTCGGGCGTGCCGAAGAAGATCCAGATCTGAAGGTAGCGTTCGGTGACCTGCGCCAAGATGACGCTTCGGCCTTTCCCGGGGATACCGCCCTCCCACGCCGACTCGACCGTTCCCGGTGCTGTGAGCGGCAAGCCCATGGCGGGGAAGTTCGGGTTCGTCGGGTCGGCCCGTGCTTGCATGACCTGACACGCGACGATGAGGATCTCGTCCTCCTCCAGCTCCTGCGCCATCCCTTCAGGCGTGGTGGATGTAGCGGGCGTCGACCCCGCCGGGAAGGGGCGGGTCGCGATCCACGCGGTCGCTGGGACACCCCGGCCGGCCGTGGACGCCGTGAACCAGCCATCGCTCTCCTCGAAGCGGATCGGATCGGTTGACGCCTCAGCCGCCGATGCCGGCGGCACGACCTCGATCCAGAAGCGGAGGGTGGCTTCACCGCGGCCCCACCGAACGGAGAGGTAGAGGGTCGTAGGACCCAACCGGTCCGGCACGTGGTCCACCTGCACATCGGCGCTCTCGGCATCACCCGGACCGACACCGAGCGACCACGACTCGAGATCCTTCCCGGTCACATCGATGGAGCTTCCGGCCGCGACGGGGAAGTACACGGTGTCAGGTCCGGGGCCGGACCATTCTGCAGTGAGGATCATGTTCCCGTACGAGCCGGACCCACCTCCGAGGGTTCGCTGCCCACCGTAGAGCAGGTCGGCCCGGAAGGTGCCGGGCGTCACGATGATGTCAACGCTTGTATCGGTGAGGTCCACGTCCGGCTCCACCCACCGCACCTCGAAGTACACGTCGAGGACCGAGCCGTCCGCCCAGGTGCCGAACAGCTTCCAGTACTCCCGTTCTAGCCGATCGCTCACAGGGAAGTACGGACCCTCGAACGTCGGCTGGTCGGACGAGATGGGACCGGAGTCTGGGCCTCTCCCAGCGTCGAGCTGCTCAGCGTCGCCGAAGAGGATCTCGCGGATCTCCACGTCACCCACCACACGGATCTCTGTGCCGAGCGGGATATCGATCGGGCCACCGACCGACGGGTTGTGCCATCGATACGGATAGGACTCATCGGGCGACGAGGAGGTGCCGAACTCGCCGACCTGGACGTAGTCGCCGCTCGAGAGCGTCGCGCTCCGCTGGTCCCCTCGGTTCGAGAGCTCTATCGTTGCCACCGGCCACCGGCCATCGATCTGTCCCGACGCCGACTCCCGCGTGAAGGCTCGCCACCCGAACGCCGCGGCCGCGAGGAACACGGCGAAGGCGAGTACGCCGGCGGCGATCCTCTGCAGGTTGGACGGCTCCCGCGCTCCTTCGGCGTGGGGGAGCCGATCGGATCGAGATCGGATCCGTTGCACCGGTGTTTCGATGTCTCCGAGCCTTAGTAGCTCGCGCTGCCAGCGTTCGCGCATCAGTCGTCCACCTCGTCGTCACCGAGCATGCTCGCCAGTCGCCGCCGTCCGCGGGTGAGATGCACACGAACGGTGGGCGCCGCCATCCCCAGGCGCTGCGCCACCTCTGCAACCGGCAGATCGATCACGTAGAACAGCGCCATGACCGCGCGCTCACGCGGAGGAAGTCGACGCAGCGCATCGAAGAGCCCCTCGAACCCCGGCGGTGACTGGACCGCCTCCCGGGCCGCGGGATGGCGGTCACGGCGCTCCCGACGAAGCTCGTCGTTCGCCGCGTTGAACGACACGCGGTACAACCACGCGACGGGGTCGCGGAGTCGTCCCTGGTGCGCCGCGGCTCGCGCGAACGCCTCGCTGACTCCCTCCTCAGCGATGTCGGCCCGACCCCCCGTGTAGGCCAGCACGGTGCGATACAGAGACGTGGCGTTGGCTTCGAACAGGGAGCCCAGATCGAGGCCAGCCTCCCGAGCGGGGCGGCGCGAGGTGGGGTCCATCGCCACGGGACTCAGCAGGGCCTCCGTCGTCACGGCTTCCATCGCCGACGATAGACGCACGTGGGAGCCAGAAGGCTTACATCCGCTCCGAAGGTCCTTCGTGCAAGGCGCGACGGGATCCGCCGCGCGTTACCCGTAGAAGATCATCGTGGCCCAGAGGTAACCACGATGTCGCACGATGCCGACGCCCACGCGTCGGTAGCGCGAG
>JBKJXU010000266.1:0-5428 GCA_046716145.1 Actinomycetota bacterium
CTTGACCCGGTACATGGCCTGGTCGGCGTGGCGGATCAGGTCCTCGATCGTTCCCTGGCTCGCGCCGTCGAAACGAGCCATCCCGACGGAGACGGAGATCGGGTAGTCCCGGCCCGGCAGCTCGCTCGCCCATGAGATGGAATGCTCGATGCGGGCGACCGCAGCATCCGCATCGAGATCCGGGTAGCCGACCAGCAGGATGGCGAACTCGTCGCCCCCCACCCTGGCGATCACGTCGGCGGAGCGGACGGTATCGGAGATCAACGCCGCGACCTCCTTGATCAGCAGGTCGCCGTGATCGTGGCCGAGCGTGTCGTTCACCTGCTTCAGCCCGTCGACATCGACGTAGGCCAACGTGAGACGCCGCTTCTCGCGTCGCGCCAGTTCGAGCTGGGACTCGGCGACCACCAGGAAGCCACGTCGGTTCGCGATGCCCGTGAGCGGGTCCGTGATCGCGAGGTGACGGAGCTCGCCCTGGGTCTCGATGAGCCGGGTTCCGATCTGGACCATCCGCCGGCCGAGTTCGCCGACCTCGTCCTTGCTCGGATCAGGTTCGAGGAGGGTCTCGCCTCGTTCGAGACGCTCCGCGTTCTCCTCGATCCGCAGGATCCTGCGCACGACCCGATCCGACATGCCGGTCACCAGGGCGAGGGACAGCAGCACGCCGAGTGGCAACAGGATGAACTGGATGAGGTTGGAACGTTCGTCTGCGAGTCTCCGCTCGCGCTGGAGTTCCTCGAGGTTCGACTCTTCGTGCTCGCGCATCTCGCCGAGGATGCCGCGGATCTCCTCCATCAGGGCACTCCCACGTGCGAGCAGCGGCCGGGCGATCGTCCGCTCGGTCTGGGTCCGGATGGCCCCGAGTTCCTGCTGGCGGCCGAGGGTGCTCATCCGGTCGGCCACCAAAGGCGTGAGCCGCTCGAGGCGTTGGGCTTGAAGGTCGTCGCCCGCCACCAGCTCCCAGAGGGCGGAGAGATCCTGGGGGAGGGCAGCGGCCCCGCGGTCGAAGGGCTCGAGGAAGGCGGTGTCACCCGTCAGCATGAGACCGCGTGTGCCCGTCTCGGCATCGACGAGGTCGTCCAGGACGTCGCGCACCTTCAGATGGATCTGGGAGGTGTGCGCCAATGACGCGACGCTCTCGGTCGCGCGGCTATCGGCCGCGTAGGCCAGCGCGGTGGCAGCGCCGAGCACCACGACCGGCACGGCCATGATCGCGAGGTACTTCTGGCGTAGCTTCACCCAGGCTCCTTGTCCTACGTCGTTCGTCGGCACGAGGCGGGGCGACGTTGAGTTGCAGACGCGAAGGGGGGTTGTCTACCGACCGGTAGATAAGGCATCATCTACCGAGTGGTAGAGAGCCGGTCCATCGTCGAGGCCCTCGCCGGCAGGCACGTCCTGCTGACCGGGGTCACCGGGTTCCTCGGGCAGGTCATCCTGGAACGCCTCTTGCTCGACTTCCCCGGAACCAAGGTCAGCGTGCTGGTCCGCGGCCAGACCGGGGCGACCCCGAAGGACCGCGTCCGCTACCTGCTGCGCAAGCCCTCGTTCGATGTCCTGCGCGAGCGCCACGGCGAGGACGGGCTCCTGCAGCTCCTGACCGAGCAGGTCACGGTCATCGAGGGCGATTTCTCCCGCGCCGAGCCCGTCCTGCCGGGCGCGTTCGACGTGGTGATCCACTCGGCCGCGACGGTCTCGTTCGACCCACCCATCGACGACGCGTTCCAGACGAACCTGCTCGGTGCGCAGAACCTCTACCGCGGCGTGCTCGCCGGCGGCTCGACGCCGCACTTCGTCCATATCTCCACGGCCTACGTCGCCGGCGTGCAGAAGGGTGTGATCCCCGAAGGCCCGCTCGACCACCGCGTGGACCACGTGCTCGAGAGCGACTTGGCGATGCACGCCCGCCGCGACGTGGAAGCGGCATCGCGCAAGCCCGAGATGTTGCAGCGGTTCATGGACGATGCCGCCGAGGACCACTCGCGGGCCGGTCCCAGCACGGTGAGCACCGAGGCCGAGGATCGGCGCAAGGCCTGGGTCGACCGCCGCCTGGTGGAGTACGGCCGGATGCGCGCGCGGACCCTCGGCTGGCCCGACGCCTACACGTTCACCAAAGCGCTGGGCGAGCGCGCCGTCGAGGAGCTCACGGCGGCCGAAGGGGTGCCGCTGTCGATCGTGCGACCGTCCATCATCGAGTCGGCGCTGGAGCACCCCGCGCCGGGCTGGATCGACGGGTTCAAGATGGCCGACCCGATCATCCGCGCCTACGGCCTCGGCCAGATCCCGGAGTTCCCCGGCATCCCCGAGGGCATCGTCGACCTCATCCCCGTGGACTACGTCGTGAACGCGATCCTGGCGGTCGCGGCGAACCCGCCTGCCGAGGGCACCGCGGCGCACTACAACGTCTCCAGCGGCTCCCGGAACCCGCTGCGGTTCTTCGAGTTGTACGAGATGGTCCGCGAGTACTTCGAGGCCCACCCGCTGCCCGAACGTGGCCGTGGCGAGCACAAGGTGCCGGAGTGGAAGTTCCCGGGCACGCTCAAGGTGGAATCGATGCTCAAGCGCGCCGAGCAGCTCACGGACCTGGCCGAGAAGGTCGTCACCCACTTGCCCAAGTCCAAGGCGATGCGCGACGCGGTGGCTCGTGTGGACCGAGACCAGGCGCGCGTGGACTTCGTGAAGCGCTACTCCGAGCTCTACGGGATGTACACCGAGACCGAGGTCGTCTACACCGATGACCGGGTGGTGGCGCTGTTCGGATCCCTCACGGCCCAGGACCAGGAGCGGTTCCCCTTCGATGCCGGGACGCTCGACTGGCGGCACTACCTCCAGGACGTGCACTGCCCCGCGGTGACGCAGTCCCTGCGGGAGCTGTCGCGCCGTGACCGCGAGAAGCCGGTCGTGAAGCTGGAGCGCCGCGACGAGCCCGTGCTCGCGGTCTTCGACATGGAGGGCACGATCATCCAGTCCAACGTCGTGGAGTCCTACGTCTGGACGCGGTTCGCCGATCTGGAGCCCGATGAGTGGCCTGCCGAGCTGGTGAGCGTGTTCGGGCGGGTGCCCGGGTACCTGCAGACCGACCGGCGCGACCGTGGCGAGTTCCTGCGGACCTTCTTCCGCCGCTACGAGGACGCCGATGTGGAGCGCGTGGACGCGCTGATCGAGCGTCACGTGGGGGAGTTCATGCTGCAGAAGGCCTTCCCCGCCGCCATCCGCCGTGTACGCGAGCACCGAGCGAACGGACATCGCACGGTGTTGGTCACCGCGGCTGCGCGTCCGTTCATCGAACCGCTCGCACCGTTGTTCGACCTGGTGATCGGCGCCGAGTTGGAGGTCCGCGACGGTCGTTACACCGGTTTCATGAGCGCGCCACCGCTCGTGGGAGAGGCGCGCGCGGCGTGGCTGCGGCGCTACGCCCAGCAGGAGGAGATCAACCTCAAGCGTTCCTACGCCTACGCGGACTCGTACTCGGACCTGCCGTTGCTGCGCGCGGTGGGGAACCCGGTCGTGGTCTCGCCCGATTCCGCGCTGGTGCGGTTCGCGCGCCGCAAGCGGTGGCCCGTGGAGGAGTGGGGCATGTCCAAGGGGATGCCGAAGGTGCGTTTCCCCAGGGCGGCGGCCAGATGACCGTCGAGGCGGTCGAGTACGTCCGCTCCGTGCCCAAGTACGTCGGCGCGCGAGCGCTCGGCGCCAGGGCCCCGGGCCTGCTCTCCGGACCGCTCGCTCCGCTCCGGCTCGTCACCATCGCGGACCCGGCGCCGCCGAAGGGCCGCGCCGGCTGGGCCCGGGTGCAGCCCGTCCTCTCGGGCATCTGCGGCAGCGACCTGTCGACCATCGCCGGCAGATCCTCCTTCTACTTCTCTCCGCTGGTGTCGCTCCCGTTCGTCCCGGGGCACGAGGTCGTCGGCCTGCTCATGGACGACTGCGACGACCTGGCGGCAGGGACGCGCGTGGTGCTCTCGAGTGTGCTCGCCTGCGCCGCCCGCGGTGAGGATCCACCGTGCCCGAACTGCGAGGCCGGCGACACGGGCCGTTGTGACCGCGTCACGGTCGGACACCTCAAGGCCGGTTTGCAGACGGGCTACTGCGCCGATACCTCGGGCGGGTGGGCGAAGATGTTCGTCGCCCATCGCTCGCAGCTGCATCCGGTGCCCGACGCGATCGACGACCGGACCGCGGTGGTGATCGAGCCGTTCGCGTGCGCGATCCACGCTGCCGAGCGAGCGAAGATCGAGCCCGGGCAGACCGTGCTCATCGCCGGAGCGGGGACGGTCGGGATCTTGACGCTCCTGGCCGTGCGGTTGTTCGCCCAGCCGGGCCGCGTGATCGTGGCTGCGAAGCATCCGAACCAGCGCGCCGCCGCGAAGATGGCGGGGGCCGACGAGATCGTGCGCCCCGAGCATGCCGCGAAGGCCGTCCGCCGCACCACGAGCGCGGTGAAGCTCACACCCGAGCGCGGTCAGGATCTGCTGCTCGGCGGGGTCGACGTCGCGTTGGAGTGCACCGGGTCGCGCAGTGCGCTCGACCTCGCGCTCCGCACCACGAAGGCCGGCGGGCGGGTCGTCGTGAGCGGGATCCCCGGGGGAGGCGCCGATCTCACCCCGTTGTGGTTCCGCGAGCTGGAGCTGGTCGGCGCCTACACCGCTCCGCCCCGGACCTTCGCCGCCGCGATCGAAGCTGCGGCGAACCTCCCCGTGCTCGCCGGCCTCGTGGGGGCGACCTACCCGTTGGACCGGTGGCGCGACGCCATCGACCACGCGATGTCCGCCGGCGCGCTCGGCACGTTCAAGGTGGCCTTCGCGCCGCAGGAGTGACAGGAGACCGAACACCATGCCCAGACCAGGATTCGTGCTCGAGGTCGACGAACGCACCCCGCCGCTCATCGTGCACGAGGGTGAGAACTACCGCATGCAGAAGTTCCCCCTGGGAACGCGGGTGGTCTACCCGCCCGACCCGCTGCCCGGGCTGAAGGACGTCCACGGGCATATCCGTCACGCGCTCCTGCATCCCCGGGGCGACTCCAAGCCGCTGCCGGAGCTGCTGTTCGCCGGGATGAAGCTCACCATCGCGGTGGACGACATCTCCATCCCGCTCCCGCCCATGGTGACGCCCGATATCCGTCAGCGGATCTTGGAGCACGTGATCGAACTCGCGGCGCGTGCCGGCGTGGAGGACCTGGAGATCGTGGTGGCGACCGCGCTGCACCGGCGGATGACCGCGGCGGAGATCCGCCGGATGGTCGGGGAGCGGGTGTACCGCTCGTTCTGGCCGAAGGCGCTGTACAACCTCGACGCCGAGGACAAGGACAACATGACCGTCGTCGGGCAGACCGACCACGGCGAGACCGTCCAGATCCAGAAGCGCGCCGCCGAGTCCGATCTCATCGTCTACGTCAACGTCAACCTGGTGGCGATGGACGGCGGGCACAAGT
>JBKJXU010000267.1:0-9844 GCA_046716145.1 Actinomycetota bacterium
CGCGGGCGAAACGACCCACGTAAGGCCACCTTTGGTGGCTGAGCATGGCGCGGTTTAGATGTCAGTCCTGCCCCGGCTTCGGCCGGGAGAGGGTGGAGTCCGTCTCGCCGTGGACGTCCAGGCGAGCGGGCCAGACCCCAGCAGGCGGGTGTGGGGGCAAAGACCAGGTCAGCCGGACGGGGGCCCACCTCACGGACGGAGGTTCGCCGAGCGATGGAGATGACCTACACGGGCCGCGGCGTCGATGTCACCGACGAGATCCGGGCCACGGCCGAACACAAGCTGGCGCCGCTGGCGCGCATCGAGCCTCGCATCTCGCTCTTGGCGCTCGAGGTGATCAACGAACATCATCCTCGTCTCGACGGCCGAAAGCGCGTCGAGGCGGCGTTGCGGATCCCGCGCAAGACCTTCCGCGCGCACGCGGAAGCACAGGACGTTCCCTCTGCGATCGACCTCGTTCGCGAGAAGCTCGAGCGCCAGCTGCGCGATCACCATGGCCGGCGACGGTTCCTGCGGAGGCGTGGTGTAGGCTCCGCCGAGAGCGCGACCCCCCCGGATCGGGCGGGCGCGGAAGGAGCCATCGAGTGAGTGACGAGCAGCAAGCGAACGAGAAGCTTCGCGTCATGGTCGTCGATGACCACGCGCTGTTCCGCCGGGGGCTCGAGATGGTGCTCGGAGGCGAGCCCGACATCGAGATCGTGGGTGAGGCTTCCGACGGCGCCGAGGCCGTGGAGCGGGCCCAGGAGGTCATGCCGGACGTCGTGCTCATGGACGTTCGCATGCCCAAGCGTTCCGGTATCGAAGCCACCAGCGAGATCCGCGATCTCCTGCCGCACGTGAAGATCCTGATGCTCACGATCAGCGACGAGGAAGCCGACCTCTACGACGCGATCAAGGCGGGCGCCAGCGGGTACCTGCTGAAAGAGATCCCCATCGAAGAGGTCGCCGACGCGATCCGCAGCGTGTGGGCCGGACAATCACGGATCAGCCCCTCGATGGCCTCGAAGCTCCTGACGGAGTTCGCCGCGATCTCGAAGCAGTCGAACGAACGGCCGCAGATGCCGGCGCCCAGGCTCACCGACCGTGAGATGGAGGTCCTGCGGTTGGTCGCGCAAGGCCTCAACAACCGCGACATCGCCAAACAGTTGTTCATCTCCGAGAACACCGTGAAGAACCACATCCGCAACATCCTGGAGAAGCTGCACCTGCATTCGCGCATGGAAGCGGTCGTCTACGCCGTGCGCGAGAAGATGATCGAGATCATCTGAGCGGCGTGGCAGACCCCACCATCTCCGCGCTCCGCGACGTGCTCGCCGAGAGCCTCGCCGAGATCCACGACGCGCTCGCAGGGCTGAGCGTGGACGAGTTGAACGCCCGGCCCGGGGGCGAGGGCACGAACTCGATGGCGGTGATCGCGGTCCACACCTTGGCGAGCACGCGCTCCTGGATCAGCCTGGCGTTCGGTGAGCCACTGCCGCCCAGGGATCGGCCGTCGGAGTTCACGACGGTGGCCGCAGAGGGATCCGCCGAAGGGATCGACGCGGCGATCGCCGCCATGCTTGCTCTCGTTGACGCCCAGGTGTCGTTCGATCCGGCGCACGAAGGTGTGGCGACCTGGGTCGCGCACCGACCCGACGAGCCCGTGACCGCGGCGTGGGCGCTGCACCACTGCCTGGCGCACGTCGGTGAGCACGTGGGCCACGCGCACCTGACGCGTCAACTGCTCCGTCCGTAGCCCGTTACGCTGACGGAACGATGCCCGGCTCCGAACGCACCGTCGCGCAGTTGCTCGTCGCCTGCTTGGAGAACGAAGGCGTCGAGTACGTCTTCGGTCTCCCGGGCGAGGAGAACCTGCACGTCATCGATGCGCTCGAAGACTCCTCGATCAGGTTCATCACCACGCGGGACGAGCGCGGGGCGGCCTTCATGGCCGACACGTACGGTGCGCTCACGGGCATGGCAGGGGTCTGCCTGGCGACGCTCGGCCCCGGCGCGCTGAACCTGATCCTGGGGATCGCGAACGCGCAGCTCGACTCGCATCCGCTCGTGGCGCTGATGGCCCAGGCCGGTCTGGACCGGATCTACAAGGAGTCCCATCAGGTCGTGGATCTCGTGTCGCTGTACCGGCCTATCACGAAGTGGGGCGACATGGTGACGCTCCGCGACGCGATGCCCGAGATGATGCGCAAGGCTTTCAAGCAGGCCCAGACCGAGCGGCCCGGCGCCACGTTCATCGTGGTGCCCGAGGATGTCGCCGAGCGCGAGACCCAGGCGGTGCCGCTCCGCGTGAACGTGCCGCGTGACCCGGCGCCGTCGCTCGACCAGGTGCATCGCGCCGCGCACGTGCTCTCCACGGCCGCCTACCCGGTGGTCCTGGCGGGCGCGGGTGTGGCCCGCGACGGTTCCACTGAGGCGTTGCTCCGGTTCTCCGAGCGGTTGGGCATCCCCGTGACCACCACGTTCCAGGGCAAAGGGTCGTTCCCCGATGACCATCCGAACGCGCTCGGCACGATCGGGTTCATGGTGAAGGACTACGCGAACTTCGGGTTCGACCGAGCCGACGTGGTCGTCGCGGTCGGCTACGACCTCGTGGAGTACTCGCCGCAGCGATGGAACCCGGCGTCGGACAAGAAGATCATCCACGTGCACCGGACCGTGGCCGAGGTCGATGAGAACTACACCCTCGAGGTTGGCCTCCAGGGATCGATCGGCGGCACGCTGGACGCGATCGCGGCAGCGGCCTCCATCCATCCGGTCGGCGGCACGGTGCCGCCCGTGAAGGACTTGCTCCGTGAGGAACTCGATCGCGGATCCGCCGACGACCGGTTCCCACTGGCTCCCGCCCGCATCGTGACCGAGATCCGGGCGGTGATGGGGCGGCAGGACATCGTGCTGAGCGACACGGGTGCCGCGAAGATGTGGATGGCTCGTCTGTACCCGACCTTCGAGCCGAACACGTGCTTGTTATCCAACGGCTTGGCGACGATGGCGTTCGCGCTCCCCGGGGCGATCGCCGCGAAGCTGGTCCATCCCGAGCGCAAGGTGCTTGCCGTCATGGGCGACGGCGCGTTCGCGATGAGCATGGCCGAGATCGAGACGGCGGTTCGCGAACACGTGGATCTCACGGTCCTGGTGTGGGTCGACGGCGGGTACGGCTTGATCGGATGGAAGCAGGACATCCACTTCGGGCGCCGGTCAGCCGTCTCGTTCGGCAACCCCGACTTCGTGCAGCTCGCAGCGTCGTTCGGTGCGAAGGGGTACGCCGTGGGGGCGGCACCCCAGCTCGGTCCCATCCTGCGGCGAGCCCTGGATGGGGGCGGTGTCAACGTGGTCGCCTGCCCCGTCGACTATGCCGAGAACGCCCGCCTCGTCGAGCGCCTGGGCGCCCTGGAGCAGGCGTTGTGATCACCTACACCGGCGACGGGTCCTCGGTCACCGAGGAGGACCTGGAGGGTTTCTTCGAGGGCTGGCCCTCGCCGCCCGCCCTTTCGCGTCGAGTCGCGGCTCTCGCGGGCGCAGACCACGTCGTTCTGGCTTTCGACGGCCCCCAGCTCGTCGGCCTCACCACGGCGCTCACGGATGGGGCGATGTGCGCATTCATCGCGCTCCTGGAGGTGGTGCCCGCCTACCGGGGCCAAGGGATCGGCTCGGAGCTCGTGCGCCGCATCACGGCGTCGCTCGAGCCGATCTACGCCGTGTCGCTGTGTTGCGACGATGACCTGGTGCCGTTCTACGACCGCCTGGGGATGCAGCGGGTCGCCGGCATGATGCGTCACGATCGTTCGGCCTTGGCGTAACCGAGACGGCGTCTACGCGATCGTGATCGTGGTGGAGCGGGCGCTCGTCGTGGCCATGTGCGGCAGGAGCGCGCCGATGAACAGCGCGACGCCGATGTTCTCCAGCGCTTCCTCGATGCTCACGAGGAGCCGATGCACGCCGTAGCCAGTGATCCCTGCGTCCAGGATCGCGCCTTCGATCGCTTCGACGCCGACCGCGCCCCCCACGAACACGGCGCCTGCGAGCAGGAACGCACGACGGGTCGGGCCTGGCAGCCGGCGCAGGTAGCCCAGGAGCGCTACGCCGAGGATGGCCAGGAGCGGGATGGCGACGATGATCCAGGCGTAGCGGAACAACCCGGAGGCGTCCGTGAGGGAGCCGACCGGCTCGATGAGGAGCTCATGCAACGCAGCGGCTTCGTCCAGCGACAGGTAGGTGAAGACCGCGGCCAGGAGCCACCATGAGCGTTCGTCCCGGTCGCCCTCGATGTGAGCGGTGTGCGCGTTCAGCGCGAGCAGGACCGCGGCCCCCAGTAGCAGGAGCGCTGAGACCCACGAGGTGATGTTGCCCTCATCCGCGACGTCGAACAGCTGGGCCAGATCCTCGCCACGGTCGAGGGCCTTGGTGAGCCCGATGACCGCGAACGCGGCGGCGTTGAACACGACCATCGCGATCACCAACCAGCGTCCGAGCTTCTCCGCATGGACCGTGATGTGCATCCCGAGGGCCCTCCGAACCCGGCGGGAAGTGTGCCATGACGTCCCCACCGTTGCGACCGGGCGAAGGTCGTGTCGAGCGCGGCATAGGATGCAGACGTGGATCGCGAGCTCCAAGTGCGCCGGAACGCACGGCTGTTGACCGGGGCGCACGCCTTCTCGCAGGTCGGGTTCTCGGTGCTGCTGATCGTGGGGGTCCCGGCCGCGCAGGAGCTCACCGGCCACGACTGGGCTTCGGGCGTCGTGTGGTCCCTGTCGTTCGCGGCAGGGGCCATCGGGGCCTTCGTGACCGGCAGGTGGATGGACCGCGCCGGACGCAGGCCGGGTCTGGTGGCGGGCTACGCGGCGATCGCCGTCGCGGCCGTGGGCGCGGCGGCGTCCATCCGGCTCGGATCGTTCGCGGGGCTCGTCCTGAGCACGGCCGTGTTCGGGGTGGGGACGGGGGCGGCGAACCTCGCTCGTGGCGCGGTGGCCGACATGTATCCGCCGGATCGGCGCGGCCGCGCGGTGGGGGTCCTCCTGGCGGCCGGGACCGTCGGCGCGATCGGCGGCCCGCTCCTGATCCCGCTCGTGCGGGAGACCGCCACCTCGTGGGGGGCCAACCCCGACGTGGTTCCCTGGTCGATATCGCTGGTGGGGGCCGCGATCGCCGTGATGCTCGTCTGGGCTGTTCGCCCAGACCCGCGAGACCTCGCGTTCGCCGAGCAGGCGGCCGCGGGCACCGAGCGTTCGCATCCGCGTTCGCGTCGTGAACTCTTGGCAGTGCCCGCCTTCCGGACGGCGTTGATCGCCGTCGCCGTGTCGCAGATGGCGATGGTCGGGGTCATGGGTGTCACCCCCAACGCGCTCAAGCACCTGGGTCATGAGCCGGCGACGCCGTGGGTCATCAGCGGCCACGTCGCCGGCATGTACGCCTTCGCGCCACTCGTCGGCGTGGTGCTCGATCTCTGGGGCCGGCGCGCCGGGCTGTTCATCGGGCTGGGGCTGTCCGGCGCGGGTGCCTTGATCGCGGGTATGGGGACCGCGCCCGGCGTGATCGGCGTCGGTCTGTTCGCGATCGGTTTGGGGTGGTCGGCCACCTACGTCGCCGTGACCACCGTCATCAGCGACGTGACGGAACCGGACGAGCGAGCGGGTGCGCTCGGGCTCGCCGACCTCATCCTGCTCCTGTGTTCCGCGGGCGCTGCGCTCCTGGGCGGACTCGTCCTGGAGGTCTCGAGCTACACCGCGCTCGGCGTGGCCGCGGCCGTCCTGATCGCGGCCGGCATGATCGGGGTCGGGGCGTCGCGAACCGCACCGATCGCCACCCAGGCTTGAGCCGAGCCCCTGCTAGGATCAGACCGACCCCGACTACCACCGAAGGACTCGCCATGCCCGTACTCGACAAGATCTCCAACCTCGGCGAAGGCCGCAAGCTCAAGCACCTGGCTGAGCTCGCGCGCCTGGTGAACACGTTCGAGCCCGAGACCGAGGAGCTCGACGACGAGCAGCTCCGGGCCTGCACGCCGGGCCTGCGGGAGCGCGCGGCCAACGGCGAGCCGCTGGACGATCTGCTCCCCGAGGCGTTCGCGATCGTGCGCGAGGCCTCCCGTCGCGTCAACGGGCAGCGCCACTTCGACGTGCAGTTGATGGGTGGCGCCGCGCTGCACATGGGGAACATCGCCGAGATGAAGACCGGCGAAGGCAAGACACTCGTCTCGACGTTGCCGGGATACCTCAACGCCCTGGGAGGGGGAGGGGTCCACCTCGTCACGGTGAACGACTACCTGGCCAAGCGCGACTCCGAGTGGATGGGTGGGATCTATCGGTTCCTGGGCATGGACGTGGGGCTTATCCAGTCGGCGATGACGCCCGAACAGCGGCGCCCCGCCTACGGCGCCGACATCACCTACGGGACGAACAACGAATTCGGGTTCGACTACCTCCGCGACAACATGGCGATGCGCTTGGACCAGTGCGTGCAGCGCGGGTACGACTTCGCCATCGTGGACGAGGTCGATTCGATCTTGATCGACGAGGCGCGCACCCCACTGATCATCAGCGGCATGGTGGCCGACTCCGCGAAGTGGTACCAGACGTTCGCGCGCGTGGCGCCGCGCCTAGCCCGCGACACCGACTACGAGGTGGAAGAGTCCAAGTATCAGGTGGCGGTCACCGAGCAAGGCGTGACGAAGGTCGAGGAGATCTTGGCCATCGAGAACCTCTACGACAGCGTGAACACCATGCTCGTGCATCACCTCCACAACGCGCTCCGCGCCAAGGAGCTGTACAAGCGCGACGTGCAGTACGTGGTCACCGACGGCGAGGTGAAGATCGTCGATGAGTTCACCGGCCGCGTCCTGGAGGGCCGGCGCTACTCCGAGGGACTGCACCAGGCGATCGAGGCCAAGGAGGGCGTCCGGATCAAGGAAGAGAACCAGACGCTCGCCACGATCACGATCCAGAACTACTTCAAGATGTACGCGAAGCTCTCCGGCATGACCGGGACCGCGAAGACCCAGCTGACCGAGTTCGAAGAGACGTACAAGATCAGCGTCGTCGAGATCCCCACGAACCAGCCGAACGTCCGCGATGACCAGCACGATCTCATCTACAAGACCGAGGACGAGAAGTGGAACGCCGTCGCCGACGACATCCTGGCGCGGAACGAGACGGGCCAGCCGATCCTGGTGGGCACGGTGTCGATCGAGAAGTCCGAGCGTCTCTCCGGTGTCCTCACACGGCGCGGTATCGCGCACAACGTCCTGAACGCGAAGAACCACGAGAAGGAAGCCACGATCGTGGCGCAGGCGGGCCGGCTCAAGGCGGTCACCGTCGCCACGAACATGGCGGGGCGTGGCGTCGACATCCTGTTGGGTGGCAACCCCGAGTACCTGGCTCGCCAGGAGATGGCCGCCAACGAGTGGGACAACGACGCCTACTTGCTCTTCGAGATGCCCGAGGAGCAGCGGGCCGGCTACGAGGCTGCCTACATCCCGATGCTCGAAACGTTCAAGGCCCAGACGGACACCGAGCACGAGCGGGTGGTCGGGGCCGGGGGCCTGTACGTGCTCGGGACCGAGCGCCACGAGTCCCGGCGGATCGACAACCAGCTCCGCGGTCGGTCAGGCCGCCAGGGCGACCCCGGTGCGTCGCTGTTCTACCTCTCGCTCGAGGACGATCTGATGCGGATGTTCGCCTCCGATGCCGTCGCCTCGATCATGGAGCGGCTGAAGTGGCCCGAGGGTGAGCCCATCGAAGCGAAGATGGTCTCCAAGGCGGTCGAGCGCGCCCAGCGGCAGATCGAGGAGCTCAACTACGAGCGCCGCAAGAACGTCCTCAAGTACGACGAAGTCATGAACGGCCAACGCGCGGTGATCTACGCGGAGCGTCGCAAGATCCTCGAGGGCCACGATCTCAAGGAGCAGGCGCAAGGGTTCGTCACCGAGGTGATCGAAGAGGCGATCGCCACCTGGTGTCCACCCGACGTCTACCCGGAGGACTGGGACCACGACGCGTTGGTGACCGCGCTGCGCGAGGTCTTCCCGTTCGGAGCCTCGGCCGCCGACATCGCCGCCGTGGAGGACGCCGCCGCGCTGACCGAGCGGTGCGAGGCCGAGGCGCTGGCGGCCTACGAGCAGAAGGAGGCCTCGGTCGGGCCCGACGTGATGCGCGAACTCGAGCGCATGGTCCTGCTGAACATCACCGACACGAAGTGGCGCGAGCACCTCTACGAGATGGATTACCTCCAGGAGGGGATCCACCTTCGGGCCTACGCCCAGAAGGATCCGCTCACCGAGTATCGCCGCGAAGCCTTCGAGATGTTCGAGGCGCTCACGCAGTCGATCCGCGCGGACTTCGTGAAGTACATCTACCGCGTCGAGTTGGTGCGCCAAGAGCAAGCGCCGGCGCGCGTGCAGAAGGTGCAGGAGAACAGCGACGAGGTCGCCTCCGGCGCAGGCGGAGCGGGGGAGGCCACGTTGGGGATGGGCAAGCGGACGGGCGGCGTCGCCGGTCAGGCCGTCTCGGACAAGGTGCCTCGCAACGGCCCCTGCCCCTGCGGCAGCGGCCGGAAGTACAAGAAGTGCCACGGCGCCGCCGTGCCGGCGTAACCGATCGGGGGCTTTCTAGCATGTCGCGACGCCTCGATAGACTCGACGATGCGGGGCTGATCGAGGAGTACGTGGCTGCCGCCCTCGTCCACAGCCAGACGATATACACCGCCGACGCCCGCCGGGGGAACCGCGCGTATGCGCGGCTCGTTGCGATCAGGGATCTCATCCGAGAGCGGGGCCGCGAAGCTCAGCAGCAGCTCGCGGTGTTGCTCACGGACCCTCGCGTCGAGGTGCGGGGCGGGGCGGCGGCCCACATGCTCGAGTTCGACCCCGTGCTCGCGGAGGCGGTCCTCGTTGAGATCGCTGCGGGTCCGGGGATCGAGAGCCTCAACGCAGAGATGGTGCTGAGGCAGTGGCGCGCGGGCAGACTTGACTTCCAATGATCCCTTCGAACAGCTCTAGCGGCCCGAGTTCTGGGGAAACCCGTGCAGAGGCGTCTCGATAGACTCGAATGCGGCGCTCATCGAGGAATACCGGCGTCTCGCCATCGAGCACATGGCCGCGACGCGGTCCGGAGACTACAAGCGCACGAACCGAGCGGCCGACGGGTTGGCTGCCATCGCTCGGATCGTGCGGACGCGTGACGAACCGGCACGGGCGCGATCGGGCTCGCTTCTGACCGACGACGATATCGCGGTTCGTGTTTGGGCCGCTACACACTTCCTCGCATACGATCCGGATGCCGCTGAGGCCGTCCTGCGTGTGATCGCTGCTGGACCCAGATCAGAGGAACGCTTCGGAGCGGAGATGGTGCTCAGGGAGTGGCAGGCGGGACGTCTCAAGCTCCCATAGCATCGGCTGATCCCGGAGGTTGGGACCCCGTTCTTCACCGAGGGTGTCGTTTCCCTCGTCACTGCCGAGCTGGGCGGCGATCAGTTCGAGGAGAGACCTATCGGGAGTGGCCTCCCGCGCGCTCAGAGCGGGAGAGACATCAGGACCGTCGGGTTCTCGGGGCCCAGATGTCGAGTTCGGCGATCTCGGTGAAACCGACAGCGTGGTAGAAGGCGCGCGTCTGTGCGTAGCCGGGGTCGGGGTGGCGCGAGGACAGCGTCTTCACGCGAAGTTCGACGATGCCGTGTTCCACGAGCTCTCCGCGCAGAGCATCGATGAGCCGCCGGCCGTGGCCTGCCCGTCGATGCTCGGCGTGGGCTGCCATCCACGTGATCTCGGCGATGCCTTCGGCCCCCACCCACGTGAGGAACGCACGGACCTGGCTCTCGACTTCAACCACGAGGCCCCCCTCCGACCGCACGGCCG
>JBKJXU010000268.1:0-6093 GCA_046716145.1 Actinomycetota bacterium
GCGGGTCCCTCCTGGTGGACCTTCGCCAGGACCACGTCGGCGTCGCAGTCGGCGCGGAGTTCCTCCCAGTGCTGCACGTTGCCGCTCGTGTCGCCCTTGCGCCAGAGCTCCTGGCGCGAACGAGACCAATACACCATCCGGCCCTCGGCCAGGGTGCGCTCCAGCGCCTCCCGGTTCGCCCAGGCGAGCATCAAGACCTCGCCGTTCGTGGCGTCTTGCGCGATCACCGGGATCAGGCCGAGTTCGTCGAAGGTGAGATCGTCGATGTTCATCGCCGGACCACGATCCCCTGGGCGGCGCAGTGGTCCTTCACCTGACCGATGGTGAGCACGCGGTCGTGGAAGAGCGAGGCTGCGAGCGCGGCGTCGGCCACCTGGAGCACGTCGGCGAAGTCCGTGAGGCCACCGGCCCCGCCGCTCGCGATGACGGGGACGGGCACGGCCTCCCCGACCGCTCGCACCAGGTCGAGGTCATATCCCTGCCCGGTGCCGTCCGCATCCATCGAGGTCAGCAGGATCTCGCCGGCGCCACGTTGCACGGTGGCCTCCTGCGCCCACGCGACGGCGTCGCGTCCGGTGGCCGTTCGCCCGGCGTCCACGAACACCTCCCAGCCGTGGCCGTTCGCCCGGCGCTTGGCGTCGATCGCGATCACCGTGCATTGGGCCCCGAAGCGCTCCGCGCATCGCGAAAGCAGATCGGGATCGCGTACGGCGGCGCTGTTCAGTGAGACCTTGTCCGCGCCGGCGCGAAGGAGGCGCTTCACGTCGTCGGCCTCGCGGACGCCGCCACCGACCGTGAGCGGGATGAAGACCTGCTCCGCGGTCCGCGAGATGACGTCGAAGGTCGCCTCTCGCCCTTCCACGGTCGCGGTGATGTCCAAGAAGACCAGCTCGTCGGCCCCCTCGGCGTCGTAGCGAGCCGCGAGGTCCACCGGGTCGCCCGCATCACGGAGGTCCTGGAACCGCACGCCCTTGACGACGCGCCCGGCGTCCACGTCGAGGCACGGGATGATCCGTTTCGCGAGCACGCCTAGCCCCGGATCACCTGGGCGAGCTTCAGGGTGCGTTCGTACAGCGCCTTGCCGGTGACGGCGGCCTCGCACCCCGCGTCGCGGAGCGTCCAGATGTCCTCGGCTGTGCGCACGCCGCCGCTCGCGATGATCGGCCGGTCGGTCAGGGTCATCATCTGTTTGTACAGACGCAGATCCGGTCCGTCGAGCGTGCCGTCGCGCGCGATCGCGGTGGCGAGGTAGCGCATGCAGCCCGCGTCGTTCAGCGCCGGCATGATGTCCTCGAGGAGCGGCCCCTCTTCGGTCCACCCCTTGATCATGGCGTGACCGCCGCGGACGTCCACGGCCACGACGATCCGCTCGGCGAACTCCTCCACCGCGCGAGCCACGAACGTCGGGTCGAGCGCCGCCGTCGTCCCCAGGATGGCGCGTCCCGCCCCTAGGTCGAGCACCGCCTGGATGTCCGCGAGCGTGCGCACACCACCGCCCACCTGCACCGGCAGCACGATCGCCTGGCAGATGGCACGGATCACCTCCCGGTTGTCACCTGAGTCCAGCGCAGCATCCAGATCGACGACGTGCAGGCGTCGCGCGCCTTCCTCCTGGAACCGCACGGCGACCTCTACGGGGTCATCGGAATAGCTCGTCTCCTCCTCGGGGTTGCCGCGGAGCAGACGGACGGCGCGACCCCCGCGTAGGTCGATGGCCGGGATCACGATCACGCGGCGCGCACCTCCCGCACGAAGCTTTCGTAGAGCGCCGAGCCGGCATCGCCCGACTTCTCCGGGTGGAACTGCGTGGCGAACACGTTCGCGTCGGCGACGACGGCGGCGAACGTCCGGCCGTGATCGGTCGCCCCGACGGTGGATGGCCCGAGGTCCGGCGCGAACGAGTGCACGAAGTAGTAGGACGAGCCGTCGGGCAGCCCTGCCGTGTAGGCGTGTTGGCGACCGGTCCAGGCGACGGTGTTCCATCCCATGTGCGGGACCTTCACGCTATCGGGGAGGCGGCGCACGCGGCCACCGAGCACGCCCAGACCGGGGTCGGGGTCCTCCTCGCTCGCCTCGAAGAGGATCTGCATACCCACGCACACGCCGAAGACGGGGCGGCCCGATGCCACCGCCGAGCGGATCGCATCTTCTAGGCCCGCCGCTCGCAGGGCCCGCACGCACGCGCCGAAGTGTCCGACGCCCGGCACCACGAGCGCATCGGCGCGCAGCGTCTCATCGGCCGCGTCCGTCACGACGACCTCGGCGCCGACCCTCGTCAGCGCGCGCGAGACCGAGTGCAGATTGCCCATGCCGTAGTCAAGGACGGCGACCCTCGCCGGGCCCACCGTTAGAGCGCGCCCTTCGTGGACGGGACGCCGTCGCGCCCGGTCAGGGTGCACGCATCGCCCAGCGCCTTCGCGAGCGCCTTGAAGGTGGCCTCGCAGATGTGATGCGGCGAGCGACCCGAACGAAGACGCAGGTGCACGGTGAGATCCGCAGACTGCGCGAACGCCCGTACGAAGTCCTCCAGCAGACCCGTGTCGAACCCGTTGATGGTCTCGACCGGGACCGGCACCTCGTGCACCACGAAGTTCCGTCCGGCCAGGTCGAGAGCGACCTCCACGGCGGCTTCGTCCAGCGGCACCGTGATCGAGGCGAACCGTCGGATGCCCGCTTTGTCGCCGAGGGCCTCCTTCAACGCCTGGCCGAGCGCGATGCCGCAGTCCTCCACCGTGTGGTGACCGTCGATGTCCAGATCGCCCCTGCACGACACGGTGAGGTCGAAGCCCGCGTGCTTGCCGAGTTGCTGGAGCATGTGATCGAAGAAGGGCATGCCCGTGTCGGCGCTCGCGGCGCCGGTGCCGTCGAGCGCCAGCTCGACGCGGATGTCGGTCTCCTTCGTGGTGCGCGTGACGGTCGCGGTCCGCGTCATGCGGCCAGCACCTCCTCGATGGCTTCGAGGAACAGATCGGTCTCGTGCTCGGTGCCGGCGGTGACGCGCAGCGCGTTCGGCACCACCGCGGTGAGATCGCGCACCAAGACGCCGCGGTTCAGGAGCCCTTGCCAGATGGCGAGGGCATCACCGGGGGGCACGAACAGCACGAAGTTCGCGTCGCTCGGGTAGACGGTCATACCGGGGAACGCGGCCAACACCGCGAGGATCCGGTCGCGTTGCGCGCGGACGGCGTCGAGCAGCGCCAGCGCGGAGGTCCGGTGCCGCAGCGCCACGATGCCGGCGGCCTGCGTGAGCGCGGACAGGTGATAGGGCAGGCGAACCCGCTGCAGGTCCTGCACGACCTCGGGTGCGGCCAGCACGTAGCCCAGGCGCGCGCCTGCCATCGCGAACGCTTTGGAGAAGGTGCGGACGACCGCGACGTTGGGGTGGGTCGATACGAGGGGCAGGGCCGATCCGCCGCCGAACTCCACGTAGGCCTCGTCCACGATCACGAGGGACCGGGGGAGCGCTTCCGCGAGCGCGCGCACGATCGACGGGGGGTGTGCGTTGCCCGTCGGGTTGTTGGGCGAGCAGACGAACACGACGTCGGGCTCGACGGCCGCAGCCTCGTCCACCTGGTCCTGGGAGAGCACGAACCCCTCCGGCAGCCGGAGTTGGGTGATAGGGGTGTGCGTGAGCCAGCACAGGCGCGCGTGCAGGAGGTAGGTGGGCTCGAAGGTCAGCGCGCGCCGGTCAGGACCGCCGTAGGCCGACAACAGCTGGGTGAGGATCTCGTTCGAGCCGCCCGCGGCCCACGTGCCGTCGAAGGTGTGGCCCATCGTGGACGCCAGATCCTCGCGCAGCCGCCGCATCTGGCCGTCGGGGTAGCGGTTGAGCGGCAGGTCGCGGACGGCGTCGGCCAGATCGTTGGAGAAGCCCTCGGGCAGCGCGACGGGACATTCGTTCGTGTTGAGACGCGCGAGGACGTCGAGTTGCGGCGAGACGTAGGGCGCGGCCTCACGCAGGCCGGGACGGGGCTCGGCGGTCATGCCCCATCGGCCTCGTCCGCGCGTGCATCCATCGCCTTCGCGTGCCCGACCAAACCCTCGGCCCGCGCGATCGCGGAGGTTCCCGGTGTCATGGCCCGCACGCTCTCAGGCGACATCTGCACCACCGAGGACACGGTCACGTAGTCGGATGCCCGCAGGCCGCTCGAGAACCGAGCCGTGCCGGCGGTCGGCAGGACGTGGTTCGAGGCGACGCCGTAGTCCCCGTACGGGACGGCGCTCCAGTGCCCGAGGAACACGGCACCGGCGTTGCGAAGACGCGGCAGGAACGTCTCGGGGTCATCGAGCAGCAGGAGCACGTGTTCGCACGCCACCTTGTTCACGGCGTCGGCCGCGTGCTCCAGGTCGCGAACCAGGATCATCTTCGTGTGGCGAAGGGCCTGCTCCACGATCTCGCGGCGCCCCGCTTGCGGGAGTTCCTGTTCGAACGCGGCGATCACCTTCTCCAAGAGCGCGGGGTCGGGCGTGAGGAAGAACGTGCGAGCCTCGGGGTCGTGCTCGGCCTGCGCGATGAGGTCCAGGGCGGCCATGCGCGGGTCGATGTCACCCTCGGCCACGATCGCCAGCTCGGAAGGCCCGGCGAGCCCGTCGATCCCGACGAACCCGGCGACCTGACGCTTCGCTTCCGTGACGTAGACGTTCCCGGGCCCGACGATCCGGTCGACGCTCGGGATGGACTCGGTGCCGTAGGCCATCGCCGCGACCGCCTGCGCCCCGCCGGTCTTCGCCACGCACGTGGTGCCCGCGCGCCTGGCCGCGTAGAGCACCGGGGCGGGGATGGAGCCGTCGGAGCGTGGCGGCGTGCAGAGCACGATCTCTTCGACGCCGGCGACCACGGCGGGCACCACCGTCATGCACACGCTCGAGGGGTACACGGCGCGCCCGCCCGGTACGTAGCAGCCCACCGATGCGAGCGGCCGGACGATCTCGCCGAACCGCACGCCGTCGCGCTCGTCCCACCAATCGGTAGGGATCTGGCGTGAGGCGAGCTCGCGCATGCGCGCGATCAATGCGTCGAGCGCCGCGCGCAGCTCCGGGGGTGTGTCGTGTTCGGCACGTGCGAACTCCTCGTCGGTGACGAGCACGCTCGTGAGGCTCGCGTGATCGAACTTCGCGGCGAGTTCGATGAGGACCTCGTCGCCCTCCACGAAGACACGCTGAAGGATGCCGCGGACGGTTTCGGCGGTGGCGGGGTCGATCTCGAGCTTCGAGGACTCGAGACGCCCGCCCCGCTCGCGCAGGTCGAGGATCTCGAGCATCAAGATCCCTCGGAGGCGGGGGGATGCGAGGCGGCGCGGTGGTCGCGGACGAAGAGCACCCAGCCGCTGATGCCCACGGCGAGCGCCGCAGCCGCCAGCATGATCAGGCTCAACAGGAAGGTCGCGTCACGATCCATGGGAGGCGCCCAGGGTATCGGATCGCGGTTCGGAGCGACCGGGGCGCGTGGGTAGGGAGGCCGACGTCAGGAGCGTGACACGGGGGTGGTCCCGTCGGGCGGCTCTCTTGTCACGATCCTCACGAGGAACACCTAGGTCTTCATCGTGAGGATCGTGACGACTGGACCCGAAGCGAAGGGGGCGGCCATGTCAGCCACTTGACGACGGCCGCGCCGTCGGCGGTCGCTCCCCGTCAAGCCGCACCGTCGAACGTGGCGTCAGCGTGCGAGGCGTCCGGATCGAGCGAGCCGGCCAACACCTCATCCGCCGTGGTGAACGCCAGCGCGCTCACGTCGAGCCGCTCGTGGTTCGCCAGCACCACGATGGTCGTCCGCTGCTCGGGGAACCGCACCATCTTCGATGCCCAGCCGGGGAAGGAGCCGCCGTGGCTGTGGATCGGCCGGCCCCGATGTGTCCGCACCGACAGGCCCCACGCGTAGTGGATCGGGGTCCCGTCGGCCAACACGCCGCGCGTCGTCAGCCGCGAAGCGACCGACATGTCGTCGTAGCAGGCCGCGTCCCAGCGCGCGAGGTCCGCGACGGTCGTCCACAGCCCGCCGGCGCCCACCGCGTGGAACCGCGCAGGCTCCACGTGGATCGCGCCGTCGGTCGCCTCGAAGTGGCCACGGGCCGCCGAGGCCGGGAGCTCCGTCGG
>JBKJXU010000269.1:0-7577 GCA_046716145.1 Actinomycetota bacterium
CCCCCCCCGACCACGTCCGGAGGTCATCTGCCCATGCATCGCATGCACGAGTTCACCGACGAAACCGAGGAGCTGGCCCGCGCCGTCGTCGCCTACGCCCGTGGCCGGATCGCGAACCCCCAGCCCCTGGACCGCACGGTTCCGGCCACCGAACTGAGCGCTCGCGCCGGCGAGACCATCTCCCCGGAGGGGATCGGCTGGGAGGAGGCCCTGCGGATCTGGTCCGAGGTCCTCGCACCGGCCACGATCTCCACCGACCATCCGGCGTTCCTGGCCTTCGTGCCGGGAGCGCCGACGAAGGCCAGCGTGCTGTTCGACCTCGTGGTGGGAGCCTCCTCGACCATCGCGGCCGGATGGATCGACGGCGGCGGCGGGATCTGGGCCGAGAACGAGGCCCTGCGCTGGGTCGGTGACTTGGCGGGCTTCCCCGAGGGCTCGGGCGGCGTGTTCGTGTCGGGTGGGTCGGCGGGCAATCTCTCAGCGCTCGTCACCGCGCGGCACGAGGCCGCCGAGCTTCGGGACGAACGGCCCGAGCGCTGGCGGTTCGCGGCCTGCGAGAGCGTGCACTCGAGCGTGCAGGCGGCGGCACGCGTGATGGACGTGGATGTCCTGACCGTCCCCGGCGACCCGCGCGGACGCTTGACCGGCGAGGCCCTGGCCGCAGCGCTCGATGCCGACGGCGGTGACGGGGTGTTCGCGGTGGTGGCGAGCGCCGGCGCCACCAACGCCGGCACCGTGGACGACCTGGCCGGTATCGCCGAGGTCTGCGCGGAGCGCGGGATCTGGTTCCACGTGGACGCGGCCTACGGCGGCGGCGGTCTGCTGGCCCCGAGCGTCCGGCACCTGTTCGAGGGGATCGAGCGGGCGGACTCGTTCATCGTGGATCCCCACAAGTGGCTCTTCGCGCCGTATGACGCGTGCGCACTGCTGTACCGCGACCCCGACGTGGCCCGTCGAACGCACCGGCAGACCGCGTCCTACCTGGACGCCGCGTACACCGTCCCCGAATGGAACCCGGCCGATTACGCCTACCACCTTTCGCGACGGGTCCGCGGCCTGCCGCTGTGGTTCTCACTCGCCACCTACGGCACCGACGCCTACCGCGACGCCGTGGAGACGGTGATGACGCTCACGCGTCAGAGCGCCGAGGAGATCCGCCGATACCCGCAACTCGAGTTGGTGATGGAGCCGGACCTCTCGGTCGTGCTGTTCCGCAGGATCGGATGGCGCGATGAGGACTACGAATCTTGGTGGAAGCGTCTGCTGGACGCCCAGATCGCGTTCGTCCAACCGACGTCCTGGCAGGGCGAGAAGCTGGCACGACTCTGTTTCTTGAACCCCAGGACCACGATCGAGCACGTTCGCTCGATCCTCGGCACGATGGTCTGAGATGGGCGCAGGCCTCTGGCTCCATCCGACGCTTGAGGCTGCTACCGGATGGAGCGATCCCAACACATCGGTCCGCTCATCCCAGGATCAGAACGACGTGCGAACGTCCTGCTCCGAGGTTCGGACCTGGCCGGCGGGCGTGCTCTGAACGCTGTCCTGCGTGGTCGTCTTGCTCTTGCTGCCCAGCACCATCGCGATCAGCCCGAACACGACCATCCCGATACCAACGACGAGCAAGATGATCCCAGCCGTGTGGATGTTGAAGCCGTCTGTGTCCACCTCGACGGCGTAACGCATGATGGCACCCACCACGCCAAGCACCGTACCGAACGCCATCGCGCTCGTACCGATCCCTCGTTGCATCTCAGCCTCCTCGGATAGGTTGCACGTCAGGGATGACTCTGTGATCTCTTCACCTACGAGTCTCTCACGGATGAGCTTGGGACCGAACCCTCCATCCGATAGCTTCGGTCGTAGGGCCAGGACCACTCACGATCAGAAGCCATGGTCCGCTCAGGCGATCGACATTCGCCTCAGGCGCCGGTGCCGAGCACCGCGACGTCGCCCAGGTGCGCCACAGCGTTCGGCAAGATGAAGATCACGCCGAGCCCGACGATCGCGAGAGCTACCACGACCGTCACCAGCCACGACACGTCCATCGGTTCGGTGTCGGCCGTTTCCTGCGGGATGACGCGCAGGATGGCGAAGTAGTACCCGATGCTGATCACCGAGTTGATCACCATGATCGATGCGAGCCACGTACCGAGGTCGCCGCGTTCGATCGCCGCCTGGAAGATGAGGAGCTTGCCCCAGAAGCCACCCGTCGGCGGCACACCTGCCAGGGACACCATGCACGCGATCATCCCCACACCGAGCACGGGCGCCACCCGGGCGAGCCCCGCGAAATCCGAGACCAACAAGCGCGGATGCCGCCGGGCGACGGCCGTGGTCACCGCGAACGCGCCGAGGTTCATGACCGCGTAGATCACGATGTAAGCAACCGCGGCCGAGAACGCCGCAGCGTTCACCCCCGTGTCGGCCGAGACCAGCGCGAACGGCAGCAGCATGTAGCCCGCCTGCGCGATCCCCGAGTACGCGAGCAGCCGCACCACCTGTTTCTGCTGCAGCGCCACCAGGTTGCCGAGCGTCATGGTGAGGACCGAGAGCACCGCGAACAAAGGCACCCAGTACTCGTGCTCGCCGATGAAGGCGACGAACATCAACTGCAGGAGCCCGGCGAACCCGGCCGCCTTGGAGGCGACCCCCAGGAACGCGGCGACGGGGACCGGCGCCCCTTCATACGTATCCGGCGCCCAGAAATGGAACGGCACCGCGCTCACCTTGAAGGCGAAACCCACGACAACGAACAAGATCGAGGCGTCAGCGAAGGTGCGCTGGGCTCCCGAGAGCCCGGCGAGCCCCGTGGCGACCTCGTCGAGCCGCGTGGCTCCCGTCAGCCCGATGATGATGGACATGCCGTACAGCATCACCGCGGTCGAGAGCACCCCGATGATGAAGAACTTGAGGCCTCCCTCGTTCCCCTTGATGTCGCCTTTGCGGAACGCGGCCATGAGGAACCCCGGTGCGGAGACCAGTTCCAGCGAGATGAACAACATCAGCAGGTCGCGCGATGCGGGCATCAGCACACAGCCGAGGAAGGCCGTGAGCAACAAGAAGTAGTACTCGCCCTGGTAGAAGCCACCTTCACGGAAGTAGCGGAGCGAGACGGCGAGCACGACCACGGCGACCCCCAGGAACAACACCTGGAAGACGAGCGTGAACGCGTCCACGACGTAGTGCCCGCCGAACGTGGAGCGCTCCTCACCGATCAGGGTCAACGTGGCCACCAGCGCCGCCACCACGCCGAGCATCGCCAGGGGCATGCCCGCCCACGACGCCTTGCGCGGCAGGAACGAGTCCGCGACGAGCACCACCATCACGGTCCCAGCCAGGATCAGGACCGGGAGGATCGCGTGGTAGTCGACGCTTCCCACCCGCTCAGCCCCCGAACAACCCGGTCAGGCTTCGCACGGCCTCGTTCGTCATGCCGAACACCAGACGCGGATACAGACCTAGCACGAGCGTGAGGGCGAGCAGCGGTGCCCAGGACACCCACTCCACGGCGAGGATGTCGGAGAACCCGGACTCCTTCCACCGTTCCGGGAGCGTGCCCATGTTGACGCGCTGCAGCATCCACAGGAAGTACCCGGCCGTGAGTACCGTGCCGACCCCGCCCATGACCATGAAGACGCGGTACGTGCCGACATCGAGGCCGAGCGCGGCGTTCGGGTTGAAGGCCGAGAGCAGCGACATGACCTCGCCCCAGAAGCCGGCGAGACCCGGCAGTCCCAGCGAGGCGATCGCCACGAACGAGAAGATCCCCGCCATCTTCGGCATCGACTGCGACATCCCACCGCCGATCGTGGCGATCTCGCGTGTGTGGTAGCGGTCGTAGATCGACCCGACGCAGAAGAAGAGCATCCCGGTGATGACGCCGTGGGCCACCATCCCGAAGACCGCCGCCTGGAACCCGATCTCGGTCATCGTCGCGATCCCCAGCATCACGAACCCCATGTGCCCGACCGAGGAGAACGCGATCAACCGCTTCAGGTCCTTCTGGGCCAAGCAGGCGAGCGCCGCGTAGACGATGGCGATGGCGGCCAGCAGCCCGATCCACGGCGCGTACACCCGGGCCGCCTCCGGCAGGAGCGGGATCGCGATCCGGAGGAACCCGTAGGTGCCCATCTTCAGCATGACCCCGGCGAGCAGCACCGAACCGACGGTCGGCGCCTCCGTGTGGGCATCGGGCAGCCACGTGTGCACCGGCCACATCGGGACCTTGACCGCGAGACCCAGCGCGATCGCTCCGAACGCGATCAGCTGGAACGTGTGCGAGAACCCACCGCCTTGGGCGAACCCCTGCAACTTCAGCATGTCGAACGTGTGGGCGCCGTCGACGTCGGAGGTGAAGTAGATGGCCAGGAAGCCCAGCAGCATGAAGATCGAGCCGAACAACGTGAACAGGAAGAACTTGATGGACGCGTACTCCCGGTTGGCCGAGCCCCAGATGGCGATCAGGAAGTACATGGGGACCAGGACCAATTCCCAGAAGACGAAGAACAAGATCAGATCGAACGCGATGAACGAACCGGCCATCCCGGTCTCGAGCAGGAGCATCAACGCCACGAACGCCTTCGTGCGTCCGGGTGAGGGGACGTAGCGCCAGGTGTAGATCGCGCACAGGAACGTGAGCAGGTACGTCAGCAGGTACAGCGGCATCGACAACCCGTCGATCCCCACGTGGAAGCGTGCACCGATGGCGTCGATCCAGGTCGTATCCAGCTCATATTGGAGGCCGCCCGCTCCGTAGTCGAATCCCAGCGCGATCGCGGCGGCCAGGACGAGCGCGGCGCCGGTGATGACGATCCCGAGGCCCCGAACGAGCCGGTCACGGTCCTTCGGCACCAGCACGATGACGATGGCGCCGGCGAGCGGCAGCAGCGTCGTGATGGTGATCGCGGAGTTCTCCCAGGTCATCGGTTCCCTCGCTCCTTACAGGCGGATGAAGAAGGCGGTCAGGACGATCACGCCGGCCACCAGGCCGATCGCGTACCACTGCACGTTGCCGGATTGCAGGTACTTCAGAAGGCCACCGGTCTCACCGGTGATGTTCGCGGCGCCGTTCACCGCGCCGTCGATCAGCGTCCGGTCGAACCACATGACCATGCGCGCGGACACGCGGGCGAGCGCGGCGGCCCCGTTCACGGCGCCGTCCAGCAGATGCTGGTTCGTCCAGTAGACGCCCGCGCTCACACGGTCGCGGACCGGGCGGACCACGGTAGCCATGTAGAAGTCGTCGATGTAGTACCGGTGCTGCAGGACACCCCAGAGGGGCCCGAGCGTCTTCTCCATCGGGTCGGTCGCTCGACGGGTCCGGTACAGCGTGAGCCCGATCGCGATCCCCACGAGCGCCACGGCGGTTCCCGCGAGCGCCAGGACCGCGTTGAACTCGGCCTCATGGTGCTCCCCGAAGTGGACCCAATCGCCGAACACCGCACCGAGCTGCGGTGCGCCCAGGAACCCCACGCCGACGGTGGCCGCGGCCAGCAGGACGAGCGGCGCCGTCATCGAGCGAGGCGACTCGTGCGGATGAGCGGCACCCTCGTAGGTCCCGAAGAACGTGCGCAGGACCATCCGCGTGGTGTAGAAGGCCGTCAGCCCCGCGGTGACGAGGAACATCACGAGCAGCCACGTCGTCCCGGTCTCCTGGGCAACGACGAGCAACTCGTCCTTCGACCAGAACCCCGCGAGCGGGAAGATCCCCGCGAGCGCGAGCGACCCGATCAGCATGGTCCAGAAGGTGACCGGCATCGACTTCTTGAGACCGCCCATGTCGCTCATGTTGTTGGAGTGCACCGCGTGGATCACCGACCCGGCGCCCAGGAACAGCAGCGCCTTGAAGAAGGCGTGCGTGAACAGGTGGAAGAAGCCCGCCGTGTAGCCGGCCTCCCCCATCCCGAGACCCGCGACCATGTAGGCCAGCTGCGACAGCGTCGAGTACGCGAGCACGCGCTTGATGTCGTCCTGCACGATGGCCAGGAGCGCCGCTCCCAGCATGGTGATGGCGGCCACGACGGCCACGATCTGCAGGACGACCGGATCGGCCACCACGAAGACCTCGAACAGCCTGCCGACCAGGTAGATGCCAGCCGCGACCATCGTGGCGGCGTGGATCAACGCGCTCACGGGCGTCGGTCCCGCCATGGCGTCGGGCAGCCACACGTGCAGCGGGAACTGCGCTGATTTGCCGATGGCGCCGCCGAACAGCAGGAGCGCCGCGCCGGCGACGAACGCGGTGCTCACGCCTCCCTCGGCGATCGCGTGCGTGGTCTCGCCGATGTTCGTCGTCGTGAAGCCGGTCGCCGCGATCAGGGCGAAGAACCCGAACATCATCGGGACGTCGCCGATCCGGGTCGTGAGGAAGGCCTTGATCGCCGCGTTGGAGTTGGGCTGCTCCTCGAACCAGTGCCCGATCAGCAGGTAGGAACACACGCCCATGATCTCCCAGCCCACCAGCAGCTGCAGAACGTTGGAGGAGACGACGACGACGAGCATGGCGCCGGTGAACAGCGACAGCACCACGTAGAACCAGGTGTAGCGGATATCGCCGTGCATGTAGCCCAACGAGTAGATCTGCACCATCAGCGAGACGCTCGTGACGACGACGAGCATCGCCGCCGTGAGCCCATCGACCAGGACCCCCAGCTCCAGGTGCAGCCCGCCGATGCTGAACCAGTCGATGGTCTGCTCCACGTCGGCGCCGCCTTGGGCGAAGGACCACAAGACGCCGAGGGAGAGCACGAACGACGCGAACACCGCGAGGATGCCGTAGACGGTCCCCTTGCCGGGGGTCCGCTTCCCCAGGAACAGGGTGAGCACACCGGAGGCGAACGGCAGCAGCGGGATGAGCCACACGTGCTCGGCGAACCAGTTCGCGGCGACGGCGGCCTGTTCGGCGGTCTCGCCGCCTTCGGCAGCCACGAACCCGAGCAGGCCTACCACTTGAGGAGGCTCACCTCGTCCACGTTGATCGACGCCCGGTTGCGGAACAGCAAGATGACGAGGGCGAGCCCGATCCCGACCTCGGCGGCAGCGACCGCGATGACGAACAGCGCGAACATCTGCCCCGTGACGTCCTGCAACTGCGCCGAGAACGCCACCAGGTTCACGTTCACGGCGTTGAGCATGAGTTCGATGGCCATCAAGATCATGACGGCGTTGCGTCGGGCCAGCACGCCGTAGATGCCCGCGCTGAACAGCAGCGCGGAGAACGTGAGCACGAGTGGGAGCCGGATCACCGAGGGTCGCCCTCGTCCTTGCGCGCCAGCACGATGGCACCGATGAGCGCAGCCAGGAGCACGAACGACACCGCCTCGAACGGCAGGACGTAGTCGGTGAACATCGCGGTACCGATGTCCAAGGAGGAGCCGGCGGCCGGCAGCGCGGGGGCGCCGTCGAACGGGAACGCGGCCTGGACCAGACCCACGAGCCCGGCGAACACGAGCACGGCCACCACCGCACCGACGACGCGGTTCTTGCCGTCCAGCGAGTCGCGCCCGATCGGGGCCTTGGTGAGCATCAGCCCGAAAAGGAACAAGATCACGATGGCGCCGACGTAGATGAGGATC
>JBKJXU010000270.1:0-13916 GCA_046716145.1 Actinomycetota bacterium
GTGCTGGGCGCCGGGGGGGCGACCACGCGGGCGCGCCCCGTGAGTTCGTGGCGCACGAGCGGGTCTATGAACCCGGCGGCCTGCGCGAGCGCCACGATCACCGGGGCCGTGGTCTCCTCGATCTCGACGACGATGCTGCCGCCCGGACGCAGGCGTTCAAAGGCCTGGGCGAAGAGCCGTTCGTAGATCTCCGGCCCCCCGAACACGGCGAGCGCGGGGTCGGCCAGGACCTCGGGCGGCAGGTCCTCGCGCGCGTCCTCCGGCACGTAGGGCGGGTTGCACGTCACCAGGTCGAGCGGGCCCTCCACCGCGTCCAGCAGGTCGGTCTCGCGGACCTGCACGGGAAGGCCGAGCGCCGACGCGTTCTCACGGGCGAGCGCCACGGCCTCGGGGGAAAGGTCGGCCGCGATCACCCGCGCGCCCGGATGCTCCAGCGCGATGGCGAGGGCGATCGCCCCGGTCCCCGTGCAGACGTCGGCCACCACGGGCGCGGCCTGGCGGGCGAGCCGGGCCAGCGCCTCGTCGACGAGGATCTCGGTCTCGGGCCGCGGGACGAACACGCCCGGGCGGACCTTCACGACCAGCCTGCGGAACCCCTGCTCGCCCGTGAGGTGCTGCAGCGGCGTGCCGGTGCAGCGGCGGCAGAGTGCGCGACCGTAGCGTTTGGCCTCGGCGGTGTCCAACCCCCGGTCGCGGGCGAGGAGACCGGCCCGGTCGACCCCGAGCACGGCGAGCATCAACGCCTCGGCGTCGGTCTCGGGACCGTGCACGCCATGGTGCGAGAGGTACTCCGCACCCCGGCGGACGACCTCGCTGGGACGCACGCGGGTCAGTCCTCCTCGACCGCCAGCTGCGCGGCCCGCGCCGCCGATCGGAGGTTTTCGGCGAACGCGTCGAGCTCCTCGCCGCCGGCGAGCACGTCGTGCAGCTGGTGGGAGGTGTGCTTGATCCTGTGGTCGGTGACGCGGCCCTCCGGGAAGTTGTAGGTCCGGATCTTCTCCGAGCGCTCCCCGGTCCCCAGCTGCGCGCGCCGCTCGGCCGATTCCTTCGCCTGCGCCTCGTCCAAAGCCGCCTGGTACAGACGCGCTCGCAGGTAGCGCATCGCCTTCTCGCGATTCTGCAGCTGGGAACGCTCCTCCTGCATCTCGACCTTGATCCCCGTCGGCTTGTGCACGATCCGCACGGCCGAGTCCGTCGTGTTCACCGACTGACCGCCGGGCCCGCTCGAGCGGTAGACATCGATCTGGAGGTCCTCGGGTCTGATCTCGACCTCGACCTCTTCTGCTTCGGGGAGCACGGCCACCGTCGCGGTGGACGTGTGGATGCGGCCCTGCGACTCGGTCACCGGCACCCGCTGCACGCGGTGCACGCCGGCCTCGTACTTGAGCCGCCCGAACGCATCCTTGCCCCGGACCTCGAGCGACACCTCCTTGTAGCCGCCGAGGTCGCTCGGTGAGGAGGCGATGACGTCGGTCTTCCAGCGCCGGCGCTCGGCCAGGCGCCGGTACATCTCGAAGAGATCCCCAGCCCACAGTGCAGCCTCCTGCCCACCGGCCCCCGCACGGATCTCGACGATGAGATCCTTGCCCTCGTTCGGGTCCTTCGGGACGAGGAGCTGCTCGAGGCGAGCGCGGAGTCCGGCGGCACGGGTCTCTGCCTGCTCGGCCTCCGCGGTGAGATAGGCAGCCATGTCCGTGTCCGCTTCGGTGGAGGCGAGTTCGCGGGCTTCCGCCGCTTGCCGCATCGCCTCCTGGTAGGCGCGGAACGGCTTCACGATCTCATCGAGCTCGGCGAAGGCCTTCCCGAGATCTCGGAGCTGCTCGGGGTCGGTCGCCGCCTGCGGCGTGGACATCTCGGCCTGCACCTGCGCGTGGCGCGCCGCGATCTCCTCCAGCCGTGCCTCGATCACCTCCGCCATGCGACCGATGTTCCCAGGTCGCTAGTCCGTGGGACTCGGCGTGGGGAGCCTCAGTCTTTGCGGCTGTCGTCGTCGAAGTCGAGATCGATCGGCGCCAGATCCGGGATGTCGACGGACCCTTCCTCCGAGACCCAGAGGTCTTCGTACCGAGGGTCCACGGGTTCGCTGGACCCCTTCGCCGGCTGGGCCTGTGGCTCCGAACGTCTGGCCACCGCGCGATCGATGGTCTCGTCGCGATCGGCGACGGCGGTTTCGAGATCCTTCGCCACGCCGAGCAGCCGCGCCTGCATGTCCTGCATCTGGGTGACCAGGGCCTCGCGCTTGCCCGAGAGCCCGCCGATGATCCGGTCGGCCTCTTCGCGTGCGCGCACCAGGGCATCCGAGGCCTCCTGGCGGGCCTCCTCCGCCCGCGCCTGGGCATCGACACGGATCCGGTCGGCGTCACCGCGTGCCTCGTCCAGGACGCGCGTGGCTTCCTCGTTGGCCTCGGTGAGCACCTTGGACGCCTCACGATCGGCCTGCTCGATCACCGTGGCGAAGCGCTTGCCGAGCTCCGCGTAGGGATCGCCGAAGGGCGCCGGGGACCGGGTCTGTTCGGCTTCCACCTGCGCGGCGAGCGACTCGCCGGGTGACAGGGCGCGGGTTGCAGGACCCTTGCGCGTCCGGAGCTCGCGCTCCATCAGACCCACCTGGTCGGCGATCTGGTGCAGGTAGTCCTTCACCTGATCGGGGTCATAGCCCCTTCGGATGGTGGCGAACTCGCGACGTCGGATCTGGTCGGCGCTCGGGACGATCGGCAGGTCGAGGTCGCTGGTGGTCACGGGTGTCCTCCTTATCGGGAGCCAGAGTCAGGCTACGATCGTCGGCCAGCCGGCCCGAAGATGCAAGTACCTCATGCGGCGGGCGGTGCGGCGGCTTCCCGCCGCAGGACCTCTTGGAACGACGTGACGGCGACTTCGATCTGCCCGCCATCGGGCTGCCTGGTCGTGATCTTCTGCAGCCAGATCCCGGGAGCCATGAGGGCCCGCATCAGCACGGAGTCGGGGAACCGCGCGCCCAAGCGGAGGGCCTCGTAGGCGATGGCCGCTATCGCCGGGATCGCGATCACCCGCGAGCCGAGCCGCCACGCGAGGCCGGGGGTGCCGAACAGCGCGAAGACGAAGATCGTGACGACCATCACGATGATCAAGAAGTTCGTGCCGCAACGCACGTGCTCCTTCGGGTAGGTGTCGATCCGCTCCGCGACCAGATCCTCGCCGTGCTCGAACGCAGCGATCGTCTTGTGCTCGGCCCCGTGATACTCGAACACGCGGCGGATGTCCTTCGATCGGCCGATAGCCCAGAGATAGGCCACGAACAACATGACGCGGAAGACGCCTTCGCCTGCGTTGACGAGCACGCCGTCCGCGTCGACCTTGCGCTCCAGCCACGCGAACAGCGTGGTCGGACCAAGGATGAAGACGCCGATGAACACGACCATCGCGATCGTGAGCGAGACCCCGAGTTGCTTCGAGGTCAGCTGCTCGTCTTCCTCCATGGAGTGCTTGGACGCCACCATGAGCGCCCGGACCCCGATCGCCATCGACTGGCCGAGGACGATGATGCCGCGGAGGAGGGGCTTGCGGAAGATCGGATGACGCTTGGCGACGGAGTCGATCTCATGCGACTCGACATAGACCTCGCCTCCGGGCGTGCGCACCGCGACGGCCCAGTGATCGGCGCCGCGCATCATCACGCCCTCGACGACCGCCTGGCCGCCGTAGAGGTGGGTCGCCTTGGCGGGGTCGGATCCGCTCAGCGCTTCGCGGCTTCCTGCGCGGCCTGCGTCTTCGCGTACCGGCGCTGGAAGCGCTCGACCCGACCGCCGGTATCCACGAGCTTCTGCTTGCCCGTGTAGAAGGGGTGGCAGTTCGAGCACAGCTCGGCGCGGATCTCGCTCACCGTGGACCGGGTCACGAAGGTGTTGCCGCACGAGCAATGCACGTTCGTGAGCTGGTACTCGGGGTGGATACCTTGCTTCATGGTCGTGTCTCCTTGGCCGGCGGACAGCCTACCCGTCCGTTCCAACCGGCGGCTATCCCCTCAGTTGCCGGTCGGGGCCTTCGCGATGTCCTTCAGGAACAGCTCGTTGGACTTCGTGGCACGCAGCTTGTCTACGAGCAGCTCGAGCGCGGCACCCGAGTCCAAGGCGTGCAGGACCCGCCGCAGCCGGATGACGAGCGCGAGCTCCTCCGGCGGCATCAAGAGCTCTTCCTTGCGGGTGCCCGAAGCATCCACGTTGATGGCCGGGAACAACCGCTTCTCCGCGAGTTGGCGGTCGAGACGAAGCTCCATGTTCCCCGTGCCCTTGAACTCCTCGAAGATGCCCTCGTCCATACGCGAGCCGGTCTCGACGAGCGCAGAGGCGATGATGGTGACCGAGCCGCCCTCCTCGATGTTGCGGGCCGCGCCGAAGAAACGCCTGGGTGGATAGAGCGCGCTGGCGTCGATCCCTCCGGTGAGGATCTTGCCGGAGGCCGGCATCGCCAGGTTGTAGGCCCGCGTGAGCCGGGTCATCGAGTCGAGGATGATCGCGACGTCCTGGCCCATCTCGGCGAGGCGCTTCGCGCGCTCGAGCACCAGCTCGGTGACCTGGATGTGTTGGTCGGTCGGCTTGTCGAACGTCGAGTAGACGACCTCTGCCGCCTGGACGGTGCGCTGCCAGTCCGTGACCTCTTCGGGACGCTCGTCCACGAGCAGCACGATCACGTGCGTGTCGGGGCTCGAGTTGATGATCCCGTTCGCGATCTGCTTCAAGATCGTGGTCTTCCCGGCCTTGGGCGGCGAGACCACCATGCCTCGCTGGCCTTTGCCGATGGGGGCAACCATGTCCACGATCCGCTCCGCGATGGAAAGCGGTCCGTTCTCCAGCCGGAATCGCTCGTTGGGGAACAGCGGCGTGAGCTTGTCGAAGACCGGACGCCCGGCGGACAACTCCGGGTCCATCCCGTTCACCGACTCCACGAGCAGCATCGCCGGGTATTTCTCGTTGTTGCGAGCCTCCCGAACCTTGCCCGTCACGGTGTCGCCCTTGCGGAGCGAGTACTTGCGCACGTACGACAACGAGACGTAGACGTCCCCGGTCGCCGGGAGGTACCCGGAGGAGCGAAGGAACCCGTAGCCGTCGGGGAGGACATCGAGGATGCCGGTCTGACTCGGCGCCGTCTTCATCTCTTCGAGGCGGTCGGCCTCTTCTCGCACACGCCGCTCTTCGCGCTGGCGGCGACGGTCATCGCGCGTCGGGCGGCGGCGGGCGTCGCGGTTCTCGCCCCCGTCGCGGTTCTCGCCCCCGTCGCGGTTCTCGCCCCCGTCGCGGTTCTCTCCACCACCACGGTTCTCTCCGCCCGCACGGTTCCCTGCCCCGCCGCTCTCGCCGCGGTTGTCGCCGCGATCACGGTTACCGTCACCACCGCGACCGCCGCGGTCACGGCCGCCGTCCCCACCCCTGTCGCCGCGATCGCGCTGATCACGGTCTCCAGGGTCTCTGCCGCTTCCACCTTCACCGGCCTGGGTCGAAGGCGTCGGTTGGCTCTTCGCGACCTCCGTGGCCGCGGGCGGCGCGGACCCCATCGAGGTGGCCTCGCTCGCCCCGTTGCCGTTGCCGGCGGCGACGATGGCCTCGATGAGGCTGGCCTTCCGCAACTTCTGTCCGCCCTCGACGCCGAGCGTGTGGGCGATCTGCTGCAACTCAGGCAAGAGCTTGGACGCGAGGACCGAGCGGTCCATCGTGGTCTCCATCTGGAACTAGCCTTCCTTCCCGGTGTCGCGCCGACCGAGTTGGTCTTGGAGCGAGTCCCAGTCCTGCTGGAACCGTTCCAATCCGATGTCGGTCAGCGGGTGCTTCACGAGTTTGCTGAAGACCTCGAACGGCATGGTGGCGATGTCTGCGCCGGCGAGAGCCGCCTCGACGATGTGCATCGGGTGGCGGAGCGAGGCTGCCAGGACCTTGCTCTGATAGCCCTGCACAGCATAGAGGTCGCAGATGCTCCGTAGCACCCCCATGCCGTCCGACCCGGCGTCATCGAGCCTCCCGAGGAACGGGGACACGCAGTACGCGCCGACCTCCGCTGCCAGGATCGCCTGCGCCGCAGAGAACACCAAGGTCACGTTGACCCGGATACCGTCGCTGCCCAGCCGCGAGGCGGCGGCCAAGCCGTCGGTCGTCATCGGCAGCTTCACCACCGCGTTCGGGCCCATCTCGGCCAGGGCCCTGCCTTGGGCCTCCATGGCATCCACGCCCAGCGCGGTGACCTCGAGCGATACGTCGCCCTGGACCTCGGCCAAGATCGTCTTCCACACCGCGTCAGGGTCATCACCTTCGCGGGCCACGAGGGAGGGGTTGGTCGTGACGCCGCCCAGCACGCCCCACCCGGCCACCGTCCTGATCTCATCGATGCTCGCGGTGTCAAGGAACAACTTCATGTGATCCATCCTCTCCTTGGGCTTCGCGAGCTCGCAGATCGGTCGCGCGCTCGATCGCCCGTTCCATCACCAGGTCGACGACGTCGGCGATGGTCTGGTCGAAACCGTGGTTCGCGATCACCGGGACGCCGTGGGCGAGGGCCTGCTCCTGCACGAAACCTTGGAGCCTGCGGATGCCGTCGATCCGTTCGACGTACCGGGACGCAGGGCGCGATGAGGTGGCGGTGCCGCGAGCGCTCAGATGCGAGCGATGCCGGGCTTCGTCCTCGACGCCCAGCACGAAGGGTACCGCGAGGACCCGCAGATGCTCGGCATCCGCATCGAAGGATCCGGGGACCACGTGGACCCCCTCGACCACCATGGACGTCCCTTCGGTGGCGGCGCGCTCGACGAGGGCGCGGATCCCGATCCCGACGGTCGCAGCCTGCTCGCGGAACCCGGCAAGGAGCGGATCTTGAGCGTCGGCCCGCGGGCCCCGGTCCAGTTCGAAGGAGGACACGTGGAGGGTGGGCATGGACTCCTCGGGGACGACCGCGCGCATGACCTCACGGATGGCGTCGGTCGCGATCACCCGGACGATGTCCATCCGTGCGGCGAGTTGCGTGGCGATCGTCGATTTCCCGACGCCGGTGGCCCCACCGATGAGGATGACGAGCGGCAGCCCGAGCGACTGGACCTCGCGCCAGCGGACGTAGTTGAGCGCGTAGGTCTCGCCCGCCGTGGTCCGGATCGCCTCCAGCGTGCGCTCGGCGAGCTCGGCCGAGGTGAGGGAGACGAGCTCGTCCTGCGTGAGGCGGCGCTCGACCTCTTCGGCGACCGCGAACGCCCGGAAGTGCGGCATGCCGGTGACCATCACCCCGGAGGAAAGCAGCCCCTTGGAGAACGGCAGGCCAGCGGCACCGTCGGAGATCGTGATCGTTCGCTTGGTCTGTGGTTGGCTCATGGGTGGTCTGCCCGGTCACGGGCGAGGTCGATGGCGAGGTCCAAGAGGCCCTCGAGGTCGCCGTCGACGTCCCGCAGCCGGTTCACCACGACGACCACGTCCGCCCCCCGGGTCTCGGCGAGCCGCGCCGCGGTATCGATCGCGGCCGCCTTCAACTCGGTCAGGAGCACGTCGTAGCCGGGCGCCGCCTCCAGATCCCTCACCAGTCCGGCACGATCGGCCAGCATGGCGCTCCACCCGACGACCCTGCATCCGGCTGTCTCGGCCAGCATCGCCGCCTGGCGGGCTGCCGCGTCCGGGTGCGCGGTCGTGAGGAAGAAGGCGTCTCGTCCCCTCACGTCCCCCAACGCCTCGGGCTCGATGCGCGTCGTCACGACGCTCGCCTCGCCCAACATGTCGCGGAGATGATGAAGGAGGGGAAGAAGACCACCGGACCCAGGAGCCGGGCCGTCACCCAGGGTAACAACGCCGGTATCGGCACGCAAGAGCCTAGCCCTGTCGAGGGTCTCCTCGAAGCGCCGGAGCGGGTGCGCCGCAGGCACGACCAGGAGCTCAGCATGCGCCCGGACGGGAGGCGCCGCCGCCCCGCTGCCATCGAGGATCGCGAGACGGGCCCCGGTCGCGACCGCCAGGTGCAACGCTTCGACGACCGTGGACGTGAACGGTTCGCCGGCGGGACCACCGCCGGCACGCCGCGCCCCGATCGCCGTGACGCCCGTCGCCAACGCCGTTTCCAGATGGTCGGAGGCGGCATGGCGGCCCGCCTCGGCCAGGGCTCGGAGCGACGCGATGGTGAGGGCGGCGGGGTCGGCCACCTCGGGCTTCGCCGGGCCGCCGCGCCCCATCGCCACGACCACCGGACCGAGGTCACGCGCGGCGGCACGTCGCGCAGCCTCTCCCGTCACGGCCGTCTTCCCGATCCGTTTGCCGACGCCCGCGATGGTGAGACACGCCAGGCCCTCCGGCGGGGCGACGCGAGGCGGAGGCGAGAACCGCGCACCGGGCGCTTCGTACGCGATATCGCGAGCCAGCGCCTCCGCCGCACACGCCATCCGCAGGCCAGGCGTGAGCACCGGCTCGTCCGAGAGATCCAGGACAACCTCCGGGCGGATCACCTCCAGCGCGTGGGCGAGCGCCTCGGGAGGCCGTCCGCCCGGCTGGAGCACGGGCACGCCCAGATCCGGGGGTTCGCCCGTCGCGAGCTTCTCGGTACCGCCCACCAGCACCGCGGCGGCCACCGCGTACCCAGCGGCACGCGCCTCGTCGATGGCGTCACGGATGACGCTCGGATGGTGCTCGCCGTCGATGAGCGCCAGCGTGCGCCGCGGCGTGGGCTCGCTCACCGACGGCTGCCGTCGGGGAAGGTGGCCGTTCGGATGCCGGCGCGCATCCCCCCGTCCACGAGGAGCGCGACACCGTTCACGAACGAGGCCCGCTCACTCGCGAGCCAGACCGCGGCCTCGGCCACGTCGCCGGCGCGACCGAGGCGTCCGAGCGGGGGCACCGGCCATGCGGATACGTCGTCGGGCCGTTCCTCCTGCCCGGGCACCGCCATGTGCCGCATCCCCGGCTCCGTATCGCCCGGGCAGATGGCGTTGGAGCGGACACCCCTGCGCCCGCCCTCGACGGCCAGCATGTTCGACAACATGATCAGCGCAGCCTTCGACACCGAGTAGATCGCGATCTCTTCCTCACCGGCCACGCCCGCGTCGGACGACACGTGGAGCATGCAGCCGCCGGTGGCCTCCAGATGCGCGAAACACGTCTGGGCGTAGACGAAGGCTCCCCGCACGTTGACGTCCATGATCGCGTCGTAGGTCGCGAGCGGCGTGTCGAGGGCACCGGCCACCGCGCCCACACCGGCGTTGTTCACCAAGACGTCGAGACGGCCCAAACGTGCGATCGTCTCGTCGACGCTCGCTCGCACCTGCGCCGGATCGGCAGCGTCGGCACGGACGAAGGCGGGCGTTCCGAGCGCCGCATCCGCGGCCGCGCCGAGCGTCTCGTCGCGGCCCGTGATCATGACGCGCGCACCTTCCTGCACGAAACGGCGTGCGATCGCCAGGCCCAACCCGGTGGTACCACCCGTGATGAGCGCCGCCTTCTTCTCGAGCTCACCCATCGAGCAGGTTCACCTCGAACCCAACGGCGCGGACCCCCGGGCGGATGATGTGCCACGCGTCGCTCACACCGAGCAGCGCGGGTGTGACGGGCGGGGCACCCTCATGCTCGAACGCCAGGAGCGATGGCCCCGCTCCGGAGACGCACCACGGGATGCCGGCGCCTTCCAGCGCGTCGACGATGTCCTCGACGCCGGCAAGCGCGACGCGCACGTCCTGGTGAAGTCGATCCTGCAGAGCGCGCGCGAGGAGTCCGGGATCGGATGCGAACGCCTCGACGGCCAGCGCCGCGTAGGCGATGTTGGCGACGGCGTCGGCCCTGGAGATCTCGGCAGGGAGCGCGGCTCGGGCCTGCGCCGTCGCGACCCTCGACGGAGGCACGATCACCGCGGGCCGGATCCCGGCATGTGGGTCGAGCCGCCGAACGAACCCGTCCGGGGTGGCGATCGTGAACCCTCCGAACACCGCGGGTGCGGCGTTGTCCGGGTGTCCCTCGATCTCGGCCGCGGCGGCGAACACCGACCACGGATCGCGCTCCCACCCGAGCCCCAGCAGCAACGAGGCACCGAGGACGCCTGCGACCGTGGCCGCCGAAGAGGACCCGAGCCCGCGTTCGAGCGGGATGGCGTGCACCCCGTGCAGCGCGAACGCCGGCGGCTGGACCCCCATCTGGTTCGCGATCTTCGCGACCGTCG
This sequence comes from Actinomycetota bacterium, assembly GCA_046716145.1. GTDB lineage: Bacteria > Actinomycetota > UBA4738 > UBA4738 > HRBIN12 > AC-51. The sequence goes on from JBKJXU010000270.1 coordinate 10,138, forward strand.
TGCAGACCATGTCCGAGCCGTCGGTGGGAAGTTCGTCGGACCCCTCCCCTTCCCAGGTCACGCCCGGCGCCGCTTCGGTGTCCACGGTGACCTCGTTGCAGAGGTCGAGCGCCAGGCCGAACACGTCGAAGCCTGGCCCCAGGTTGGCAGAGGTGGCCGGGACGGTGACGGTGACACGCATCGGGGCGCGAGCCTACCGCGGACCCCGGACGGGGCCTACCGGTCGTCCAGTCCGAGTTCGGCCGCGACCACGGCGGCATCCGGTGGCACCGAGGTCGGTTGCGCTGCGCCGGCGATCGCCCACTCCGGGTCCTTCAGACCGTGGCCCGTGAGGATGCAGACGACGGTTCCGCCCGCCGGGAGCCGGCCCTCCGCCGAGGCCTGGAGCAGGCCCGCGACGCTGGCGGCGCTCGCTGGTTCCACGAACAAGCCCTCGCGCGCGACACGCCGGTACGCCGCGAGGATCTGCCGGTCCGTGACCGACCAGATGCCGCCCTCGGAACCACGGGCGGCCTCGACAGCCAGGTCCCACGAGGCGGGGTTGCCGATCCTGATGGCGGTGGCGATCGTCTGCGGATCCTTCACGGGCTCCCCCAGGACCAGCGGAGCCGCGCCCGCCGCCTGGAACCCGAACAGGCGGGGTGGCTCGTGGATCACGCCGTCGGCCAGGTATTCGGAGTACCCCAACCAGTGGCTCGCGATGTTGCCCGCGTTGCCGACCGGGAGACAGTGGACGTCGGGTGCGCGACCGAGGGCATCCACGATCTCGAACGCGCACGACTTCTGACCCTGCAGGCGGAACGGGTTGAGGCTGTTCACCAGGGTCACCGGATAGCGCTCCGCGAGATCGCGTGCCAGATCGAGTGACGCATCGAAATTCCCCTGGACCTCCAGGACCCGCGCCCCGTGGACGAGCGTGGCCGCCATCTTGCCGAGCGCGACCTTGCCCTTCGGCACCAGCACGGCGCACGTGATCCCCGCCTTCGCCGCGTAGGCCGCCGCGCTCGCGCTCGTGTTCCCGGTGGACGCGCACACGACGGCCCGCGATCCCTCCTCGATCGCCTTGCTGATCGCGAGCGTCATCCCGCGGTCCTTGAACGACCCCGTCGGGTTCGCGCCGTCGTACTTCAGCCAGACCGTGCACCCGGTCTCGGCCGACAGCGCTTCGGACAGCACGAGCGGCGTGCCGCCCTCGCGGAGCGTCACGACCGGCGTGGCGTCGGAGACCGGCATGCGGTCGCGGTACTCCTCGATGACCCCGCGCCACTGATGCGCGGCCATCACTCTTCGCCTTCGACGCGGAGCACGCTCGTGATCGCGCGAACCGACGGCATCGTTCGCAGACGCTGCAACGTGTCTTGGAGGTCGCCCTCGCGCGCGCGGTGGGTGATGAACACGAGCGTGGCCTCTTCGCCGAAGCCCTCCTGCCAGACGCGCTCGATCGACACGGCGTGCTCACCGAAACGGGTCGCGATCTCGGCCAGGACCCCGGGGCTGTCCTGGACGTGCAGGTTGAGGTAGTACTGGCCCATCGTCTCGGTCATGGGCCGGAGCGGACGCTGCAGCACGCACGTGCAGCCGATCGCTCGCCCACCGAACGCGGCGTGGCGTGCCGCCTGGATGACGTCACCCACCACGCTCGTCGCCGTGGGGTCACCGCCCGCGCCGCGTCCGTAGAACATCAGCTGGCCGGCCTTCTCGCTCTCGACGAACACGGCGTTGAAGGCGTCGCGGACGCTCGCCAGCGGATGCGCCGCCGGGATCATGGCGGGATGCACCTGGGCCGAGACCTGTCCATCGGTGAGCTCGGCGATCGCGATGAGCTTGATCACGTATCCGAGCCGGTGCGCATCGGCGATATCCTGCGCCGTGATGGCGGTGATCCCCTCGCGGTAGACGTCGCCTGCGACGACGCGTGTGTTGAACGCGATCGACGCGAGGATGGCGCACTTCGCGGCCGCGTCGAAGCCCTCGACGTCGGCGGTGGGATCGGCCTCGGCGTAGCCCAACCGCTGGGCCTCCGCGAGGGCGTCGGCGAAACCCCACCCCTGCTCCGACATCTGCGTGAGGATGAAGTTCGTCGTGCCGTTCACGATGCCGAGCATGCGCGTCACGCGGTCGCCGGCGAGCGATTCCTTCAGCGGGCGGATCAGCGGGGCGCCACCCGCCACCGCCGCCTCGAAGAGCAGGTCGAGCCCCGCGGCGTCGGCGGCGTCGAACAGGTCGCGGCCCTCGTTGGCCAGCAGTTCCTTGTTCGCCGTCACGACGCGCTTGCCGTTGGCGATGGCCCGCAGGAGGAGGTGTTTCGCCGGCTCGATGCCGCCGATGAGCTCCACCACCACGTCGATGCCGGGGTCGTCCACGATCTCGGTGCCATCCAGCGTGAAGGCCTCGCGTGGGAGCGGGACGTCGCGGTCACGGTCCAGGTCGCGGACCGCTGCCTTGACCACCTCGATGCGCACGCCGGTGCGCGCCGCGATGTCGTCCGCATGCTCGTGCAGCATCCGGATGGCCGCGGCGCCGACGGTGCCGCACCCCAGCATCCCTACCCGAACGACGTGCTCGCTCACCGGTCCTCCCTATCGACCCAGGCGGCCATCAGTATCTCGTCCCGGGGACCCCAGGACGTCCGCGAGTGCCCGGCGAGCCTGCCTTCCTCCACGAACCCGAGCCCGCGGTACAGGGCGATCGCGGCCGTGTTGTCGGGGAACACGGACAGGACGATCTTCGCGACGCCCTGCTCGCGCGCCCACCGGAAGCCCGCCGCCAGCAACGCTTCACCGACGCCGCGGCGGCGGAACCCCGGCGAGACCGCCATCCCGAAGGTGGCGACATGGCGCGTGGCAGGGTGCCGTTCCCGGCTGAGGCCGATGTGCCCCACCACGTCGGCGCCGGCCACGGCCAGCACGTTCGCCTCCTCGGGGCCCCACGAACGCTTGAACCGCCGCCGCACCTGGGCAGGTGCCGCGGTGACGCGTTCGGTACGGATGGAGCCGCCCTCCTGCACGATCTCCGACCAGTGCGCCAGGAACGCGCGGGCATCAGCGGGGCGTGCCGGGCGCACCTCGATGCCGGCCGGTGCCGCCTCCGGCTCCAGCCGTCGCGGGGCGACCTCGAGACGATCCATGTCCCCGGCATCCTCTCGACGCAGCCACGGGATCACCTCGGCGTCCTGCACCGCCACCACGGCGGGACGGCCGAACCGGTTGTACGCCGAGGCCAGGGGGTAGCTGTAGGCACCGGTGGCCGCGACCGCGATCAGGTCACCGGGCTCCACGCCCGCGGGCAGGGAAACGTCGCGTGCCAAGACGTCGCCGGACTCGCAGTGTCGCCCCACCACGGTGACCGTCTCTTCGGCCGCACCCGAGCCGCGGGAGGCGAGCGCCACGGCGTGCACGGCGTCATAGAGCATGGGCCGCAGGTTGTCCGACATGCCGCCATCCACGGCGAGGAGGTCGCGGCCGCCGGCGCGCTTGCGCGCGAGCACGGTGTAGAGGGTGCACGCGGGGTTCGCCACGAGCCAGCGGCCGGGCTCCACCGCGAGCGCGGGCAGCGGCCATCCGGCATCACCCGCGAGCACCTCGAGCCGGCCCGCGAGCGCCGCCGCGAGGACCTGTGGGGTGACGGGATCCTCGTCCACGTAGGTCACACCGAACCCTCCGCCCACATCGAGGACCTTCGGGACGAAGCCCGCCTCGCGCGCCACGCTCACCAAGACCTCGAGGGTCGCGAGCGCGGGACCGGCCTCCAGGATCTGTGAGCCGACGTGGGGCGGGGCG
>JBKJXU010000271.1:0-7522 GCA_046716145.1 Actinomycetota bacterium
CCCCCGGCGGGATCCAGGTCACGCGGATGCCGTTCAGGATGGGGAGCCGCCCGAGGGCATGGATGAACCCGAGGTTGAGGACGCCACCCCGGGACCGAACATCGAAGGTCACGTCGTAGGCACGGAACCGTCCGACGGTCCCCGCCAGATCGAGGTTGTTCACGACCAGGTCCCCTTCGGCCGTGATGTCCATGATCCGTCCGAATTCTCCGACGTCTTGCAGTTCGGCGAACTCGAGCGTCACCCGGTAGGAGCCATCCGGCGCTGTGAACCGGTAGTCGAACGCCCCCATGCGTGCGTCGCGGTACACGCCCTGGTGGTCCGCCTCGGCGATCGCGTGAGCGGAGTGCAGACGCTCGCTGGTCCCGGTCCACCCGAACGAGCCCTGGTGGTACGCCCGGTCACCGACGTAGCGGGTCCCGTCGGGGAACGTGGATCCGTCACCGCCGACGTTCACGAACGTCTGGTACTTGGTGACGAGCAGGTGCACGGGGATGGTCGTGACGCCCACGTCCGGATCGTCGGTCACGACCGCGACGAGAGCGTCGTGCGAGCCGGCCTTCAAACCGGTGGTGTCGACATCGATCCTGATCGAGTGCTGCTCGCCCGGCTCGAGCACTCCCTTCCTCGGGGTGACCCGCAGCCACGGCACGTCGGAGAACGTCGGCAAGCCCGACTCGATGAGGTAGGCGGTGCCTGAACGTTGCGAGACGGTCCACAGGTTGCCGGCGGCGTCGAGTTCCAGGCCCGCGCCCTTGTAGCGCCCACGTCCTGGGTGAGCCACGCCGCCCTGGACGTCACAGGTGACGGGGTCGATGAGCAGGATGTCGTCGGAACGGGAGTTCGTGGACATCCACAGCACGCGGAACGCCGGGTTCCAGGCCAGTCCCGAGATGCTCGAGTCCGGCGGCTGGCACTCGCCCAGCGTCGCGCCCGGGTCCGGCCATGACGGTCCCGCCACGTGGTAGACGATCCCCTCGTTCCAGCCGCCGATGTAGAAGGTGTCGGTGGCCGCGTCGTAGGCGAGCCCGCGTTGGCTGGTGTCACCCCAGCCGGCACCGGTGACGACATCGATGACGGCGCCGCCGGCCGGGTCGATGCCGTAGATCCCGTTGTCGCCGCCGACGTTCACCTGCCACATGATCCCCCGTTCGGGGTCCCATGCCATGTCGGCCGGCCATGCGTCGGCCCAGGGCGTGTCGAACTCACCGATCCGCTCGCCGTCCGTGGTGAACTCGGCGTCGAACACCTCCTCGGCGTCCGAAAGCGTCACCACGCCCGGGGTCCGGTAGCCCACCCCCCAGGGGACGCTCAACCCGGTATCCCACTTCTCCAGGACCTCGCCGACGCGGTCGATCCCGATGCCGGGGGACTCGATCCCCGATCCCTCGGAGGTCAGCGCGTTGGCGTTCGCGCCGGTCGGGGGGACGATCCCGCCGGGGGGTTCCTCTCCGCCTCCACCGCCGCCTCCGCCTCCACCGCCGCCGCGGGGGTCCTCCGGCAGGTCGATCTCGCCGAAGGAGAACGTCAGTGGGCGGTGCCCTTGCAGGTTCCCGAGCACGAGCGACCGGCTCGCGTGGTCATCTCGGAGCAGCGTCAGACGCCACGGACGTGTGCTGATCGAGGCGTGCGGCTGATCGGTGTGGAGCCGGAACCCCTGCTCGTCCAGGGTGCTCCCGGCCACGATCCTCACCGAGCGGTGCCCGACGACGTAGCCGCCGCGGCGGGCGTGCGCTCCCCAGGTCCCCCTCGGCCCTTGCGCGGACCATCGACCGAACCGATCCGTCGTGGCTCGCACGAGCAGGGGAGCGCCCTCCCACGTCGTCGCGATCACGACGTGAGCGCCGGCGAGGGGTGCTCCGGAGTGGGCGTCGCGCACCCGTCCGCTCGCGATCCCCCAGCCGAACGGCCGCCTCACCGTGAGTGCGACGTCGACCTGCGTCGCACGCTGCTTGGGCGCGTCTGCCAGGACGAAGAAAGAGCCCTCGTAGTCTCCGGGAGGCAGATCGGCGCTGCCGAGCACCACATCCACCTCGACGCTCTCGCCCGCGGGGAGCACGCCCTCCGCCGGCTCGGCCGACATCCAGGGTGCGTCGGTGAAGCTCCGGATCGTGCCGTGGCCCTCATCGGGGATCCAGTCCAAGGGTGCCTGCTGATCGCCGATCACACCGGCGATATCGATATCGCCCTCCTCGTCCGGCCCGAACGCGGTGAGCGGCACAGCGAACGACACCGTCTGCCCCTGAACCGTCGCCGGGATCACGGCGACCAGCTCGAAGTTGAGGTCCCACAGGTTGACGACCGGGTCGGCCTGGCCCACCTCGAACAGGTCGATGAAGAAGTCGAGTCCAACGTCTTGGCCGGGGAGCCCGTACAGGTACTCCGGCGGGTAGCCGGTCTCCGGATCCTGGTCGGTATCGAGGTAGAGGAACCCGGTCACGTCGTTCATCGGGGTGTCGGTTGAGAAGTCCAGGGCCACCGACATCTCCGCGTTGTCCGATCCACCCCGGAGTCCCGTGATCTCGATGCTGCCCAGCGAGTCGTCGTCCGGGTCGTCGATCACCGTCTCCAGCGCGCCCGGTGGCAACGCGGCGGGAAGCACAGCGGCGATCCCTCCCGGCAGGTCCGCAGGCGCCCAGGTGGGCTCACGCACCACGTTGGGCACCGGCGGCAGATCGGGCGCGGTCCTGCTGCCGTCACGCTCCAGCACCTGCCACGTCATGTCCGACGTCCCGGTGTTCGCGATGGTCAGGGTCCGCTGCTTGGTGTCGCCGAAGGACACGGTGGCGTCGAACGCGAGCGGATCCACCTCCGCCACAGGCGCCTCGAGCACGATGTCGACCACCGTGTCGTCCCCGTCGGTGATGACGACGCCGGAGATCTCCTGCGTCACGTATGCGTCGGCGGAGAAGGTGAGCGTGTAGGTCCCCGGTCGCAGGCGGAGCCGGTAGGAACCGTCCTCATCCGTGGTCGCCGAGCGGCCTCCCGGACTCGCCGTCACGGTGGCGCCTTGCACCCGCGCGCCGTCGTTCACGTCGGTGACGATCCCGATGGCCTGGCCGTTCGGGACCACCTCGTAGCGATAGGCGCTGTTGGGGCTCACCAGGTCATCGAAGAGCGAGAAGCGCAGCGCGTCGGTGCCGTCGGCGTTCTCGATGCCGATGCCGGCGTTGCGTCCGTCCCCGGGGTTGGCGGGGTTGTCGCCGTACAGGATGTCGATCGCGCCGTTCTCCCAGAGCTTGATCTCGAGGTCGATCCGCGCGGCGTCGGTTCCTGCGTGCGCCGCGTCCTCACCGCTGAAGCGCGGCCCGATGCCGACCTGCTCGTACTCCACCACGAAGGCCCGGTCGGGGGCATCGCCGACCGTCTCGTAGCGGATGGCGCTCTCGGCGTCGATCTTCAGGTTCTGCCACAACGCGTAGATGGCGGCGTTGGGATCCTGCACGGAGGGGATCGCGCTCGGTATGGGCTCCGGCCATCCATAGGGCGGAGCCTCGAAGGTCAGGTAGCCGTTGTCGGTGATGTAGACCGCCGAGTACGTGTCTTCGTAGAAGGGGAAGGCGAACGGCAGCGGCAGCCGGCCGACGGTCTGATCGCCGAACAACGCTGTGTTCGAGGCGGCGTCGACCCAATCGAGATCGATCGCCGAGCAGCCGTGACCGAAGTCGTCCAGGGTCCGTGTGAGGGCGACGTCATGCACCAGTCCGTCCAGGCCGAGGGTGACGTCGGTTTCATCGGCCGCGGTGCAGCCGCCGGCGGAGGTGCGGATGGTGAAGTCCCCGATGGGCAACGTGAGCGTGTACGTGCCGTCCCCAGCGGTGCGCACGGGAGCCACGGGTGTCCCCAGCGCGCGGACCTCGGCGCCCTTCATCGGCGAGCCGTCCTCCTCCGCGGTGACGGTCCCGGTGATGTCACGCCGGGGGAGCGGGGTGAGGGAGAAGTCCTGCAGGGTCGTGAGGTCGGTCTGCACCTCCACGCCGGTGGCCAAGCCCGGCTCGTAGCCGAAGGCGGTCGCGGCGACGGTATAGGTACCCGCCGCGAGGAACAGTTCGAAGTGACCGGCTGCGTCGGTGGTCGCGGCGAACGTGCGCGCGCCGGCCGACGCTTCGATGCGAGCGCCGGCGATCGGGTCAGTGCTGTCCGCATCGGTGACGTCGCCGGCGATCGTGCCACCGGTGGCGACCAGCGCCACCGCCGCCGACGCGTCGATCCGCCCGTCGCCGTAGACGTTGTTCGGATCGCCGTCGTCGTCCCCACCGCAGGAGTCGTCGGCGATGTTCAGTGCGGTGGAGCGCACCGCGTCGGTGGCGGCCGTGACGTCGCCGATGAGCGCGGGCTCGGCCGACATGATCAGGGCGAGCGTCCCGGCGGTGTGGGGCGCGGCCATCGACGTGCCGGAGAACGACTCGTAGCCATCGCCGGGGACGCTCGAGATGACGTCGACCCCGGGCGCGGCGATGTCGGGGTTGATCTTGCCGAAGTCCGAAGGACCGCGGCCGGAGAAATCGGCGATGAGGTCGTCTTCGTCGGTGGCACCGGCACTGAAGGACTCCAGGTAGTCACCGGGCGAGCCGCCCGCGCCGCACTCGGACCCGGGGTTCCCGCTCGAGAACACCGGCACGATCCCCGCCGCCCGCCACGCGGTCACCAGGTCGAGGTACCACGCATCCCCGGGACCGCCGCCCCAGGAGTTGTTCACGATGTCGGGGCGCTTGGACGGATCGGGGTTCAGGCCATCCAGGTCCGTGGGCGCCAGGATGAACTCACCGGCGGACAGGAGCGAGGTCTCCGTGCAGAAGTACTCCTCGCATCCCTTGGCCGCGATCCACGTGGCGCCCGGGGCGACGCCGACGTCGGGGGTGAACGGACCGGGTCCGTCACCGCCGACCATCGTGCCCATCGTGTGGGTCCCGTGCCCGGCGTTGTCGCACGGCGTGTCACCGCAGATGCCGGTGGGGTCCCACCAGTTGTAGGCGTGATCGAACGTGCCCCCGCCGAGGTTGCCTCGGTACTGGTTGACGAGCGCCTCGTGGGCGTAGTCGACGCCTGTGTCGACGTTCGCGACGACGATGCCGCTGCCGAGCACACCGTCGGCCCACACCTGGTCGGCGCCGATCTTCGAGATCCCCCACGGCGGTGGCTCCGCCGCGGCGAGCACCACCGCGTGGGCGTCCACGGGCTCCACGAGCGGCTCGACCCTCTGAGCTCGGACGGCCGTCACCTCGGGCAGCGCCGCCAATCGGCGCGCCAGGGCGCTCGATCCGCGCACCGCCATGACGTTGGTGACCCAATAGGTCTGCGCAGACGCCCCGCGGGTGGCGGCCACGAGGTCACGGGCGCTCCCTTGGGACCGGGCAGCGGCCGAGGTCAGCGCCCGGTAGACGGCACGGCCGCGGGTGTCCCATGCACGGGCCGCGGCGGCCGTGGAGAGGTCGGCGTCACCGGAGAACTCGACGATGAAGGTGTCCAGCGCGCCGCGGTCGAGCCGCTCCACCAACCCGCGCTCGATCTTCCTCGCGGCTGCGGCGGAGGCCGCCTCCAGAGGAACGAGGGACCCGACCAGTGCAACCGCGACGAGCGCGAGGACGATACGACGGCGATCCACGATGACTCCCTCCCCGGTGTGGGTCATTCATGCCACCAGCCGGCTCGCATGTGACAGGGCCGCGGGCCGCTTCCACCGTACGCTCTGGTGCGCTTCCGCGCGACCCCCCATCGGTCTAGAACTGCTCGGCGTACTCCTCGTCGGTGACCGGTTCGCCCCACTCCGGCGCGCCACCGCCGCTGACCGCGACATGTGCCATCGGTGCATCCGGTTCGGCGCCGTGGAAGTGCCACTCCCCGGGTCCGACTCGGATCACGTCGCCGGGCAGGAGCACATGGCCTGCCTCGTCCCGGGAGCGCACACGGCCGCGGCCGGAGAGGCCGAACAGGAACTGGCCCCCGGGGTGGCTGTGCCAGTGGGTGCGCGCACCGGCGGCGAAGTGAACGATCCCCAGGTTCGTCCTCTCGTCGTCGGCGACCGTTGAGCCGAGCGAGACCTCGCCGGTGAACCTCCCGGTATCACCCGTGGTGAACGGCCGGTCCGAGGCGCGTGAGACATCCATGACGAGCGATGCTAGCCGGTCTCCTTCGCTTCGAGCTCGAACTAAATGTCGGTGCGGTGGATGTATCGATGGACTTCCGCGCCCACGCTTCGGGGGATGCCCTACGCTCCTACGACCGTCGAGCATCTCGCCCGCTCTTCGTTCCGCTCGGTGCGGCAACCGACCCCGAAGCGAGCCCCGGGACGACGGTCGAGGGCTACTTCTACGGCCTCGAGCGTTCCAAGTGGGAGGCGCGGGGCGGGCGATCCGGCAGAACGAAATGGGGGAAGCTACCTGATGAACTCCGGGCCGAAGACGTCGCGCGCCTGCTCCCAGTCCACGCCGTCAACGCCACGCCATAGAGCGGCCCCGTCGGTCCAGTTCGACCTCGTCGGGATCCTCCCCACGTCGCCTGCCGACGTCCTCGAGTGATCGAGGACATCGACGGCGACGAGTATCTCGATCAGGGCATCTCGCTCCTCGCGGTTCGAGCGGAGGAGTTGAGCCAGCGCGGATTCCAGGTCGCGAGCCTTCGCATGAGGACCGAGCCTATCGGCGGCGTCGAGGCAGGAATGCAGGACGGCGAAGTCACCGTCACCCGGTGACGGCCGGGGTTCGGCCTGGAACCGCTCCAGTACGAAGGCGTGTTCCACGGCGAGGAACCGGGGCACCGAACCCCACTTCAAACGAGCGAAGTTCGTCGAGCTGAAGTCGTGGTCGAACCGGGCGAACATCCCGCACTCGGAGCAGACCTTGTCGCCGATGAGCCGGTGGGGTCGGATCGAATGGACATACACGAAACTTGCGAGAGCGGGTCTTAGGTGGACCAATCGACGGTCAAGGCTGGCAACGAAGGCCCGCGCGACTGCCTCGAGCTCACCGATCGACCTCGCGGCGAGGGTCCGGTCTACAGCAGCGTCGTGCGACAAGTGTTCAGGGTCGAACATGACTTCGGTCGCCTTGGCGTACTCGAAGTCTTCCTTGCTCGGCTCTTCGCGGGGAACCTTCCACCCACCCGATGACCAGTAGGACTGGAAAAGGATGCGCTTTCCGCGGGAATCGATCCACCGATCGGCGCTCTCCGGCATTGGTCGATGCTAGCCGGTCTTCTGCGCCACGAGCTCGAACTGGATGTCGACGGTCTTGCCCACGAACAGTCCGCCGGTCTCCACCAACTGGTTCCAGGTCATGTCCCAGTCCTCGCGCTCTATCCGCGTCTTGCCGGTCGCGGCGAAGATCATCACGCCTTCCGTGTCGGGACCGGCGCCCTCGTACTCGCAGGAAAGCGTCACGGGGTTCGTGACGCCCCGCATCGTGAGGTCGCCGTCGAGATCGAACGAAGTACCACCGGTCGGACGAACGCCCGTGCTCCGGAACGTCATCTGCGGGAACTCCTCGACCATGAGGAAGTCGCTCGAGCGCAGGTGGTGATCGCG
>JBKJXU010000272.1:0-2944 GCA_046716145.1 Actinomycetota bacterium
GCCTCGGACCCCTTGCCGCCCTCGTGGCCGTCCTCGATGTACTTCTTCGCGTTGTCCCAGGCGCCGCCGGCGTTGGACAGCATCACGGCGAGCAACTGCCCTGTGAGGATGGCCCCTGCCAGGAACGCGCCGAGCGCCTCCGCCTTCAGGAAGAACCCCGCGATGACCGGTGCGAGCACGGCCAGGAGTCCCGGCGTCATCAACTCGCGCAGCGACGTCTTCGTGCAGATGTCGACGACGGCGCCGTAGTCCGGCTTCTCGGTGTAGTCCATGATCCCGGGGTGATCGCGGAACTGCTTGCGGACCTCGACGACGACCTGCATCGCCGCGCGGCCCACGGCGCGGATCGCGAGCGATGAGAACAGGAACGCCACGCATCCGCCCAACAGCAGACCGACCAGGACATCGGGTTGGTCGACGCGGATCCCCTGGAAGTCGAACCCTGCGCTCTTGAGGGCCTCCTCGAACGAGCCGAACAGCGACGTGGCCGCGAGGACCGCGGTGGCGATGGCCATGCCCTTCGTGATCGCCTTCGTGGAGTTACCCACGGCGTCGAGACTGCCCAGGATCTCGGCGGGGCGTCCCTCGAACTCCCCCGACATCTCCGCGATGCCCTGTGCGTTGTCGGAGATGGGCCCGTAGGTGTCCATCGACACGATCACGCCCACCGTCGTGAGCATGCCCATCCCGGTGAGCGAGATGAAGTAGAGCCGCTCCGGCGTCGAGTCACCCAGGAAGAACGAGCCGAGGATCGCGGCCGCGAGGACCAGGGCCGACCACACCGTCGACTCCATCCCCGTGGAGAACCCGCTGAGGATCGTCGTGGCGGGGCCGGTGACGGTGGCCTCGGCGATCTCCTGCACGGGTTTGTACTTCGTATCCGTGAAGTACTGGGTCATCTTCTGGATGACCGATGCCAACACGAGGCCGATCGCGACGGCGACGGCGGGCTTGTAGCTGTCCATGTAGATGCCGGCGATCACGAATGCGGCGGCAGCGGAGACGCCGGCCGAGACGAAGAAGCCGCGGTTGATCGCCTTCATGCCGTGCTCCTCCTCCGAGCGCGGCGTGACGGCCATGATCCCGATGATCGACGTGATCACACCGACGGCACGCACGAACAGCGGGAACATGACGCCGATGATCGCGCCCTTGGGCGAGCCCGCGTACGCCGCGGCGCCCAAGATGAGCGAGGCGATCAGGGTGACCTCGGAAGACTCGAACAGGTCGGCTGCCATACCGGCGCAGTCGCCCACGTTGTCGCCGACGTTGTCTGCGATCGTCGCCGCGTTGCGGGGATCGTCCTCGGGGATGCCCTGCTCGACCTTGCCGACGAGGTCCGCGCCAACGTCGGCCGCCTTCGTGAAGATGCCGCCGCCGACCCGCATGAACATGGCCAGCAGCGCCCCGCCGAACCCGAAGCCCACCAGCACGCTCGTGGCGTCGGCCTCGTAGATGATCAAGATCGCGACGGCGCCGAAGAGGCCGAGACCGACCGTGAACATCCCGGCCACACCGCCTGCGCGGAACGCGATCCGCAGCGCCGTGCGCAGACCCGACTCACGCGCGGCGTTGGCGGTGCGGACGTTGGCCCGGACCGCCAGCCACATGCCCACGTATCCCGTGATCGCCGAGAACCCGGCGCCCAGGATGAACGCGATCGAGCGGCCGAGTTTGATCGACAGGTCCGAGTGCGTGGCGTCATCGGGGGCCGGCAGCAGGAAGAAGAGCGCGATCGTGAGGACGACGAGGAAGACCGCCAGCGTGCGGAACTGCCTCGACAGGTAGGCCTTGGCGCCCTCCTGGATCGCGGTCGCGATCTCGCGCATCTTGGGGGTGCCTTCGGGCGCGGAGAGCACCTCGCGGACGAGGTACCACGCGAACACGAGCGCTACGAGTGAGATGCCGAGGATGACCCAGAGCGCCGTCGTCTCCGAAGAACCGAAGACCGCGTCGATCGGGCCGCCCTCTTGGGCGAGCCAGCCCACCATCGAACCTCCTGGAGTGTGGAAGGGATCCGGTCTACCCGGCCAGCTGACCGTCCGGGCACCGCCGAAGGATACCGAAGCGGGCAGCCGCCGACCCTCTGACCAGCGGCGGCGGCGTCATGAGCGTCGTCGAGGCGACCGTATGTTACGCCGATGCGCGTCGTGGTCGGGGTAGGGATCGCGGGCGCCGCCTGGGGCGCGCCGGCTCCGGAGCACCACCTGCCCGAGGACGCCTGCGAGCGCCGACCCGATCAGGATCGCCACCTTCGACCGGTCGAGGAGTTCTGGGGCATCGGGGAACGCGAGCTCCGCGACGAACAACGCCACCGTGAAACCGATCCCCGCGGTGGCACCCATCCCGATGATGTCGCGCCAGGCGACGTCGCTCGGCAGTTGCCCTGCGCCGACGGCGGCCGACAGCCGTCCCGCCAGCGCGATCCCGAGCGGTTTGCCGATGACCAGACCGAGGATGATCCCCAGACCCAGACCCGTCGTGAGCGCCCCCTGGAGCGCGTCCACCGAGAGGCGGACACCGGCGTTCGCGAGCGCGAACACGGGCACGATGACGAACGCGGACCAGGGCAGCAGCGCGTGCTCCACGCGAGCCAGGGGAGAGACCGCCTCTCGGGAGAGCCAGGCCAACCGCAACCAGGACGACGCGTCGGCGTCGGGCGGGTAGGGGTCATCGAGGGTCTCCTCGGCGGTGCGCCGAGCCTGGTCCGAGACCGCAGCGGGCCTCTGGAACGGCTCGCTCGGCGTCATCAGCCCGAGCACCACGCCGGCGATCGTCGGATGCACGCCCGCCCGGTAGAGGCAGTACCACACGCCGACGCCGAGCGCGCCGTACACGATCGTGGCGCGGATATGGATCCGCTGACAGGCGACGATGACGCCCAACAGCACCAGCGCGCCGAGCAACGCGACCGCGCTCCCGCCCTGGGAGTAGAAGATCGCGA
>JBKJXU010000273.1:0-7035 GCA_046716145.1 Actinomycetota bacterium
GACCGTCTGGCATCCGATCGGAGCCTGAGGCCGGGGGGCTCGCTCAGCACGGAATCGTCACACCGCCGGGGGGTCCTGCGGGACACCCCCGGCGCTACCATCGCCCCATGCCCCCCTACAAGGAGCAAGGGATCGTCCTTCGGTCGATGAAGCTCGGCGAGGCCGACAAGATCGTCACGATCCTCACGCAGGGCTCCGGCAAGGTGCGCGCCGTCGCCAAGGGCGTACGGAAGACCACATCCCGGTTCGGGGCGCGGCTCGAGCCGTTCACCCACGTCAACCTGATGCTGTATCGGGGACGCGGCACGCTCGACACCGTCACGCAGGCGGAGATCCTGACGCCACACCTGCACATCCGCGAAGACCTCGCACGGTTCGCGGCGGCCGAGACGATGGTCGAGGCCGTGGACAAGGTGGCCGAGGAGCACGAGCGGAACACACGCCTGGTGCTGCTGCTGTTGGGAGGATTGCGGGCCCTGGACGCTCGTCCCACCGATCCGACCGCCGTGGCAGAGTCGTTCCTGCTCAAGATGCTCTCCCTTTCGGGGTTCCACCCGGCGCTCACCGCGTGCGCGGTCTGCGCATCGCCCGAGATCCGGCTGTGGTCGGGAGGCCTGGGCGGCGCGGTGTGTGCCGCCGATGCCGATGCCGACGCGGAGACGGTCTCGCCGCAAGCGTTGGGCCTGCTGCAGCACCTCGCGAGCGTCGACATCGCGGCCGCCGGTCACCCCTCGGAGGCCGACGAGCGCGCGCGCCGCGAGGCCCGAGGGCTGCTCGTCGGTTTCACGGAATATCACCTCGAAAGGCGGATGAAGTCCGTGCCGATGCTGGTGAGGACAGCCCGATGAGTTTCCTCCCCGACATCGACCGCGAACGCGTTCCTGCCCACGTGGCGATCGTGATGGATGGCAACGGCCGGTGGGCGACCCAACGGGGGCTGGCTCGCACGCAGGGACACGGCGCGGGCGAAGAGGCGCTGTGGGATACGATCCAGGGTGCGGTCGAGGTGGGCGTTCGATGGCTCACGGTCTACGCGTTCTCCACGGAGAACTGGGCGCGCCCTCCTTCGGAGGTCCTGTACCTGATGCGATTCAACCGCTCGCTGCTGCGGCGCCGACGCGGGAGGTTGGACGAGATGAACGTGCGCGTGCGGTTCATCGGACGCCGCGATTGGCGTCTGCCGCGCTCGGTGCTGAAAGAGATCGAGATCTCCGAGGAGCAGACGAAGCACAACACGGGGATGACGCTGACGATCGCGTTCAACTACGGCGGCCGGGCCGAGGTGGTCGATGCCGTACGTCGCTTGGCCGAGGAGGTCCGTGACGGCCGGCTGAAAGCGTCGAAGATCGACGCCGACCTCATCGCGAGCCGTCTGTACGAGCCGGACATGCCGGACCCGGACCTCCTGATCCGAACCAGCGGCGAGATGAGGATCTCGAACTTCCTGCTCTGGGAGGTGGCGTACTCCGAGCTGTGGTTCACCTCGGTGCTGTGGCCCGACTTCGACCGCGAGCACCTGTTCGAGGCGATCCGCGACTTCCAGAAGCGCGAACGCCGATTCGGCGGGCTCTCCGAAGACTGACGGCCTGACATCGCGATGCCTACCTGCTGAGGAACCCCAGCACGTACCACGCGAAGCCGATGAGCGTTCCCAACGCGAGGGCGATCGCCTTTGCCTGGATCGGTCCGTACGCGAACGCGATCCCGAGAGCCGCGGTCGAGGCCCATCCGATGTACCGGTACGCGGTCTGCGTCCGAGTCCGCGTCCGGGTCCGCGTCTGCGGATCCTGCGGCGGCGCGGGCTCGCTGATCCGTGCGGGTGGCGTCGGCAGATCACGTTCGTCCGGGACGATCCAGTCGCGCTTCCAGATATCCCTCAACAGGGCGATGGCGGCGAGGAGCGCACCGAGCGAAGCCACGAAGAAGCGAGAGAACAAGCTCCCGCCTACCATCGCGATGATCAGGACGGTCGCGGTCACGCGACCTGTGGGGCCGAACGATGTCGCGCCGCGTTCCCATCGCGACCAATGCGGCACGTTCCCACCGATGTGGTGGGGCACGTCCACGAAGTCTCCCCGGTGCAGCGGCGCGCGCGGCGCGAATTCCCGCGCCGGCTCGTAGCACCGAAGGCACCAACGCACGTCGCCCCCCAGCGGCTCTCCGCAGGCTCGGCAGGCACGTCCGGCAGGCATGCCGTGGATATCGGCAGCCCCAGGTCCCGGCGTGAGCCGCAACCGTTCCGTCACATCGGCCCGGCTACCATGGACGCCGACGCCAGCGGCCGCGCCCAGCGGCCGGGAGAGAGGAGCTCGACGATGTCAGACCTGATGGATGACCTTACGTCCCTCGCCAAGCGCAGGGGGATCGCCTTCGGATCATCGGAGATCTACGGTGGTCTCCGCAGCAGTTGGGACTACGGCCCGCTCGGGGTCGAGATCAAGCGCAACGTCCGCGACGCCTGGTGGCGCTCGATGGTCCAGGAGCGCAGCGACGTCGTCGGTCTTGATGCGGCGGTCATCATGAGCCCCCGCGTGTGGGAGGCCTCGGGGCATGTGGAGGTCTTCACCGACCCCCTGGTGGAGTGCCTCGCGTGCCACCAACGCTTCCGCGAGGATCATCTCGAGGGTGACCCGCGCCTGTGCCCCAACTGTGGCAACAAGGCGTTCACGGACCCGCGAAACTTCAACATGATGCTCAAAACGCACATGGGGCCGGTCTACGACGAGGACAACGCGGTGTACCTGCGCCCCGAGACCGCCCAGGGCATGTTCGTGGATTTCGCGCAGATCCAGACGACGTCTCGCAAGAAGGTCCCGTTCGGGATCGCGCAGATCGGCAAGTCGTTCCGCAACGAGATCACGCCTGGGAACTTCATCTTCCGCATGCGCGAGTTCGAGCAGATGGAGATGGAGTTCTTCGTGGAGCCCGGCACCGACGAGACCTGGCACGACTACTGGATCGAGCAGCGCCACGGCTGGTACCGGGACCTGGGGATCCGCGAGGACCACCTTCGGTTGCGAGAGCACGATGCCGACGAGCTGAGTCACTACGCCAAGCGAACCGTCGACATCGAATACGCCTTCCGTTCGCGCCGGGGGGGTGGGGTGAGCTCGAGGGGATCGCCAATCGCACCGACTTCGACCTGAAGGCTCACGAGAAGGCGTCGGGCCAGGACCTGACCTACTTCGACCCGGAGAAGGAGCAGCGCTATCACCCGCTCGTGATCGCGCCGGCGGGGGGTGTCGACCGCGCGGTCCTGGCGTTCCTGCTGGATGCCTTCCGCGTGGAGGAGGCCCCGTCCGCCAAGGGCGGGACCGAGAAGCGCACCTACCTGGCGCTGGATCCTCGTCTGGCGCCCATCAAAGTTGCCGTGTTGCCGCTCTCGCGCAACGAACGCCTGGTTCCGGCGGCGCGGGAGGTCTTCGACCTCGTCAAAGGCGCGTGGATGTGCGACTTCGACGACGCGGGCTCGATCGGGCGGCGGTACCGGCGCCAGGACGAGGTGGGCACGCCGTTCTGCGCGACGGTCGACTTCGACACGTTGGAGGATCGCGCGGTGACCGTCCGCGCCCGCGACACGATGACCCAGGAACGGCTGCCGATCGCCGGTCTCGAGGCCCATCTCCGGGAGCACCTGTGATCCGCGGGAGGCCCGGCTTCTTCTGGGCGGCCTTCGTGCTCGTCGTGGGCTCGGGTGCCGCCCTGGCTTTCTCGGTCCGGTCGTTCTTCGATTCCCTGACGCCCCTGTGGGTCTCGGTGGGCTTGTCGGCCGCGGCGCTGATCCTCGGCGTGTTGTCCGTGACGCTGCCGGGGCGGGGGCACGAGTGATCGGCCGCCGCGCCGCTCTCGCGTTCGCCGTGGTGGCTGCGTCCTGCACCGCCACCACCGTCACGAGCGTCCCGCCGGGCTCGCCGGTCGCCGTTCCGTCGGTCGGTGCCGGGGGAGCGGCGACGGCGCGAAGAGCGATCGCCGAACTGTGCGTCTCGCCCGACCTCGGCGAGCCGGAGCTGGTCAGCCCCGGCGACCTGCCGTCGCAGATCCAGGATCTGATCGTGCAGGTCGAGGCCGCCCGCGGTCTGTCCTTCGTGACGCCGCCTGCCGCCGAGGCGATCACGGACGAAGAGATGGACCGCAAGCTCGAGGAGTCCTTCGCCACCTACTACCCCGAAGATCTCTACGACCGCCGCACGGTGGCGTGGCGCACGATCGGCGTCATCCCCCACGACGCGGACCTGCTCGAGGCCTACCGCGCCTACCTGACGGGCCAGGTGATCGGGTTCTACGACCCCCAGACCGGCGAACTCGTCTACCTCGGTGAGGGCGAGGACCTGGGCCTGGCCGAACGCATGGTCCTGTCGCACGAGCTCACCCACGCCCTGGACGACCAACGCTTCGATCTGAAGCGCCTGGACCGACTGGCCGCGCGGTGCGCCGACGAGCGGTTCACCGCCGCACTCGGTTTGGTGGAAGGCAGTGCGCAGCATTCCTCGACGCAGGTGATCATCAACGACCCCGACCTCGATCTCAGCGAACTCGCTGACGTGGTGGCATCCGCCGGCGACGCTCAAGAGGCGCTGCGTGCGGTGCCTCCCTTCGTCCAGGCGCTGCAGGCCTGGCCCTACGTGACGGGCCAAGCGTTCGTCGATGCCATCGCGCGCGACGGTGGCACGGCGGCGGTGGACGCGGCGATGCGCACGCCGCCGGTCTCGACCGAACAGGTGATCCACCCCGAGAAGTACCCGGCCGACGTGCCGGTGCGGGTCGACGTCGCGGACCTGGCCGGTGCCCTCGGCCGCGGCTGGGGGGACCTCGACGCGATGGAGGTGGGGGAGCTGTGGCTGAAGGAGATGCTCGATCTCCGCCTGCCACCCATCGCATCCGCGAACGCCGCTGCGGGTTGGGACGGGGGCGTCTATCGAGCCTTCACCGACGGGCAGGATGTGGTCGTCGTCCTGCAGACGGCGTGGGACTCGGACGCCGACGCCCAGGATTTCGTCGTCGCGATGTCGGACTGGACCGGGGCTGCCGCGGGTTCGCACGTCAGCGTGACGTTCGCCGACGGAGGTGTCCGATCCGTGTTCGCCGCGGATGAGTCTTCACTCGCGGCCGCCCGGGCCGCCCTGCCCGCCTGAACCCCCCGTCGGTTCGACCCTGAGGGGGGTGTGTCGCGCGATCACGTCGAAGTCGCGGTCCAGGTGCAGGAGCGTCGCGCCCTCACGGATCGCCACGGCCGCGATCAGGCAGTCGGTCATGCTCCTCACCGTTTCGCCGCCTGCGCGACACACACGCTGGATCGCGGCCGCACGCTCGTACGTCTCGAGTCCGCCGACGCGCAGCATCCTGAAGGCCAGGACCCGCCGGCGCACCATCGACAGGTGATCCAAGGGCTGCGATCCCGCGAGCAGTTCCATCACGATCGGTTCGCTGATCGCGAGCGAGTCCGACTCACGCATGAGTCGCCGGACCGCGAGATGGACCGGGGATCCGGTCCGACGGTAGAACTCCACCCAGGCGGAAGTCTCGACCAGGATCACCCGTTCTCCACATCCGGGTCATAGATGCTCCGCGCATCCTCGTCGGTCATCCCAGCCCAGATCCCCTCGAGTTCGAGCATCGCCGTGCCGGGATCGGTGACCGCGCGGTCGTTCGGGAGCACCGTGCGCAGGGCGAAGTCCACCGCCTCACGCCTGCTCTTCAGTCCGTAGGTCGCCATGACCTGGGTAACGAGTTCCTCGTCGATCACGATGTTCGTGCGCACCTTGCGGCCTATGGTGGCACCTCCTCAACGTCTACACAGTGATGTGTATCACAGTTGGAGGCGCTGGTTCGCTCCCTCCCCGGTGGAGCGCTCGTAGAGTGACCGGGTCCTAGCGACCGAGCCCGAAAGAGGTTTGCCCCGTGACCAAGTACGTCTATGACTTCTCCGAAGGCAACAAAGAGATGAAGGACCTGCTCGGCGGCAAGGGAGCCAACCTCGCCGAGATGACGAACATGGGACTGCCCGTCCCGCACGGCTTCACGCTGTCGACCCGGGCGTGCCTCGACTACCTCGACCGCGGTGAGCTATGGCCCGAGCTGCTGGACGAGGCCGAGGAGCATCTGCTCCGCCTCGAGCATTCGATGGGCAAGCGTCTGGGCGATCCGACCGATCCGCTGCTCGTTTCGATCCGTTCCGGCGCCAGGTTCTCGATGCCCGGGATGATGGACACGGTCTTGAACCTGGGCTTGAACGAGGACTCGGTGAAGGGGCTCGCGCATCAAACCGGCGGCGACGATCGATTCGCCAACGACACCTACCGGCGTTTCATCCAGCTCTACGGCAAGATCGTGATGGACGTGCCCGGCGAAGCCTTCGAACACGCGCTGGATGCCGCGAAGGAGCGCAAGGGACCCGGCGTGCAGGACACCGATCTCGACGCCGACGAGCTCCGTGCGTTGATCGACACGTTCCTCGCCATCTGCCGCGACCAGACGGGTCGCGAGTTCCCCACCGATCCCCGGGAGCAACTGCGTCTGGCCACCACGGCCGTGTTCCGCTCGTGGAACGGCAAGCGGGCACGCGACTACCGCCGGCAGAACAAGATCAGCGACGACCTCGGGACCGCGGTCAACGTGGTGGCGATGGTCTTCGGCAACCGTGGGCAGGACTCCGGCACCGGCGTGGCGTTCACACGCGACCCTTCCACCGGTGAGCGCGTGCCCTACGGCGACTACCTCGAGAACGCCCAGGGCGAGGATGTCGTGGCCGGGATCCGCAACACGCTCCCGCTCGCCAAGCTGCAGGAACTGGACCCGGTCTCCTACGGCGAGCTGCTCCAGGTGATGCACACGCTCGAGATGCATTTCCGGGACATGTGCGACATCGAGTTCACGATCGAGAAGGGCCACCTGTGGATCCTGCAGACCCGGGTCGGCAAGCGCACGGCGTTCGGTGAATGGGTGATGGCTCACGAGATGCTCGAGGACGGTCTGATCGATGAGGACACGGCGCTCCTGCGTGTGGACGCGAACCGCCTCGAGGAGCTGTTCAAGCGC
>JBKJXU010000274.1:0-7111 GCA_046716145.1 Actinomycetota bacterium
GGTCTGCGTCGGCGGCACCTACGACAAGACGGCCGGTGTCGAGACGATCCAACTCGGCCTGGGTGGATCCGCCACCTGCACGATCACCAACAACGATGACGCGCCGAGCCTGACGCTTGAGAAGGTCGTGGTGGGCGGGACAGCCACCGCTGGTGAGTTCACGCTCACGGCGACCGGCCCGACCGGGTTCTCCGGTGCTGGCCCGAGCGTGAGCAACGGTGCGAGCTTCGACAAGGGCACCTACAACCTCAGCGAGTCCGGTCCCGCCGGCTACTCCGCGAGCGCGTGGGTCTGCGTCGGCGGCACCCAAGACGACGACGACACCGTGACCCTCGGCCTCGGTGAGGCTGCGACCTGCACGATCACCAACACGCGCGATCAAGGCACGGTCAAGGCGGTCAAGTACCACGACCTGAACGGCAACGGGTCCCGCGACACTGGCGAACCCGACCTCGAGGGCTGGGACTTCTTCTTGGACCTCGACGGAAGCGGCACGCAGGATGCCGGTGAGCCCTCGGGGACGACCGGTCCGGATGGGTCCGTCGAACTCCAGAACATCGACACCGGGGACTACTCGGTGTGTGAGGTTCTGAAGACCGGTTGGGTCAACTCGGATCCCGGAACGACCGACCCGTGCGAGGACGTGACCGTCACGAAGGATGCCACGACGACGGCTACCTTCGGCAACTACCAGCGCACGAAGATCCAGATCAACAAGACGGTGTCCGGTGGAGCCATCCCCAATGGCGAGGTCTTCAGCTTCCAGATCCGTACGGGAGCGTCGATCACGGGCGATGGCACGCTCATCGCATCTGGGTCGATCACCGGTCCGGATGACACGCTCAGCTCCAACGAGTGGATCGTCGCGGCGGGACAGCAGTATCCGCTCGATCCCGGCACCGACTATCAGCTGTGTGAGCTCGTGACCAACGGCTACACGCCGAGCTTCGTGGTTCTCGGGCAATACGGAACCGCATGGTTCCACCCGGGTCTCGACACGGGCAACCCGAACACGAGCACGGTCGACAACTCATGGGCCTGCTACGACCTGCCTGACATCCAGTCGGGTGACGGCGGAGCCGACAACACGATCGAGATCGACATCGACAACACGCCGGGCGGCATGGCTCGGACGATCGGCTACTGGAAGAACTGGACGAGCTGCGACGGAAACGGCAACCAGGCTCCGGTTCTGGACCAGACGATCGCCAACTACGCCGACGACTCGAACGGGAACGGGATCCCCGACATCAGGATCGGGAACCTCTATATCGAGGACAACCCCGCGACAGCGGCCAACGAGGCCTGCGCCATGGCGGTCGACTTGCTCGACAAGCGGCCTGTTGGGAGACCCGGCGTGGTCGGCGACAAGGCCAAGGCTGCGAGCGACCCCGTGTACAACTCGGTGGCCCAGCTGGTCGCGTACGAGCTGAACCAGCTCAACCCCGACACCAACGCAGGGGCGTGCGCGAAGGCCGACGCTGCGGCGGTGCTGATGCAGCGCTTCCTCGTCTACATCGACTTCAAGATGAACGGCACCACGAACTCGGTCTACAGCATCTCGGGCACGACGCTCGAGAAGAAGCAGATCAAGGCCAACCTGCTGTACCTGGCGGGCATCTTGGACGACTACAACAACAACTCGATCTCATGCGCAGGTGCGTTGACGTTGCCCTACCCGAACAAGGGCAACACGGCGACCCTGTGGGTGAACTTCTTGCCGGCATGGCCGGCTGGAAGCTCGTAGGTCGAGGAGGAGACGGCTGTTAGGAGAAGAAGGGCCGGGCTATCGCCCGGCCCTTCTTTCCTCGTCAACTTCCGTCACGCGGCCGCGACGTGGAACGTGGTTGCGGCTACAACCACCCACTTGCCGAAGCCGTTTCGGGTGAAGTATCCCTCCTGCGCTGTGCAGTCGGCCTCCCCACTCAGCCAGAGCCTGGACATGAGCGGACCGATCGCCGCTTGGCCATTCGCGTCCACGTCGAAGTACTTGGCGTGCACGTACTCACCGCCGAAGGTCGGCGCGTAGCATTGCAAGAACACATAGACGCCATCGCCCCCGGGGTTCACCGTTGCGACCGTCGAGCCTCCGTAGACCGCGTCGGGGACGCTGATGACGCCCGGTGCGCGGTTCGCGTTCTCCTTGCCAGCGCTCGCCGGCCAGGCCATCAGCCCCATCGTCGCCAGGATCGTCAGATAGACGAACCATCTCTTCATGGAACCCATCCCCTTTCTCCTGCCCCGCGATCAGACCCCATGCGGAGCGCTACCCAGGATCAGGTATCGGTTCCTGCATCACGAAACTTGAACCGCGGAGGGGTCCCGCATCGGACGTAGCCGATCTACGTCGCGGTGGCCTGTGCGGCGCAGGCGCTCCTCAGTAGCGTCGCCCTCACGGCAGCGCCGCCGTGCGGTGGCGTGTGTCGCAGTGCCTTTGGCGACCCAGATCGAGCAACCGGAGCTGCATCGGGAGGGCGAGGTCCAACCCCCCTCAGCCATCCCTGCCCTGGCTCGGCTGCTCCGCGACCTGGCGGGCACCCCGATCCGGTTCTGTTCGTGGAAGAGCAACGAACACCTCCGGAAGGCGTTGCAGGGCCGCACCGACCTCGATCTGCTGGTCCACGAGCAGGACGCGACCGCTTTCCGCATCGTCATGGCCGAGCACGGCCTCAAGCGCCTCACCCCCGCCCCCACGCGCGATCACCCCGGGATGGAGCACCACCTGGGGATGGATCCCGACACCGGACGTCTGTTCCATCTGCACGTGCATACCCGGCTGGTGCTCGGTGAGCAGCACGTCAAGAACCACCGTCTGCCGATGGAGGAGGCGCTGTTGGGGTCGCTCGCGCTCCAGGACGGCGTCCCGGTGCCCGCAGCTGCGCTCGAGGTCTCGATCCTGGTGGTCCGAGCACTCCTCAAGTACCGGGCGCGTGACGTCGTGAAGGACATCGCGAAGATCCGGTCGCCCGGCCTCAAGCACGAGGTCCGTGCGGAGCTGGACTGGTTGCTCGAGCGCACCGACGCGGCCGAGGTTCGGACCGCCCTGCGGGGGGCCGGCGATCCCATCCCGGCCGAGTTCGTCGGTGCGTTCCTCGAGGCTTACGAGCGCGATCCCCGTTCCGGGTGGTCCTTCCTTCGCTTGCGGTCACGTCTGCGCCGGTCGCTCGCTGCGCGGCGCCGGATCGGGCGATCGCGTGCGCGGCTCCGCGCGTTGGTCACGGGCTTGCGTGAGCGCCGGCGCCCCGCCCGCATGTCCCCCTCAGGAGGCGGCCTCACGGTCGCGTTCGTGGGATCGGACGGTTCGGGGAAATCGACCGTGGCCTCGGAGATCGCACGTTGGTTGGGCTGGAAGGTCGCGACCCGGGTGGTCTACCTGGGGAGCAAGAGCCCGTCGGTGCGGGCGCGGTGGTCATACGTGGTGTTCCGGGCGTTCCGGCGCGGGCAGCGTGGTGCGGCGCGGCGGTTCGGTGAGCGGTCTCTGCCCTCGCGCGCCGTGGGATACGTGCGCGACGTCCTGCTGGCGTTGCACGAACTCGCGGTCGGGAGCGATCGCTCACGGCGGTGTCGCCGCGGACGTGCCGACGCTGCTCGCGGGCAGGTCGTGATCTTCGACCGCTTCCCGATGCAGGGCCTGTCCTCTTCGCCGGAGCATCGGGTGTTGGACGGGCCGCGGATCACGAGGGTCCTGCCCGAGGGCGGCCGGCTGGTGCGGTGGCTCGCGCGGGTGGAGGAACGGCGGTACGTCGATCTGGGGCTGCCGGACGTGGTCGTGTTCCTGGGCGTCGACCCGCGGATCGCTGCGATCCGCAAGCCCGACCACCGGACCGAGTTGCTGGAGGCCAAGGCGCGCGCGACCGACGAGTTGGCCACGCTGGGGGAGCGGGCCGGGTTGCCGAGCAGGATGCTTCGGATCGACGCGAGCCAGCCGCTCGAGGACGTGCTGCTGAAGGTGAAGCGGGGGCTCTGGGATGTCGTCTGAGCGTGCCGAGCGCCGAGCCGTCGTGATCGAGTTCGTCGGGTGCCCCGGTGCAGGGAAGACGACGGCCGCGCTCGAGATGACGCGGATCCTGCGCGCTCGCGGCCTCGATGCCGTCTCCATGCTGCAAGCGGGGCGGCCGCACGCCGCGCGGACGCGTGTCGGACGCGCTGTAGCGGCCCTGCCGGCCCGCTGGCGCGGCCCGCTCCTCTGGCAGGTCTACCGCTGGCACGGGTGGCGCGGAGCGCGGGCGTTCCGGCGGGACCGGGTGGCGCTGGCGGGTCTGGCGTCGAGGTCGCACCGGCACACGCAGACGTGGTTCTTCCGGTTGGCGGGGCGACTGCGGTTCCTCGTGGGCTCGCCGGTGAAGGGTGAGGTACTGGTGATCGACGACGGGTTCTTGCACCGGTCGGTGGCGCTGCACGCGTCGCCGTCGGTGGAGCCTGATCTGACCGCGGTGGCCGCGTTCGTAGATCTGCTGGAGCAACCGGCGATCGCCGTGCACGTGCAGGCCAGCGCGCCGACGTGCGCCGCGCGCGTTCGTGAACGCGGGCTCTGGCGTCATCGTGCCGGTTGGACCGACGAGGATCTGGGTGGGTACCTGGTCAACGCGTCGTCGGTGGTCGAGGCGGCGGTGGCACGAGCACGCGAGCGGGGCTGGAACGTGGTGGACGTGGACAACGAGCGTCCCGGCGCTGAGCAGATGCACGCGACCCTGGAGGCCGCAGCCGACCTGATCCGCCCTCGTGCCGTCACGGGAGGGGCGGCATGAGTCGCATGCTGGCGTTGCCGCGGGCATCTCGCGTCGTGGATGAGACCCGGGCTCGCATGCGCGGGCCGTCGATCCCGCCCGACGTGATCCGGGAGGTGCTGGCAGCATGTGGTCTGAGGCCGCGGGGACGTGCGCACGATCTTGGAGGGGGCCGCAGCCGCAACGTCGTCGTGGGCACGGACGCGGGACCGAAGGTCGTGAAGCGGTACCGACACGGTTGGGCTCCCGAGACGATCGCGTACGGGCACTCGATCCTGGATCGGCTCGCCGCGCTGGGGGAGCCGGCCCCGAGGCTGGTCCGTGCCACCGACGGCCGGGCGCAGATCGAGGTGAACGGGGACAGGTACGCCGTGTTCGACCGGTTGCCGGGACGGACGTACACCTCGACGTATCTCCGCCGGACCGACCGGTCGCGGTTGATGACCCTGGCGGGCGCGACGCTTCAGCGTTGGCACGAAGCGTTGGACGGCTTCCATCCCGAGGGGCGGCACCACATGGGGTTCGCCGGGTTGGAAGGACCGCGGGCGCGCGGTCTGGATTGGTACCGCTCGACGGTGGAGGATCTGCGGCACGACCGTGTGGGTTCGCCGAGGCTCGTGGCCGAGGGTCCGGCGCTGCTCGACCGGATCGATGGGCTCGACGCCGCGCTCGGGCGGCTGGACCTGCCCCGCCGGGTGATCCACGGCGACTTCGGCCTGCACAACCTGATGGTCCACCGTGGCGCGGCCGCGCCCGTTGACGTGGAGCTGTCGCGGATCGACTGGCGGCTCACGGACCTGCTCTTGATCGTCGGCAAACATCTGGACGGCGGCGAGTCCGATGTCGAGATGCTCGCGCCGCTGTTCGATGCGTATGGAGGCGTGGATGAGGTCGAGCGTGCTGGGCTCGGTGATGCCTGGCGGTATCAGTGCGCGACCTCCGCTGTGCGCTCATGGGTCTCGGTGGTGGGCTCGGCCGACGCCCCGGGACGGATCGCCGGCGCGCATCGTTCGCTCGACCGCTCGACGTGGGCCGAGGAGCATCCCGATGTCCTCAACCGGCTGTTCACGGTCGCTCCGGTGACGAGGCGGGCCGCGCATGCCTGAGCCGACGGTGTTGCTGATCGTGCCGGCGATGGACATCGGGGGCGCCCAGGAGACGGCGCTCTCGGTCGCTCGTCACCTGCCGGCCGCCGGGTGGACGGTGGTGGCTGCGACGTTCGCGGATGGACCGATGCGCGCCGAGTTCGAGGCTGCCGGGGTACCGGTGGAGATCCTCGCCGAACGCAGGCACCGGGCTATCGCGTTGCCGTGGTTCCTGGCCGACATGGTGCGCATCCGGCGCGCGCTCATCGCGCTGACGCGCCGTCACGGCGCCGAGGTCGTGCAGATCCAGACGCTGGGGACGCTCGCGTTCGTCGTGATGACGCTCCGCATCGGCGGCCACGCGAAGGTCTTCTGGCGGGTCGCGAACGTGTCGTTCTCCGGCCCCGTCCGTCCGGGGGTGGTAGCGGTCGCGATGCGCGCGGTCCACCGCGCGCTCTACCGGGTCGGCGCGCGCGTCACCGACGGTGTGATCGCGGTCTCCGACGAGGTCGCCGAGGCGTTCGTCCAGGAAACAGGAGCTCGCCGCGAGCGTGTCCACGTGGTCCTGAACGGGGTCGACACCGACCGCTATCCGGGCACCGCCGACCGTGACGCCGTCCGGCGAGGGTTGGGCTTCGGCCCCGAGGCACACTTGTTGACCTGCGTCGCGAGCTTCAAGGAGCAGAAGGGTCACCGGTTCCTCGTGGAGGCCGCCGCCCGGGTGCTGCCGGTGTCGGAGCACGTGCACCTGCTGCTGGTGGGTGACGGTGACCTCCGTCCCGCGATCGAAGCGCAGATCGCGGCGGCGGGTTTGGGCGATCGGGTCCACCTGCTCGGCAACCGCCGCGACGTCGCGCAGATCCTCCTCGCGAGCGACGCGTTCGTGCTCCCGTCGCTCTGGGAGGGCTTCTCGGTGGCACTCGTGGAGGCGATGGCGAGCGCCCTGCCGGTCATCGCGACCGCCGTGAGCGGCACGACCCAGGTTATGCGCGACGGCGAGACGGGCTGGCTGGTCCCGCCCGGCGATGCTGACGCACTCGCGGGCGCGATGACGCAGATGCTCACCGACCCCGCGGCCGCGCCCGCGAGGGGCCGTGCTGCGCGTGAGCGCGTGGTGTCCGGGTTCAGCGCCAGGGCACAGGCCGAGCGGTACGCAGCCCTGTACCGCGGCGAGCCCGCCGTAGCGGCGACCGAGGAGGTCGTGCGTCCGTGAATCCCGTTCGCGCGCTGATGGACACCGCGGCGTTCCGCGCAGCGACACGGCGAGGACCCGGCGTGGGGGGGGGGGGGCGGCCCGCC
>JBKJXU010000275.1:0-10271 GCA_046716145.1 Actinomycetota bacterium
ATCGACGGCGTTGACGGTGCCCCCGGCGTGGACGGTGCCCCCGGCGTGGACGGTATCGACGGCGTGGACGGTGCCCCCGGCGTGGACGGTGCCCCCGGCGTGGACGGCGCAGACGGCATCGACGGCCTCGACGGCGCCGACGGTGTGGATGGCATCGACGGCATCGACGGCGCCGACGGTGTGGATGGCATCGACGGCATCGACGGCGCGGTCGCGATCCAAGCGGTCGTCTCCAACGTTTCGGCGACCAACTCGACCGACACCAAGACCATCACAGCCACGTGCGCCGCCGGGACGGTCGTCGGAGGAGGTGCGTTGGTCACGGACGCCGGTGCCGATGTCGCGCTCGTCGCGAGTTATCCGTCGTCGAGCGGGGTGTGGACCGCCACCGCAACGGAGTTGGATCCTTCCGGCGGCAGCTGGAGCGTGACGGCGTACGTGATCTGCGCAACCTGATCGCCGCAGATCGACGCGAACGGCAGGGCGGCCGAGGGGCCGCCCCTGCCGTATCCCCGGGCGGGCGATCGGATACCATGCGCCGGATGCATCGGCTGAGCGCGAGCGCCTCGATCCTGCTCCTCGCACTCTTGGCCGCCTGCGGATCGATCGACGTGGATGCCACGCTGCAGGAAGGCGTGGACGCCTTGGAGCGGGGGGACCTGGACGCGGCCGAGGACGCGTTCCTCGCGGTGTACGATGAGGACCCCACTGGGTCGCTCGCGAATTACAACCTGGGGCTGCTCGAGCAGACGCGGGGGCGGACCGATCTGGCCGAAGGCTACTACCGGGACGCCCTCGAGACGGATCCGTCGTTCACCTCGGCCATGTACAACCTAGCGTTGTAGAGCACCGGGGCGAGGGACACGGCCGAGGCGATCGATCTCTACCGGAAAATCGTCTTCCTCGACCCAGATCACGCGAAGGCGCACTTCAACCTCGGATTGCTCCTGGTGAAGACCGGAGACACCGAGGCCGGGACCATCGAGATCGAGATCGCTATAAGCCTGGACCCGTCGCTCGCCGAGACCGAGCCCGCCTGATCCTTCGGCCTGCGTGCGCGTTGTCGTGCTCGGCAGCGATCCCGTAGACTCGCCGAGCCGTAGACAGCAGGGGCGTTCGCGCGTAATCCCCTCACGGGGCACCTGCCGAGGCAGCGAAACCGACGAGGAACCATGCGCGTCTCCGCTGTCTGCGGGGACGCGTTGTTGTTTCTCAACGGAGGCGCCATGCCGAATACGCACAAGGTCGAACGGGTCGCCGTTCTGAAGGAACGGATCGAGGGGTCAGCGGCCCTGCTGCTCACCGACTACCGCGGTCTCACCGTGTCGGAGATCAGCGAGTTGCGCCGGTCGCTCCGAGCGGCTGACGCGAGCTTCGCCGTGATCAAGAACACCCTGATGGCGAGGGCGGCGGCTGATGCCGGGATCGAGGAGCTGCAACCCCTGCTCATCGGCCCCAGCGCGGTCGCGTTCGTCACCGGCGATCCCGTCGCCGCTGCCAAGCAGATCAAGGCGGCGTCGAAGCAGTACCCCGCGCTCGTCCTGAAGGGCGGCTACGTGGATGGAGCGGTGCTGGACGGGGCCGCAGCCATGCGGCTGGCCGACCTCGAGAGCCGCGAGGTGATGCTCTCCAAGATCGCGGGGTTGATGAAGGGCGAGATGTCGCGCGCCGCCGCCGCGTTCGTCGGTGCGCAGTCGAAGTTCCTCTCGCTGCTCGAAGCCTTCAAGGAGAAGATCCCGGGAGAGGCGCCGGCCGAACCGACGGCGAGTGAGGCCCCTCTCGCCGACAACGTCGAGGCGGCCGAGGAGCCGGCCCAGGACGAGAGCACCGAAACCACTGACGAGAGCACCGAGGAGGAGTGAGATGGCGAAGCTGAGCACAGATGACCTGCTGGAGCGGTTCAAGGAGATGACCCTCCTGGAGCTGTCGGAGTTCATCAAGCAGTTCGAAGAGACCTTCGACGTGACGGCGGCGTCGGCGGCGCCGGTCATGATGGCTGCCGCCGGAGGCGGCGGGGGTGGCGAGGAGGCCGAGGAGCAGTCGGAGTTCGACGTCATCTTGAACGCGGCCGGCGCCCAGAAGATCCAGGTCATCAAGGAGGTGCGCGCCCTCACCAGCCTCGGTTTGAAGGAGGCGAAGGACCTCGTGGACAGCGCACCGAAGCCGGTCCTGGAGAAGGTCGCGAAGGAAGCCGCCGAGAAGGCGAAGGAACAGCTCGAGGCCGTCGGCGCAACCGTCGAGGTCAAGTAGTCGATCTGGGTGATGCACGTCGGCCCCTCGCGCCTGCGGCGCGAGGGGCCGTGTGCTACGGTCGTTGCGACTTTGCAGAACGCGATATCGAGGGGGAGAACCATGAGCGAACGACACTTCGGGAACCGGCTCCGTGAGTCACGTCTGGCAGCAGGTCTCAGTCAGTCTGAACTGGAAGACATCTCGGGGATCCCGAAGGCGCGCCTGTCGCGATATGAGAACGGTCACGTCGAGCCGTCGATCCAGACCCTGAACCGCTTGGCCCGCGCCCTGAACGTTTCCGAAGCGTCGCTGCTCGGTGATGAGCGTGCGGCGATGGAAGAGTTCTTCGCTGTGTTCGCCGAGCGTGGCATCACCGTGTCCACGAAGGCGGAGGCCCGCGCATTGGCCGAGCGTCTGGCTCAGAACGCGGCTTCGCTCGCCACCCGCTGAGGATGGCCCACCCGAAGGGTTGACCCCGCCGGGGACCCGGCGTACCCTTCGACCCCGTCGGGGTGGGCTGCCCGAGCCCGCCGTTTGACGTGCGCCGAGGTCGTGCGTACACTATCGGTTCGCCGTGCCGTCTACCGCGCCCTTCGTCGTGCGCTCGAACCACTCCTGGGAGGGATCTCAGCTTGCCTGACCAGCTCGTCCCGGTCCGTGACCGTGTCAGTTTCGCCAAGCTCGACGAGGTTCTGCCCCTTCCCGATCTCGTCGCGATCCAGCGGGTCAGCTTCGATTGGCTGATCCAGGAAGGGATCAAAGAGGTCCTCGAAGAGGTCAGCCCCATCGAGGATTTCACCGAACAGTTCCAGCTCCACTTCCACCGTCACGAGTTCCGTGACCAGAAGAACACGGAAGAGGAGTGTCGCGACAAAGACATCACCTTCTCGCGTCCGTTGTTCGTCGAGGCCACCTTCGTCAACAAGGTGACCGGCGAGATGAAGGAGCAGGAGGTCTTCATGGGCGACTTCCCCATGATGACCGAGCAGGGCACCTTCATCATCAACGGGACCGAGCGTGTGGTCGTGTCGCAGTTGGTCCGGTCGCCCGGCGTCTACTTCTCCAAGGACCCCGACAAGACGACCGACAAGGACGTCTTCGTGGCGAAGATCATCCCGGGCCGCGGTGCATGGCTCGAGTTCGACGTCGACAAGAAGGACACCGTCGGCGTCCGGATCGATCGCAAGCGTCGCCAGAACGTCACCGTGCTGCTCAAGGCGCTCGGATGGACGGCTGATGAGATCCTCGCCCTGTTCGACAACGCGCCCTCGATCCAGCTGACGCTGGAGAAGGACCACGTGGAGACGCAGGTGGAGGCGCTCGAGGACATCTACCGCAAGCTCCGGCCGGGCGAGCCGCCCACGGCCGAGAGCGCGAAGACGTTGCTGGAGAACCTGTTCTTCAACCCGAAGCGGTACGACCTCGCGAAGGTCGGGCGTCACAAGGTCGACAAGAAGCTGACGGCCGCCGAAGGCACCCTCCTCAAGCAGCTGAAGTCACATCACAAGGCGCTCGGGGAACTCGACAACCCCGAGAAGAAGGGTTACGAGCAGTTCCGAGCCCGCGTCTTCGCGGCGCAGCTCAAAGACGAGCAGGGCCCCGGCGCCCCGAAGTACAAGCAGGTCCTGACCTACGAGGATCTGCTCAAGACCGTTCGCTACGTGGTCAAGCTGCACGCCGGCGAGGATGGCTTCGACACCGACGACATCGACCATTTCGGGAACCGTCGTCTCCGTTCGGTCGGCGAGCTGATCCAGAACCAGATCCGGATCGGCCTGTCTCGTATGGAGCGCGTGGTGAAGGAGCGCATGACCACGCAGGACGTCGAGGCGATCACGCCGCAGACCCTGATCAACATCCGGCCGGTGGTGGCGTCGATCAAGGAGTTCTTCGGGACGTCGCAGCTCTCGCAGTTCATGGACCAGACCAACACCCTCGCGGGGCTCACCCACCGCCGGCGCCTCAGCGCGCTCGGGCCCGGGGGGCTGTCCCGTGAGCGTGCCGGGTTCGAGGTCCGCGACGTGCACCCGTCGCACTACGGGCGGATGTGCCCGATCGAGACGCCCGAAGGTCCGAACATCGGCCTGATCGGGTCACTGTCGTCCTACGGGCGGATCAACCCGTTCGGGTTCATCGAGACCCCGTACCGGCGCGTCGAGGCCGGCAAGGTGACAACGAAGATCGACTACCTATCCGCGGACGAGGAAGACCGCCACGTCATCGCGCAGGCCAACACGGCCTACGACCCGAAGACGGGCAAGATGCTCAGTGACTCGGTGCTGGTGCGGCGTAAGGGTGGTGAGGTCGACTCCGTGCTTCCGGCCGACGTCGACTACATGGACGTGTCGCCCAAGCAGCTGGTGTCCGTACCGGCCGCGCTGATCCCGTTCTTGGAGCACGACGATGCCAACCGTGCCCTGATGGGCGCCAACATGCAGCGGCAGGCGGTTCCCTTGCTCCGTGCCGAAGCCCCGCTCGTCGGGACCGGCGTCGAGTTCCGCGCGGCGGTCGATGCCGGCGACGTCCTCGCAGCCGAGGAAGCGGGTGTCGTGGAAGACGTCTCGGCCGAGCAGATCGTCATCAAGGATGCGAAGGGGCACCTGCGCACCCATGACCTCATCAAGTTCCGCCGTTCCAACCAGGGCACGAACGTGAACCAGAAGCCCATCGTTCAGGCGGGGGACAAGGTGGTCAAGGGTCAGATCCTGGCCGATGGACCCTCCACCGAATCGGGCGAGATCGCGCTCGGTAAGAACCTGGTGGTCGCCTACATGCCGTGGGAGGGACACAACTACGAGGACGCCATCATCCTTTCCGAGCGACTCGTCAAACAAGACGTCCTGACGTCGATCCACATCGAGGAACACGAGGTCGACGCCCGCGATACCAAGCTCGGAGCCGAGGAGATCACGCGGGACATCCCCAACGTGTCCGAGGAGATCTTGAAGGACCTCGACGAGCGCGGCATCGTGCGGATCGGGGCCGAGGTGAACCCGGGCGACTACCTCGTCGGCAAGGTCACCCCGAAGGGTGAGACCGAGCTGACCCCTGAGGAGCGGCTCCTGCGCGCCATCTTCGGCGAGAAGGCTCGCGAGGTGCGTGACACCTCGCTCAAGGTTCCCCACGGTGAGTCCGGCAAGGTGATCGGCGTCCGCGTCTTCAACCGCGACGACGGCGATGAGTTGCCGCCGGGTGTGAACCAGTTGGTCCGTGTGTACGTCGCCCAGAAGCGCAAGATCTCCGAGGGTGACAAGCTCGCGGGACGCCACGGGAACAAGGGCGTCATCTCGACGATCCTGCCCGAGGAGGACATGCCCTTCCTCGAGGACGGGACGCCCGTCGACATCATCCTGAACCCCCTCGGCGTGCCCAGCCGGATGAACCTCGGGCAGGTGCTCGAGGCGCATCTGGGCTACGCCGCGTTGATGGGCTTCACCAAAGACGGCGAGGAGCACCTGGGGCCGGTGCACGTTGCCACCCCTGTGTTCGACGGGGCCCGGGAAACCGAGATCCTCGACGCCGTCCGATCTTCCTATCCCAACGCCGATGGATTGAAGGTCATCGACGACGTCGGGAAGGCCCGGCTGTTCGACGGCCGATCGGGCCAACCGTACGAGGAACCCGTGACCGTCGGCGTTGCCTACATCTTGAAGCTGCTCCACCTGGTCGACGACAAGATCCACGCGCGTTCGACGGGGCCGTACTCCATGATCACGCAGCAGCCCCTGGGCGGGAAGGCCCAGTTCGGCGGCCAGCGGTTCGGCGAGATGGAGGTCTGGGCACTGGAGGCCTACGGGGCCGCCTATGCGCTGCAGGAGCTCTTGACCATCAAATCCGACGACGTGCTCGGCCGCGTGAAGGTGTACGAGGCCATCGTGAAGGGGGAGAACATCCCCGAGCCGGGCATCCCCGAGTCCTTCAAGGTCCTGATCAAGGAGATGCAGTCGCTCTGTCTCAACGTCGAGGTGCGATCCTCCACGGGCGAGCAGATCGAGCTGCGTGAGACCGACGAGGACGTGTTCCGTGCTGCGGAGGAGCTGGGCATCGACCTCAGCCGACGTGAGCCGGCCGGGGCGGACTTCGACTGAGTAACGACGGGTATCACCTGAGGAGGCGACCGCCCAAGTGCTGGACGTGAACTACTTCGACGAACTGAGGATCGCGCTCGCCACGGCCGATCAGGTCCGTGCCTGGTCCAACGGCGAGGTCAAGAAGCCGGAGACCATCAACTACCGGACGCTCAAGCCGGAGAAGGATGGGTTGTTCTGCGAGCGGATCTTCGGTCCGACGCGGGACTGGGAGTGCCATTGCGGCAAGTACAAGCGCGTCCGGTTCAAGGGCATCATCTGTGAGCGCTGTGGAGTAGAGATCACCCGCTCCAAGGTGCGCCGTGACCGGATGGGGCACATCGAGCTGGCAGCCCCCGTGACACACATCTGGTACTTCAAGGGCGTTCCCTCCCGGCTCGGCTATCTCCTCGACCTCGCGCCCAATGACCTGGATCGGATCATCTACTTCGCCGCGTACGTGGTGACGCATGTGGATGAGGATCGCCGGCACAAGGACCTCCCGGAGATCGAGGCCGAGTTGGCCTCGGAGAAGAAGGACCTCGAGGCGGCGCGTGATGACGACGTCAAGAAGCGCTTGAACGAACTCGAGGACCGGCTCAAGGAGCTCGAGTCCGAGGGCGCCAAGGGCGCGCAGCTGTCCGCCGCCAAGCGCGAGGCGCAGCGCGATGTCGAGCGGATCCACGAGATGGCCACCCGTGAGACGCAGCACCTCGACGATGTGTTGGCCGCGTTCAAGGGTCTGAAGCTCAAGCAGCTGGTCGCGGACGACAACGTGTACCGGTCGCTGCGCGAGCGGTTCGCCGATTACTTCGACGGCGGCATGGGCGCGGAGTC
The DNA here is from genome assembly GCA_046716145.1 of Actinomycetota bacterium. Taxonomy (GTDB): domain Bacteria; phylum Actinomycetota; class UBA4738; order UBA4738; family HRBIN12; genus AC-51. The sequence continues at coordinate 7,137 of JBKJXU010000275.1, forward strand.
CATCAAACGCTTGCTGCAGGACTTCGACGTCGAGGTCGAGGCCGAGAGCCTGCGCGACCAGATCGAGAACGGCAAGGGCACGCGGCGTCTCAAGGCGATCAAGCGCCTGAAGGTCGTCTCGAACTTCGCCGAGGGCCGTTCCACGCCGCTCGGCATGGTGCTCGATGCCGTCCCCGTGATCCCGCCCGACCTGCGCCCGATGGTGCAGCTCGATGGTGGCCGGTTCGCCACCTCCGATCTCAACGACCTGTACCGGCGCGTGATCAACCGGAACAACCGGCTGAAGAGACTGCTCGACCTGCAGGCCCCCGAGATCATCGTCAACAACGAGAAGCGGATGCTGCAGGAAGCCGTCGACGCGCTGTTCGACAACGGCCGGCGAGGCCGACCGGTGACGGGACCGGGGAACCGGCCGCTCAAGTCGCTCTCGGACATGCTGAAGGGCAAGCAGGGACGGTTCCGTCAGAACCTCCTTGGCAAGCGCGTCGACTACTCCGGCCGCTCCGTCATCGTGGTCGGTCCCGAGCTGCGCCTGCACCAGTGCGGTCTGCCCAAGCAGATGGCGCTCGAACTGTTCAAGCCCTTCGTGATGAAACGGCTCGTCGACCTCGCGCTCGCGCAGAACATCAAGAGCGCCAAGCGCATGGTCGAACGTGCCCGCCCGCAGGTATGGGACGTGCTCGAGGAAGTCATCCGAGAGCATCCGGTGCTGCTCAACCGGGCGCCGACCCTGCACCGTTTGGGCATCCAGGCCTTCGAGCCGGTGCTCGTGGAAGGCAAGGCCATCAAGATCCACCCGCTCGTGTGCACCGCCTTCAACGCGGACTTCGACGGAGACCAGATGGCGGTGCACGTCCCGCTGTCGGCCGAGGCCCAGGCCGAGGCGCGGATCCTGATGCTCTCGGCGAACAACATCCTGTCGCCTGCACACGGGCGCCCGATCGCGACGCCGACCCAGGACATGGTCCTCGGTCTGTACTACCTGACGCTCGCCCTGAACGAGAAGATGAAGGACGAGAAGATCCCGACGTTCGGATCGGAGGCCGAGGCGGTCCTGGCGCTTGACCGCGGGCACCCGATCCACGATCCGGTCCGCATCCGGCTCGTGGGCAAGTCGATCCCGGCCGATCTGCTCCCCAAGGGCTACGACGCCGAGGACGAGGCATGGGCGGGGAGGACCCCCATCATCCGCACCACGATCGGGAGGATCATCTTCAACGGTGCGTTCCCCGACGATTTCGAGTTCCGCAACCACCAGGTGATGAAGGGTGATGTCGCGCGGTTGGTGGATGAGGTCGTACATAACTACGACCGGGCTCGCGTCGAGGAGATCTTGGACAACCTCAAGAACCTCGGCTTCCACTACGCAACGCGCGCAGGGGTGACGATCGGCGTCGAGGACGTCACGACGCCGCCGGAGAAGGCTCAGATCCTGGACGAGCACGAGAAGCGTGCGCAGATGGTGGAAGCCCAGAACCGCAAGGGGATCATCACCGATGACGAACGCCGCCAGGAGCTGATCGAGATCTGGACCGAGGCGACCGATGAGGTCCGCGAGGCGATGGAGAAGCAGTTCACGCCCACGAACCCGATCTTCATGATGGCGAACTCGGGTGCCCGCGGGAACATCATGCAGATCCGCCAGGTGGCGGGGATGCGCGGGCTCGTGGCGAACCCCAAGGGCGAGATCATCCCGAGGCCGATCAAGTCCAACTTCCGTGAGGGGCTGACCGTCCTGGAGTACTTCATCTCCACGCACGGCGCCCGCAAGGGGCTGGCCGACACTGCCCTGCGCACGGCAGACTCGGGCTACCTGACCCGTCGCCTGGTCGACGTCGCTCAGGAGGTCATCATCCGCGAAGAGGACTGCGGAACCGACCGATCCGTCGCTGCGGTCGTGAACGTGCGCAGGCCCGACGGCACGCTCGTCAAGCACGCCCACGTGGACACGACCCTGTTCGGGCGGGTCCTCGCCGAGGACATCAAGGTCGGCAGCAAGAAGATCGCGCTCGCCGGGACGGAGTTGTCCGATGAGGTCTCCGCGGTGGTCGTGGCCTCGGGCGTCGAGCAGATCCGGGTTCGGTCGGTCATCACCTGCGAGGCGGAGATCGGCGTCTGCGCAGCGTGCTACGGCCGCTCCCTCGCCTCGGGCAAGATGGTCGACATCGGCGAAGCCGTCGGCATCATCGCGGCTCAGTCCATCGGTGAGCCGGGCACCCAGCTCACGATGCGGACCTTCCACACCGGTGGCGTCGCGGGCGAGGACATCACGCACGGCCTGCCGCGCGTGGTCGAGTTGTTCGAGGCGCGCAAGCCCAAGGGTGAAGCGCAGATCACCGAGCTGACCGGTGAGGTACAGATCGAGGACGACGACGAGAAGCACGTGCGGCGCATCCGGGTCGTTTCCGACGACGGCGACATGGTGGAGTACCCGGTCTCGTTCCGTGCACGCCTGACCGTGAACGGAGGCGACCGTGTCGAGGTCGGCCAGCAACTCACGGAGGGCTCGGTCAACCCGCACGAGATCCTGCGCGTCAAGGGCGTCCAGGAGCTGCAGAAGCACATGGTGGACGAGGTCCAACAGGTGTACCGCAGCCAGGGCGTCACGATCCACGACAAGCACATCGAGCTGATCGCGCGTCAGATGCTCCGCAAGGTGCACATCATCGAACCCGGCGACACCGACCTGCTGCCGGGTGACCTGGTCAATCGGCGGGCGTTCGAAGACCGCAACGCGGAGGTCGTCGAGAGCGGCGGTGTGCCGGCGAGCGCACGGCCGGTCCTGCTGGGGATCACGAAGGCCTCGCTGGCCACGGACTCGTGGTTGTCGGCGGCTTCCTTCCAGGAGACGACGCGTGTGCTCACCGATGCGGCCATCGCGGGACGGTCGGACCCGCTGTTGGGGCTGAAGGAGAACGTGATCATCGGCAAGCTCATCCCGGCCGGTACGGGGATGGCCCGCTACCGGAACGTCGCGGTGAAGATCAAGCCCGAAGCCATCCCGGAGTACTGGCTCCAGCGGCAGCGGGAGTTGGCCGATGCCTCGGCCGACGTCTCGCTCACCGGCGAGCCCGCCCTCGCGGGTATCACCCGCGCAGAGGCCGAGCGCATGCTCGGAGGGGTGTCTTCCTCAGA
>JBKJXU010000276.1:0-6131 GCA_046716145.1 Actinomycetota bacterium
GGCCGCGGATCACGTACTTGTACAGCGGGCTCGTGTCGATGACGGCCGCAGCCTCACGGATCGCCGCGTACTCGATGTCGTGGAAGTCGGCGTAGACGGCGGCGGCGAAGTAGCCCGCCCAGTCGCCCCAGGACTCCTTGACGTTCAGGTCCTTCTGGCGTGGGTAGAACGCGGTTCCGATCGACACGTCAGGCCTCCTGGGAGCGGGATCGGCCAGAGCCTACGCACGCCCCCCCGGCGGCGGTTGGCGCCCTTTGACCCGAGGTCACCCGGCGTCCGCCAGGCAGAGCGATGCCAGGTCGGGGCCGGCGCCGAACGACGGGAACACCCGGCAGCCCAGCCGTTCGGAGAAGTAGGCGGGCGAGGTGAAGCGCGCGAGCGACACCGCCGGCACCACGTCGCGTGAGAGTCGCTCGGCGAGCGCCGCGGTCGCCCGATCCCGCCGGTCGCCCGTGAGCCGGTCGAGCGACTCGACCGAGCGCCGCACCCCCGGCGGGAGCCAGTCGGGCGGGATGTCGAAGGCGGTCAAGTTGTGCAGGAGCGTTGCCCCGTCGGCGAAGTCCACCCCCATGTCGTTCAGGAACATGTCGAAGCCGGCGTGGCCGGAGTAGTAGGCCGTGTAGGGGTCATCCATCGTCGCGCCGCGGACGGTGATCCCGAGCGGCGCCAGGCGCACCTGCAGCATCTCGAGCAGGGGCGGGCACTCGAGGCAATCCGGCTGGAACACGAAGACCGCCTCGCCGCCGGGCGCCGAGCCCATCGCCTCGATCGCCGCCTCGGGGTCGCCGGCCGGGTCGAAGAGCCGCTCGGCCGGCGCGCCGGGCAGGTCCTCGATCACCAGGGCGTCGCCCGCGATGGCGTCGCCGAAGGCCGTGGCGGCCTCGTCACGCGATAGCGCCAGGGCCACCGCACGGCGGACGCGCGCGTCGGCGAACAACGGCCGTCCCGCGTTCAGCGCCAGTCCGACAGCGTTCTGGCCGGGGACCGCGTAGTAGCGCTGGTCGCCCGCGTCAGCCGCCGCGCTGGCCGGTCCCCAGGTCGTGTCCACGATCGCGCCTGGCTGCAGGCTGGGATCGGGGTTCATCGTGAGGTCCCAGGAGCCGTCGTCGACGCGACCGATCCCGATCGACGGGTCGAGCCCTTCGCGCAGCGCGATCGCGTCCAGCACGGCTTCGCGCGGTCCGTGGTAGTTGGAGTTGCGCTCCAGGATCGTGAGTTCCCCGTGCAGGTGATAGCTCACGTAGAACGGCCCGGACATCGCCAGGTTCGGCGCCCCCGCGCCGCCGCTGGTCGGATCGTCGACCCCGCCGGCCACGATCGGCGTGCCGAGCGGCACCGGGCAGAAGGCGGGGAACGCCAGGCGGTCCAGGAACGTGTCCGAAGGCTCACGCAGCGTTATCGACAGCGTGTCCCCCTCCGCGCGGATCCCGGCGATGTGGCTGGCACCTCCGTCGCGGTAGTCGGCCATCCCCACGATGTCGTCGATCTGGTACGGCCCCTGCGCCTGATCGCCGAACACCGGCGAGAGCGCCCGTTCGATCGAGTAGGCGTAGGTCTCGGCCGTGATCGCTTCGTTCGACGGCGGTGAGAAGGCGAACCCTTCGGCGACCGTGAACGTGTAGGTGCGGCCGTCCTCGGACAGCGTGGGCATGCCGGCGGCGACCTCGGGCTCGAGCCGCCAGCTCCCCGGATCCGGGGTCGTGGGGTAGCGGAGGAGACGGGCGCAGGTCGCGTCTGCCATCTGCTGCTGCAGGGCATTCCCCGAGTAGCCGGCCAGCGCGGGATCGAGGGGGTAGTACGGGTACCCGGGGACCAGCACCCTGGCCACGTCCCCGGTGAGCGACGCTATCTCGTCCTCGAAGGTCAGGCCGGGCAGGATCGTGACGAGCGCCTGTCCGCCGCCCACCGCCGCCGCGGCCGTGGGATGACCCATCGGGTAGGTTTCGCGTTCGCCGGTCACGGCGTCGATCACGGTGACCGAGCCGACGTCCTGGTTCGCCACCCAGACCTTCCCGTCACCCGCGTCCAGGTAGCGCGATCCCTCGTCGGCCTCGTAGGTGTCGAGCAGATCGCCGGTATCCGGATCGACCTTGTAGACGACGCCCTTGGCCTCGTCCGACGTCCAGATCGCGCCGGCCTCGGAAGCGACCGAGCCGAACTCGCTCCCGCGGGTGGGGAACACGGCGCCTCGCTCGTTCGTGGCCGGGTCGATCTGGACCAGACCCGCATACGAGGCGGTCCAGATCGAGCCGTCCTCGGCCTCGGTCATCAGCCCGAAGCCGATACCGTGGATGCGTTCCTCGATCTTCCCGCTCTCCAGATCGAGGCGCAGGATCTCGTCGCGGTGCTGCGCCCACACCGACCCGTTCGAGACGAGCACGCCGGAGACGAGATCGTTGTCCCCCTCGTCGTCCGCGACACTCCACTCGTCGATGATCTCCTCGGACGCGACGTCGATCACCGTGACGGTCGGCGCGTTGAGGTCGCCGACGTAGAGGCGGCCGTCCGCCGCGTCCGCGTAGCCGGCGGGCGCGGGTACGCGACCCGTGACCTCGTGCGTGGTCGCGTCGACCGCGACGTAGACCGAGTTGTCGGCGTCGCGGATCCAGAACGTCCCGTCGTCGAAGAAGGAGTAGGCGGGCGCGCCCATCGGGATGTGGCCGCTCGGCGCCGCCGTCACCGCGTCGAAGAACGCCAGCCCGGGCGCGTAACCGATGGGCTCGGCCGGTGGATCCTCGCGCAGCAAGGGGGGCACGAGCAGCGCCGCCAAGGCGATCGCCACCACGAGGGCGATCGCGGTCTGGATCCGGCGGTCGGCTCGCAGACGACTGGACACCCGATGCATCCGATGGGAGAACCCACCAGGGACTCGGTCGGAAGAGACGACGTCGACCGCTCGAACGGGCCGGTCGTACCCCTTCAACTTGAGCGTCCGTGCGTCGACGTAGGAGAGGCCTTCGACCTTCGCGGCGAGGTGGATCACGGCCTCGGAGGCGAGCACCTCGCCGGCCTTGGCTTGGGCGCAGAGCCGCGCCGCCAGGTTGAGGGCCCCACCGCGGTAGCCGCCCTCGATCGCGACCGCCTCCCCGGCATCCAGGCCGATCCCCACCCCGCGAGGGAGCTCGTTCTCGCGGAACGCGGCCTGCGTCGCGACCGCGGCCCGCAGGGCGTTGCGCGCCGAGACGAAGACGACCAGGGCTTCGTCACCGCGCAACTCGAGGAGGAATCCCTCGTTCGCCTCGGAAACTTCGCGAACGGTCTCGGCGAACCGAGCCGCGAGCGCGCCTGCGGCTTCGTCGCCGTGCTCGCGTGTGTAGGTGGTGTACCCGCGGATGTCGGCGATCAGGAAGGTGCGGAGCTCGGTGCCCGCATCGTTCCCTCCGCCCGCCACCTCCACCACCCCCTTGCGTCGGAGTGTATCGGCGCGCTCGGCGGCCCGCGAACGCACTGACCTGAAGTCACCATGGGGTTGGGAAGCGCCCACCGCCCTGGCTAGCATGAGCTCGCCGAAGCGCTCGCACCGCAGGGTCCACTCGACCCTGGATCATCCAGGTCGGATCGAGGGAGGTTCCGTGACGAAGCGGTACGACGCGGTCGTGATCGGTGGCGGGCACAACGGCCTGGTGAACGCGGCCTATCTCGCGAAGGCCGGTCTCGACGTCGTGGTCCTGGAGCGCCGGCACATCCTCGGCGGGGCCACCCTGACCGAGGAGATCGTCCCCGGCTTCAAGTTCAGCGTCTTCTCCTACGTCGTGTCGCTGCTCCGCCCCGAGATCATCCGCGAACTCGAGCTCCCGAAGCACGGCCTGGAGATCCTCCCGCTGGACGGCACGATCACACCGCTCGACGATGACTACCTCTGGCGCGTGAACGACCACGGCAAGACCGTGCGCGAACTCCGCCGCTGGAGCCTGAACGACGCCGAGGCCTACGAGGAGTACGGCCCGCTGATGGCCGAGATGGGCCGGTTCATCAAGCCCATCCTCTCGGTGCCGCCGCCGGACCCCGGCAAGATCTCACCGATGGAATGGCTGGCGCTCACGCCGCTCGCGAAGGCCTTCCGCGATCTGCCCAAGCGCCTGCAGACGACCTTCATCCAGCTCATGACGATGTCGGCTGCCGACTTCCTGGATCAGTGGTTCGAGACCGAGCCCCTGAAGGCCACGATGAGCGCCTCCGGCATCATCGGCACGTTCCAGGGCCCGCGCTCGCCGGGGACCGCCTACGTCTTGCTGCACCACTACATGGGCGAGATCGACGGTGCCTTCCGTGCCTGGGGCGTCCCGAAGGGCGGCACCGGGGCCATCGCCTACGCGATCGCGAGCGCCGCGCAGTCCCTGGGTGTGGAGATCCGGACCGAGGCCGGCGTGGCTCAGGTCAAGACCCAAGGTGGCAAGGCGACGGGTGTGATCTTGGAGTCCGGCGAGGAGATCGAGGCCGGCGTGGTGATGTCCTCGCTCGACTCGCGATGGACGTTCATCACGTTGCTGGAAGACGGCGTGCTGGATCCGGAGTTCAAGGCCGACGTCATGCGCTACAAGTACCGGGGCTCTTCGGGCAAGGTGAACCTGGCGCTCGACGGTCTGCCGGAACTCGCGTGCAAGCCCGGCACGGGGGAGTGGCTCCGCGGCGCGATCTCGTTCTCGCCGTCGATCGACTACATCGAGCGCGCCTACGACGACGCGAAGTACGGCCGGGCATCGAAGCGTCCTTACATCGACATGATCATCCCCACGCTCGTCGACCCGACGATGGCGCCTCCCGGCAAGCACGTGATGAGCTGTTTCGTGCAGTACGCGCCCTATCACCTCGCGGACGGTGCGGTGTGGGACGACGCCGCGCGCGAAGCGTTCGGTCAGAACGTGATCGACACGATCGCGGAGCGGTTCCCGAGGATCCGCGAGCACATCGTGGGTCAGCAGTTCGTGACGCCCAAGGACATCGAGGACATCACGGGGCTCACCGAGGGCAACATCTTCGCCGGCGAACTGTCGCTGGAGCAGTTGTTCTTCAACCGGCCGGTTCCCGGCTGGTCGCGCTACCGCACGCCGGTGGCGAACCTGTGGATGTGCGGCTCGGCCACGCACCCGGGCGGCGGGATCATGGGCGCGCCGGGGAGGATCTCGGCTCTTGAGTACCTGAAGGAGAAGAAGAAGGGGCGGAGGGCGGCCTAGATGGCGAAGGAGCGCGACGTCGTCGTCATCGGGGGCGGTCACAACGGCCTCGTCGTCGCTTCCTACCTGGCGAAGGCCGGGAAACACGTCGTGGTGCTGGAAGCTGCCGACCGCCCGGGTGGGATCTTGCGGGGGAGCGAACCGGCCCCCGGGTTCCGGGCTCCGGGGCTCGTGCACACGGTGGGCCGGCTCCGGTCATCGGTGGTGAAGGATCTCAAGCTCGAGCGCCACGGGTTCGAGTCGATCGCACCGGCCGTGCGGATGCATGCGCCGATGCCAGATGGGTCGGCGGTGACCTTCTGGGGCGACCCCGTGCGCACGGCGAAGGATCTTCGTGAGCGGAGCATCCCCGACTCGAACGCCTTCGTGGGGTTCGATGCGAAGGTGCGCGCGATCGCGTCGTTCTTGGCGTACGTGCAGGTGGCGGTCGCGCCCGACGTGAAGTCGCCCTCGCTCGCCGACGCGATCATGGGTCTCAAGGTCGGCAAAGCCTTCCGCGGCCTCGGTGCGAGGACCGGCCGCGAGGCGATCCGGGCGCTCCCGATGGCGGTGGCCGACCTGGTCCAGGAGGTCTTCGAGTCCGAGGCGGTACGGGGTCCGCTCGCCACCCGCGGCGTCTTCACCACGGGCATGGGCGCGTGGGCCACGGGGTCGGCGCAAGTCCTGCTCAACGACTCCGCCGGTACCGATGGCGGCGCGGCCGGGACCGCGGTGTTCGCGCGGGGTGGGACCGATGCATTGGCCGAGGCGCTGGCGGCTGCCGCGAAGGCCCTCGGCGTCGAGATCCGCACCGGCGCCGAGGTGAGCGCCATCCGCACCCGGGGCGCGCGCGCCGTCGGTGTCGCCCTGGCGGACGGCTCCCAGATCGACGCGTCCCTCGTGGTGTCGAGCGCCGATCCCAAGCGGACGGCACGGCTCTGCGATCCCGCGGCGCTCGGTCCCACCACCGTGTGGCGG
>JBKJXU010000277.1:0-19876 GCA_046716145.1 Actinomycetota bacterium
ACCCCGGCCTGTTCAGCGGCGATCGCCAACTCGTCGAGGGGGTCCGCGGTGCAGACCGTGGACACGCGCACCGGTACTTCGGCGAGCGCCTCACGGATACCTTGGGCGCCCTCGACCAGGAAGTGGCGGTCCTCGTCGCGGTTCGCGCGCTTGCGCAGCCGCGCGACGGCGGCGATCTTCGGATCCTTGATGCTCGAGAGCACGAGACCCCCCGGGGCGCCTGCGGACCCCGAGTGTAGGTGTGCGCGGGCTCCGGCTGTTCAGGCAGCCTGGGCGGCGTCCTTGGCCGACTGGACGAGCGACGCGAACGCCTTCGGGTCGTTGACGGCGAGGTCGGCCAAGATCTTGCGGTCGACCTCGATGCCTGCCGCCTTCAGGCCGTTGATGAACCGGGAATACGTCATGCCGTTGGCGCGGGCACCCGCGTTGATCCTGGCGATCCACAGGCGGCGGAACTGCGCCTTGCGGTCGCGCCGGTCCCGGTAGGCGTAGACGCCCGAGTGCTGAACCTGCTCCTTGGCTGCCCGATACCGCTTGCGGCGTGTCCCGGTATAGCCCTTCGCGGCCGCGAGGATCTCGCGGCGTTTCTTCTTCGCATGGACGGATCGCTTCACCCTGGTCATCGGATCACCTCGCGAGCAGTCGCTTGATCTTCTTCCGCTCGCCCGTGGCCTGAACCTCCGCCATACCCTCGATCCGGCGGCGCTGGCTGCCGCTCTTCTTCGTGAGCATGTGGTTGCCCGTGGCCTTGCGGTGGAGCACCTTCCCCTTCCGCGTCACGCGGAACCGTTTCGCTGTGGCGCTATGGGTCTTCATCTTCGGCATGGTTCTTACCCTTCGTCCGATGCGGTGGACTCCGCCACGACAGACTCGTCGTGGATGGGGTCTGCGTCGGCCCCGACGTCGACCTCCGGGTCTGCCTCCACGGTGTGTTCCTCATCCGTCGGTGTCAGATCGCCACCGGCCTTCACCGTCTCGCGTTCCTCTTTGGCTCGCTGCTTCGCCATCGCCTCGAGATGCCGCTTGTTGGGCGAGATCACCATGATCATGTTCCGCCCCTCTTGCTTCGGCATCGCCTCGACGATCACCAACTCGCCCAGGTCGGCGATCAAGCGGTCCAGGATCTTCCGCCCCAGGTTCGTGTGAGCCATCTCGCGCCCCCGGAACATGATCGTGACCTTGACCTTGTTCCCCCCCGAGAGGAACCGCGTGACGTGGCCTTTCTTGGTGGCGTAGTCGTGCGGGTCGATCTTCGGACGGAACTTGATCTCCTTCAGGCCGATCCGGGATTGTTTCTTGCGCGCTTCTTTGAGTTTGACGTCGCGCTCGTACTTGTACTTGCCGTAGTCCATGATGCGGGCCACCGGTGGGTCGGCCTGCGGGGCGACTTCGACGAGGTCCAGATCGAGATCGTGCGCCTGACGGAGCGCGTCCAGGGTGTCGACCACCCCGATCTGCTGTCCATCGGCACCCACCAGGCGCACCTGGGGAGACCTGATCCGGTCGTTGATCCGTGGATCGGTGGAGACCCCGCATCACCTCCTAGACGAACGAGCACCGGCCGATGCCGGTGCATGTCGGATACACGTGCGGCTTTCGCGACAGGAGTATAGGGGGAGGCACGGACGCGCGTCGACCATCAGCCCAGGTCGCGGGCGATATCGGCGAGCAGCCCCCCCATCTCGAGGGCCGATTCCGCGGCTTCCCAGCCCTTGTTGCCCTGGCTCCCGCCGGCGCGGGACTCCGCCTGTGCCAGATCCTCGGTCGCGAGGACCCCGAAGATGCAGGGCACCCCGGTCTCGAGGGCCACCTGCGCGATCCCGTGGGCGGCTGCGTTGGCCACGAGTTCGAAGTGAGCCGTCTCGCCACGGATCACGGCGCCCAGGCAGATCACCGCTGCGTAGCGGCCCGACGTGGCGAAGCGCCGGGCCACGATCGGGATCTCGAACGCCCCGGGCACCCAGGCGAGGTCGACGTCGGCGATGCCGTGCTTGTCGAGCGCCGCCCGTGCGCCCTGCACCAACCGCTCCGTGACCCCGGCGTTGAACCGGGCGGCCACGATGGCGAGAGCCGAGCTGGCGGCGCTCGGCGCGCCCCGGTACTCCCTCACGAGGTCCCCGCCGGCACGTCCAGGAGGTGGCCCATCTTCTCGGCCTTCGTCCGCAGGTACCCGGCGTTGTGCTCGTTCGGAGTCGTCTGCAGTGGCACGCGTTCGTCGATCGACAACCCATATCCTTCGAGCCCCGCACGCTTGTCCGGGTTGTTCGTCAACAGGCGCATCGAGCGGACACCGAGGTCCGCCAGGATCTGCGCCCCTATGCCGTAGTCGCGCTGGTCCGCCTGGAACCCGAGCTCGATGTTCGCCTCGACGGTGTCGCGCCCCTGATCCTGCAGCTCATAGGCGCGGAGCTTGTGGGTGAGACCGATGGCTCGCCCTTCGTGGCCACGCACGTACAGGACGACACCACGGCCCTCCTCACCGATGAGGCTGATCGCTTGGTCGAGCTGCGAGCCGCAGTCGCAGCGGAGCGAGCCGAACACGTCGCCCGTGAGGCACTCGGAGTGCACCCGTGTGAGGACCCGCGTGCCGTCACCGATCTCCCCTGCGACGAGGGCGACGTGGGTGCGTCCGTCCACGGCGCTCTCGTAGGCGAACGCGCGGAAGTCCCCCCACGCGGTGGGGATCGTCGCCTCGGCCACCCGGCGAACCAGGACTTCGCGAGCCCGCCGGAACTCGATCAGATCCGCGATCGAGATCAGCGTGAGATCGAAGTCCGCGGCGACACGACGCAGCTCCTGGAGTCGCGCCATGGTGCCGTCCTCGCTCATCACCTCGCAGATGACACCCGCGGGGAAGAGCCCCGCGAGCTCGGCGAGATCCACGGCGGCCTCGGTGTGACCCGCGCGCCTGAGCACGCCCCCGTCCTTGGCCCTGAGCGGGAACACATGGCCGGGACGGAGGAAGTCCTGCGGCTTCACACCGGGGTCGGCGATCGCCCGCGCGGTGGCCGCACGGTCCTGTGCACTCGTCCCCGTCGTGACCTCGGGACCGTAGTCGATGGAGACGGTGAAGGCGGTCTCGTCCCCCCCATTGCTGCTCACCATCTGCGGGATCTGCAGCTCGTCCAGGCGCCACGGCGCGACGGGCAGACACACGATGCCGTGGCCGTGGGTGACCATGAAGTTCAGGGCCTCAGGGGTGCACTTCTCCGCGGCGATGATGAAGTCGCCCTCGTTCTCGCGGTCGGCGTCATCCACGACCACGATCATCTTGCCTTGGCGCAGATCCTCCAGCGCCTCGTCGATCGTGGCGAATCCTTCTGTCTCTTCCGCGTGCGATACATCCTGGCGGCTCATCGGTCCATCCCTTCCATCAGGCGTTCCACGTACTTCGCGATCACGTCGACTTCGAGGTTCACGGGGTCGCCGGCACGAACGAGGCCGAGCGTCGTCACGGCGAGCGTGTGTGGGATCACGGCGATCTCGACATGCCCGTCTGCGATCCCCGCCACCGTCAGGCTCACGCCTTCCACCGTGATCGAGCCCTTCTCGACGACGTAGCGCTGCAAGGCTTCGGGGATCCGGATCGACAACCGAGCGCCCCCCTCACCGTCGGGCTCGACACGGGCGATCTCCCCGAGCCCGTCCACATGGCCTTGGACCAGATGCCCACCCAAACGCGCCGCGAGGGTGACGGGACGCTCAAGGTTCACCCGGTCACCGGGTCGAAGACGGCCCAGCGCCGAGCGGGCGAAGGTCTCCGGCGAGACATCGAACGAGACCCCTCCCGGTGTGCGGTCGACGACCGTCAAGCACACCCCGTTCACCGACACGGAGGACCCTTCCACGCTCTCCGACGCGACCATGCGACACGCGATCGCGAGCCTCGAGCCGTCGAGCGAGGCGATCTCTCCGCGTTCTTCAACGATCCCGGTGAACACGCGCCTCCACCTTCAGATCGGGGCCGATACGTTCCACCCGTTCGAACTCGAGCATCCGGGCGAGGTCCACGGGCGCGAACCCGCCGCCCATCACGACCCCGGGCGACGTCGCCCCACCGAGGAGCTTCGGAGCGAGGTAGAGCACCACCCGGTCGACGAGATCGTCACGCACGAACGACCACGCGAGCGTCGCTCCGCCCTCGATCAGCAGCCCTTGGACGTCGCGCTTCCCCAGATGATCGAGGAGCGCATCGAGCGATACGCCGCCCGCACGTTCCCTCGGCAGGATGGTCACTTCGGCGCCCGCCGACTCCCACTCGGTGACCCTCGCATCCGCGGCGTGATCGGTCGTGGCGACCAGCGTCGGTGCCGCGCCGTCGAACAGCCGGCCAGTGGCCGGGACCCGGCCCGCCGTATCGACCAGGACGCGCAACGGCGCGCGGCTCGTGTGCGGGGCAGGCTCGCGAACCGTGAGGGCGGGGTCATCCTCCAGGACGGTGCGCGAGCCAACGACGATGGCATCAGCCCAGGCCCGCAGATGCTGGGCGTCAGCGCGCGCCTCCTCGGAGGTGATCCACTTCGAGGACCCGTCTGAGGCCGCGGTCTTGCCGTCGAGGGAGGATGCGGATTTCAGCACCACGAACGGCCGTCCGGTGCGTACGTGGGTCTCGAAGGCGGCGTTCATCCTGCGCGCCTCGGACCCCCGGATGTCGGTGATCACGTCGATCCCGGCAGCCTCGAGCTCCGCGAGGCCGGGTGCTTCATCACCGAGGTTCGGGTCGGTCGCCGCGACGACGACGCGAGCAACGCCGACCTCGATCAGCGCTCGCGTGCAGGGAGGCGTCCGTCCCCACCGGTCGCAGGGCTCGAGGGTGACCACCACGGTCGCACCGCGTGCCCCTGCCCCTGCGGCCCCCAGCGCCATGACCTCCGCGTGCTCTGACCCGGGACCTTCGTGCCAGCCCTCCCCGAGGACTTCACCACCCGGAGCGAGCACCACGGCGCCGACCATCGGGTTGGGTGAGACGCGGCCCCACCCGCGCTCGGCGAGCGCCAGGGCCTTGTCCATCGTGTCGTGGAACCGCTCCATGGTCCTCCCCTTCACCCGGGGCATGGAACGGCACGGGAGCCGCCGCCGCATCGCGCGGCGGGACTTCGCGCCCTGTCCCCTCTCATCCCGACTCTCACGGTCGGTCCCGGGATCGCACCGGGTCCACCCACGGCCGGCTGCCGTGGGGTCGCGGACTGTCACCGCCGGTGGGGAGTTGCGCCCCGCCCCGGGAACAGGCTGCAGCCAGTATAGAGAGCGAGGGGCCGGGCGGGTCTACTCGGTGCGGCGGTCGACCGCGTAGGACGAGCCGGCGTCTCGCTTGGCGAAGGACTTCATCTCCGTTGCCACCGCGACCGCCTCGCCGTAGTGGGCGAACTGCCGTTTGGATGAGGACGCGATCCCCACCGAGATCGAGACGAGCGGGACGTCCTGCATGACGCCCTTGCGGTCCTCGACCCGGACGAACCCTCGCTCCAGATCCTCGGCGTCGTAGAAGTCGGCGCGCGCCTCGTCGAACCGATCGCAGATCCGCTTCGCGATGGTCTCGGCCGGCCCCGGGCTGACGACGGCCACGAAATCGTCGCCACCGACATGGCCGATGAAGCCCCCGGCGCCGGACCCTTCGACGACGGCGTCCTGGATGATCCTCGCGGCGGCCTGGATCAGCCGGTCCCCCCGGACGAACCCCTTCTGGTCGTTGTACGCCTTGAAGTTGTCGAGGTCGCAGTACAGGACGGCGAAATCGTTCGCTTCGCGGACCTGGTGTTCGATCTCTTCTTGGATGCGGATGTTCCCGGGCAAGGCGGTGAGCGGCGAGAGGTTCCGCATCTCCTTGGCACGTCGGAGCGTGCCCTTCACCCGCGCGAGGAGTTCGATGGGATCGAAGGGCTTGATGATGTAATCGTCCGCCCCGGCCTGCAAACCCGTGACCTTGTCGGCAGACAGCGCCTTCGCGGTGAGCATGATGATGCTCGCGTTCGCGGTGTGTGGGTTCTTGCGCAGGCGCTGGGCCACCTCGAACCCGTCGATCTTCGGCATCATCACGTCGAGCAGGACCAGGTCCGGCCGGAGCTCGGCGGCTTTCTCGAGGGCTTCCATGCCGTCGGCGGCCACCGCCACGTCGTAGCCGGCGCTGCGGAGGTTGACCTCGACGAACCGGGCGATATCCGGATCGTCGTCCACGACGAGGACGGTCTCAGGCATCAGGCCGCTTCCCCTCGGGCGATGGCCTGGAGCCGGCGAGCGGCCTCGGCGGGGTCTGGCTGGGCGAAGATCCCCGACGCTGCGATCAGCACGGTCGCTCCGGCATCCACGGCGCGGCGGGCGTTCTCGGCCTTCACACCACCGTCGATCTCCAGGTCGACGTCGACACCACGCCGGTCGATCTGGTCCCGGACGGCCTCGAGCCGCGGGTAGACGTCCGGGTTCAGCTGCTGGAAGGACCACCCCGGCTCGATGCTCATCAGCATCACGTCATCGACGTCCTCCAGGTACGGGAACACCGCCTCGACAGGGGTCTGGAGGTTGAGCGTGAGCCCGACGCCCAGTCCCGCTCCACGAGCCTTCGCGATCGCCGGCCCGGGCTCGGGCACGGCCTCCAGGTGGAACGAGACCACGTCCAGGCCGGCTCCTCGCAGATCGTCGAAGAAGTCCGCGGGGGCCTCCACCATGAGGTGACCATGCAGTATCCGGTCGGTGACATGGCGCAGGGAACCGACCACCACCGATCCGAGGGCGATCGGCGGCACGAAATGGCCGTCCATGATGTCCACATGGATGACGTCGGCATACGGCTCGATCAGCTTGACCTGGTCACCGAGGTGCGCGAGGTCCGCGGCGAGGATCGATGCGGAAAGCCTGCCCATCGCGGCGTATCGTACCCGCCGCTCCCGGGCGTCCCGGCTAGGAGACGCGCTCGAAGGCAGCCACGAACATCCCATCGGCGGCGTGCCTGTGTGGCCAGAGCCGATGTCGCTCGGCGACGCCATCCGGCCCGGCCATCGGGACGGGGCGCAGGTCCTCACACCGAGCGAGCAGCGTGTCCACGACCGCGTCGGTCTCTGCGCGCGGGTAGGTACACACCGAGTACACGAGCAGGCCGCCGGGCCGCAGCAACCCCCGGGCGGCGGTGGTGATGGCGAGCTGACGTGCGGCGAGTCCCGTGAGATCGTCCTTGCTCCCGCGCCAGAGGAGTTCGGGGCGACGCCGGGTCGATCCGAGCCCGCTGCAGGGCGCATCGACGAGGACCCGATCGAACGACCCGGCGGCCAGGGCGGGATGCGCGGCGTCTTGGACGAGCAGCAGCGGGCTCACACCCTGCCGGGCAGCCTCGCCACGGATGACACGTGCGCGACGCTCATGCACGTCCGCGGCGACGACCATGCCGCCCGGCCCCACCAGGGACGCCGCGAAGACCGCCTTCCCGCCGGGGGCGGCACAGACGTCGGCGACGCGCGCGCCGGGGGGCGGGTCCAAGACGCGAACCACGAACGCGCTCGCCTGATCCTGGACCGCGAACGCCCCCTCCTCGTATCCCGGGAGGCGAGCTGGATCGCCACCCTGCACGAGCAGGCATGCCGGATCGACGGTCCCGTGCGCGACCTCGACGCCCGTCTCCCGTAGCCGGTCCGCCAGCCCCGCAGGGTCGCGTGCCCGCAGGCACAGCGGTGCGCGGGTCGCGAGGGCGGCCGCAGCGGCCTCCGCCTCGTCCCCGAGCAGATGCCGCAGCTCGCGCACCGCCCACCGCGAGAGACCGGTCCGGACGCTGAGCGCAGCCTCATCCTCCCCCTCCGGTGGCCTGGGAGCCTCCGTGACGAGGCGGCGCAAGACGGCGTTCACGAAGCCTCGCTCGCGGCCCCCGGCGAGCTCCACCGTTTCGCTCACCGCGGCGTGCGGGGCGACCCCGGCGACGAGCACCTGGTAGGCACCGAGGCGCAGCGCGTGGCGAGCACCTGGGCTCATCCGATCGATCGGCCGTCTCGCGGACCCCTCGATCGCATGGTCCAACCAGAGCCGGTGGCGCAGGGTGCCGTAGGCGAGCTCCGTGGCGAACGCGCGATCGCGCGCTTGGAGGCCCGATCGCGCGAGCAGAGGGGGGAGCAACCGGTTCGAGTAGGCGCCTTCGTCGATGACGCGCCGGATCACCTCCATCGCGACGGAACGCGATGAGGGGATCATCCGAGACGTTCGCCGGGGGTGAACCTCGCGCCGCGAGCCCAGTCGGCGGCGGCCATCCGCTTGCGACCCGCCGGCGCGACCTCGAGCAGACGCACGCCCCCGTCCTTCACCCCGACGAGGACCCCTCGATCATCCGACGTCAAGATGACCCCGGGCGCAGGCGCATCGTCCTGCCTGCGGCCCTGCGCGTCGTGCGCGATGCCCACCGCCGCGATCTTCAGCCCCTGACCCCGGAACGTGGTCGTGGCGCCCGGTTCCGGGGAGAGAGCCCGCACGCGGCGGACGATCGCGGCGGCGGGCATCGCCCAGTCGATCACCCTGTCTTCGGGCCCCCAACGCGGTGCACGCGTCGCGAGCGCGTCATCCTGGCGGCGCTCCGGCGGACCGCCCTCGGGCAGGGTCCGGAGCACCCCGACCAACAGACGGGCTCCGAGCGCCGCGAGGCGCGCACCGAGCGTTCCCGCGTCGTCCTCCGTCCTGACCTCCTCTTCGAGTTGGGCGAGGATCGGGCCGGTATCGAGCCCTTCATCCATCCGCATCACGGTGACACCGGTGCGCTCGTCCCCCGCCATGAGAGCGTGGGCCACGGGTGCAGCCCCGCGCCAGCGCGGCAGCAGGGAGAAGTGCAGGTTCACGGCGCCGCGCGGGGCCAACCGCAACACCTCGGCGCTCAGCAGTTCCCCGTAGGCGACCACCACGAGAGCGTCGGGGCGGGCGGCGTGCAGGAGACCGAGCCCCGGCGGTTCACGGACCCCTTCGACCTCCGCCAGGGGCAGCCCGGAGCGACGTGCCGCATCCGCCACCGCGGTGGGCCGCAGGTCCCCCCCGCGGCCGGCAGGCTTCGCCGGGTTGGTGAGGACGAGCGCGACCTCGAGATCGGGATCGCCGGCGATCGCCTCGAGGGAAGGAACCGACCAGGGGTCGTTGCCGCAGAACGCGACGCGGAAGGTCATCCCCGTTCCCGGCGCCCGGGCTCCGCGAGTCCCAGTTCGATACGGCGAAGCTCCGCCAGGACCGAGCGACGCCCTTCGTCGTCCAGGTGGTCGATATAGAGCCCCCCGTCGAGGTGATCCGCTTCGTGCTGGAAGATCCGCGCCAGGAGTCCCTCGCCCGTGATCGTAAGCACATCCCCTTCGAGGTCGCGCCCGGTACACGTGATGACCGCGGAGCGGGCGGTGGGATGGTACGGACCCGGGATCGAGAGGCAGCCCTCTTCCTCCAGGAGCGAGCCCTCCGCGCCCGAGACGACCGGGTTGACCATCACCATCGGTCCCATCTGGCCGTCATCGAAGGTGAAGATCCGGAGCGAGACCCCGACCTGCGGTCCGGCGAGCCCGACGCCGGGAGCGGCGTACATCGTCTCCAACATGTCTTCGGCCAACGCCCGGAGCGTGGCGTCGAACGCGCTCACGGGCTTCGCCGGCTCGCGCAAGACCGGGTCGCCCAGTGTTCGGATCGGCAGGATCATGCCGGTGGCGTCCTCCTACAGATGTGGTTCGGCTTCGACACGCTCGACGACGCCGCTCACCGCCAGTCGTCGCATCGCTGCGCCGAACGTCCGGAGGCGCCCGGGCTCGAGCGCGAGCAAGCATACCGTCCGGCCCGCGATCGATGAGACGAGGACTGTGCGTGGCGCGAGGGCGATGACCTCCTCCTCCAACCGGTCATCGCCCACGACCCGGAACACGGGCGCGCCGACCGGGAATCCAGCCTCTTCGCGACGCTCACGCTCCCGCGCGAGGAACCGATCCGGGTTCCCCCGGACGAGCGCCTGGATCATCACATCGCCCGGGTCGGAGGACTGCACGATGACGCGCCCACCGGGTTGCGCCCACGCAGCGGCCTCCATCCACGTGGCCAGCGTCCGCTCGCGTGAGGCGAGGCCGGGACGCCGGCCCGATGCGTCGGCGTCGATGATCGCGACAAGATCGAGGCCGCCGGGTCCCAGATCGCGGACGTCCTCCGGACCGCCCACCAAGATCTCGTTCGCACGTGGGAGCCGCGGCCGGGCGACCTCACGCACCGGCACGTGAGCGAGCCCCGATGCCCATTCCGTCACCCGTTCGGCTCCCCCGCGCCGTATGCCGAAGCGCTCGGCCCCGCAGGTGGCGCACCGCCCGGGGGCCTGGCACACGACGCATCGAACGCTGCCCTCCTCCAAGCGCAGGGTGCCCCCGCAGACGCCGCACACCGCGGCCGAGCGACAGGTGCGACAGATCTGGGCCGTGCCGTAGCCGGGCATCGGGCTGAACACGAAACCCCGCGTGGCCTCTCGCAAGGCTTGGACGAGCCGCGGGGCTTTGCCCTCCGAGCCGGGCCGAACCACCTCGACCTTCGGCCAGACCCTGCCGCGCGGCAGCGCCGTTCGCAGACCGAGAGCTGCCACGTCTGACGAGTGACACAGCGCGGCCAGCACGACCGCCGCACCGTCCCGCTTCGCTCGCGCGATGGCGACCTCGCGCACGTGGTAATGGGGCGCACGCTCCTCCCGGTGCCCCGGGTGCGACTCGCGTGCGACGTAGATCAGGCCCAAGCCGGGGAGCGGCGCGAACACCGCCGGCCGGGTCCCCACGACCACGTCGGCCGCCCCGGCCTGGATCGCCCGCCAGGTCCGATAGCGCGTCCGGCGGTCGCCACCAGCGAAGACGGCGACCCGTTCGCCGAACATCCGCACGAGCGCCGCCGCGGTCCCCGGCAGCGGCGAGGCTTCTGGGACCAGGACGAGAGCCCGGCGCCCGCCGCGCAGGCAGGCCGCGACGGCCTCGACCGCCACCATCTGTTCCTCCTCCGGCGCGG
This sequence comes from Actinomycetota bacterium, assembly GCA_046716145.1. Lineage (GTDB taxonomy): Bacteria > Actinomycetota > UBA4738 > UBA4738 > HRBIN12 > AC-51. Next base: position 10,966 of record JBKJXU010000277.1, read on the forward strand.
GACGAAGCGCCATCGCGCCGGCGCCACGACGGCACAGGTCGAGGAGATCCGTGCCGCCGGCGTACGCGGCAAGTGCGGTTGCAGGAGATGTCGGATCGGGAGCACCCGTGAAGGGGATGTCCGTGTCGTCCTCACTCGCGACCCGCGGGGGTGAGAGCCGACCCAGCACGGTCGCGAGGGGGGCCACGTAGCGCTCACTCACCCACCGGGCGAGCGCGAGCATGGAGTCGTCGAAGAACCGCACAGGCGAAACGAGTCGCTGCAGGGGGAGCATCCGCGCCGGGATGTCCTCGGTGGTCCCGAGCACCCAGCCCGTGCTCAGCTTGCCGTGGAAGCGGAACCGGACGAGCGACCCGACGCCGGCTCCGAGTTCGGGGGGCAGGTCGTAGGTGAAGGGACGGTCCAGCGAGAGGATCGGCCGGTCGACGCAGACCGTCACCGGCCCCGCGAGGACTTCAGGCGCCGACGGCGCTTCGGAGCTCGTCGACCCGATCGGTGGCCTCCCAGGGGAACTCCTTGCGTCCGAAATGACCGTAGGCGGCCGTGTCGAGGTACAGCGGCCGGCGCAGGTCGAGGTCGCGGATGATGGCTGCGGGCCGGAAGTCGAAGATCTCCCACAGCGCTGCCTCGAGCTTCACGGGATCGACCTGCTCGGTGCCGAAGGTCTCCACCATCAATGACACGGGGTGGGCGGTCCCGATCGCGTAGGCCACCTGGAGTTGGCACGTGTCGGCGAGCCCTGCGGCGACCACGTTCTTCGCCACGTACCGGGCCATGTACGCCGCCGAGCGATCGACCTTCGTGGGGTCCTTCCCGCTGAACGCACCGCCGCCGTGCGGCGCGTACCCACCGTAGGTGTCCACGATGATCTTCCGCCCGGTCAGCCCCGTGTCCGCCTTCGGGCCGCCGATCTCGAACCGTCCCGTGGGATTCACCAGGATGCGCACCCCGTCGGCGTCGAGATCGGGGAACTCTCGCAACACGGGCTCGATGACCTCCACCTCGATGTCGGGGCGAAGAAGCGTGGCGACGTCGACCTCTTCACGATGCTGCGCGCTGATGAGGACGGTGTCGACGCGAACGGGGACCCCGTCCTCGTATCGGATCGAGACCTGCGACTTGCCGTCGGGGCGCAGATACGGCACCACCCCCGCCTTCCGCACGTCGGCCAGGCGCCGGGAGAGCCGGTGTGCCATCGCGATCGGCAACGGCATCAGCTCGTCGGTCTGGCGGCAGGCGAAGCCGAACATCATCCCTTGGTCCCCCGCACCCTGCGCGTCGAGCTGATCCAGGGAATGCGCCTCTCGTTCCTCCAGCGCGTGGTCGACGCCGACGGCGATGTCCGCGGACTGCTCCTGGATCGCGGTGATGACCCCGCAGGTATGCCCGTCCAGGCCGAACTTGGCGTCGGTGTATCCGACGTCCACGATCGTTTGACGCACGATCGAGGCGATATCGACCCACCCCTGGGCAAGGGTGATCTCCCCCGAGACGAAAACGACCCCGGTGGTGACGAGGGTCTCGCAGGCCACCCGGCACCGCGGGTCCTGGGCCAGCATGGCGTCGAGCACCGCGTCGCTGATCTGGTCGGCCAGCTTGTCGGGATGGCCCTCGGTGACCGACTCGGAGGAGAACAGGTGCGACCTGGTCATGATCGCTCGAGTCTATCGGCCGGTCCCGACGCCCGTCAGGGGGCCAGCTCGACGATCGCGTCGCAGAGGGCGGCGGCGAGGTCGGACTTGGTCCAACGGCGCATCGGCCGATCCGCGCCGTGCGCGCTCAGGATGGCTGCTTCGTTGGTATCGGCGCCGAACCCCGTCCCCTCCACGCCGACCAGGTTGGCGACGAGCAGGTCGAGATGCTTGCGCGCGAGCTTGTCTCGTCCGGCCGCCTCCACGTCGCGGGTCTCCGCTGCGAACCCGACCAGGATCTGCCCCGGGCGCCTGCGCTCCCCCAGCTCGGCCAGGATGTCGGGCGTGGCCTCGAGGATGAGCTCCGGCGGACCCTGTTCCTTCTTGAGCTTGGTATCCGCTGCCGCCTTCGGCCGGAAATCCGCGACCGCTGCCGCCATCACCACGACGTCGGCATCATCGGCGTGGGCGATCACCGCGGCGCGCATCTCCTCGGCCGTCCCCACCCGGACGACATCGACCCCCGACGGCGGCGCCACGGTCCCAGGCCCCACGATCAGGCGGACGTGAGCGCCGCGGTCGCGCGCATGCGCGGCGACCGCGATCCCCATCTTGCCGCTCGAGCGGTTGCCGAGGAAGCGCACGGGGTCGATCGGCTCATGCGTGGGTCCGGCCGTGACGAGGAATCAACGGCCGGCGAGATCCTGAGGTCCCGAGGCCGCGAGTACCGCCGCGAGGACCTCTTCGGGCTCGCTCATGCGGCCCGGTCCTTGGTCACCGTGCGCGAGCGCCCCTTCCACGGGCCCGACGAACCGGACCCCGCGCTCGAGGAGGGCTTCCACGTTGGCTCGCGTCGCCGGGTTCGCCCACATCCCGGAGTGCATCGCGGGCGCCACCACGAGCACACCGCCGAACTCCAGGAGCGTGGTGCTCAGCAGGTCGTCGGCGAGTCCGTGCGCGAGCTTCGCGAGGAGGTTCGCGGTCGCCGGCGCGATCACCGCGATGTCGGCCTCCTGCGCCAGGCGGACATGCAGGACCTCGCCGGGGCGCTCCCACAACGAGGTGTAGGCCGGACGGCCCGTGAGACCGGAGAACGTGTCGGGCCCCACGAACCGGGTCGCCGCGTCCGTCAGGACACACGTGACCTGGGCGCCGGCGTCGGTGAGCGCGCGGGAGAGCAGTGCGGCCTTGTACGCGGCGATGCCGCCGGTGACACCGAGCAACACCCGGCGGCCGGCCAGCATCTCAGTCGACCTCGACGATCTCCTCGTGCCGCTCGTAGTCGATCTTGCCCTGGGCGATCTCCTCGAGGGCGATCGAGAGCGGCTTGTTGCGCAAGCCGGTCTCAACCAGCGGCGGGACGAAATCGCCGCGGCCCTCACCGAGTTGGCTGTAGTACGAGTTGATCTCGCGAGCACGCCGGGCCGCGAGCGTCACCAACGTGTACTTGGAGTCGACGGCGGCGAGCAGATCATCGATCTTCGGTTCGATCATGTTTGCAGCACTCCTGCAGGTCAGAGGGCGTGGGACGCCTCGATGATAGCAGCGACCTCGTCCGTAGCTCGGACGAGGTCGTCGTTGATGACCTCGTGGTCGAACCAGTCTCGTTGGTCCATCTCCCAGACGGAGGTTTCCAGGCGCCTCCTGATCAGCTCCTCATCCTCGGTCCCGCGCCCCCGGAGCCGGCGCTCGAGTTCCTCGAACGACGGGGGGACGAGGAAGATCAACAACGCTTCCGGCATGCGGTCGCGGATCTGGCGAGCGCCCTCGACATCGATCTCGAGGATCACGTCGCGGCCCGCGTTCAGCTGTTCGGTCACGAAGGCGCGTGGGGTACCTGACCGATGCCCGACGATCGCGGCCCACTCCAAGAGATCACCTCGCTCGATCATCTGATCGAACTCGTCCTCGGACACGAAGCGGTAGTCGACCCGATCGATCTCACCGTCGCGGGGCGCTCGGGTCGTGGCGGACACCGAAAGCACGGGCCCGTCTAGGTCCCGGGCTGCGAGCCTGCGAACGAGGCTGCCCTTCCCGACCCCGGAAGGGCCCGCGATCACGATCAGCCGGCCGTGTGCCACCGAGCCGGCGTGCTCGCCTACTTCTTCCCGAATCGACCGAGCAGTTGCTCGCGCTGCTTGGAGCCGAGGCCACGCACGCGGCGCGTCGCCGAGATGTCGTGCTCCTCCATGATCTTCTGCGCGCGGACCTTGCCGACGCCAGGGAGCGACTCGAGGACCGTCGATACCTTCATCTTGCCGAGGGTGCCGTCGTCGTCGGCCTTCTTCAGCACGTCGGCCAACGTTCGCTTCCCCGACTTCAACTCCCCCTTGATCTCGGCTCGCTTCTTGCGGGCCGCGGCGGCCTTCTTGAGGGCATCGGCCCGCTGCTCGGGGGTCAGCGTCGGAAGAGCCATGAACACGCTCCTTTGCTCGTCGAAGGTGGCAGGACGGCCGAGTATACGCACGGCTCCGCGCGCGCCACAAACGCGGTTCATCCTTGCTGACCTGCGGTTTCTATCGAACGTCGTTGACGATCGCGCGGGCGACGGCGGCGGGATCGGACGAACCGGTGATCGGCCGGCCGACCACGAGGTAGTCGGCACCGCGCTCGATCGCGGCCATCGGCGTCAGCACGCGCACCTGATCATCACCGTTGGTTCCGACCGGTCGGATGCCCGGGACGACGAGACAGAACGCGTCGCCGCAGACGCCGCGGACATCGCGAACGTCCTCGCCGGAAACGACCACTCCGTCGAGGCCCGCCTCCTTCGTTTCCCACGCGAGCGACACCGGAGACGCGAGATCCTCCCCTGCTTGCGAGGAGAGCACCGTGACGGCGATGACGAGTGGCGTCTGCACGCCGGCGTCGGCGGCGCCGCGCAGCGCGCCTTCGCGGGCGGCCCGCATCATGGCGCCACCTCCGAGCGCATGCACGGTGAACATGCGTACGCCGAGGCGTGCGATGTTGGCACTTGCTCGCTCGACGGTGGTGGGGATGTCGTGCAGTTTGGCGTCCACGAACACAGGCCCATGCCCGAGCACGCGGAGCACGGCCTCGGGTCCGAAGGCCCAGAACAACTCCAGGCCGACCTTGAGCAGACCGACCTCGGGTGCCAACAGCCTCGCCAGGCGCTCGGCTTCCCCGAGATCGGAAACGTCGAGCGCGACGGCCAGCGGGTTCGGTGGCGGCGGGATCACCTGCGTGCCTCCTGCGTGGGTGCGGTCGCGGCGGGGACCCGCAGGCGCGATCGCACGTCCGCTGGGGACGCCACGTTCTTCGACTTGAGGTAGCGAGCGATCTGCTGGGCCACGTCGACGGGAGCCGCCGGATCGATCAGCGTGGCGGTCCCGACCTGCACGGCCCAGGCGCCCGCGAGGAGGCACTCCACCGCATCCACGCCGGTGCGGACGCCGCCGCTCGCGAGGATAGGAGTGCCCGGGAGCGCCCTCGCCACCTCGAACACCGCCCGCAACGTGAGCGGCTTGAGAGCGGGTCCGGAGAGCCATCCCGCGACGGCACCCAGTTCCGCGCGCAGACGAACCGCGTCGACGGCGAGCGCCGGAGGCGACCCGCAGAGCGTCACGCCGGTGGCACCGGATCGCACCGCTGCGGCCGCGAGGCCGGCCACGTCGTCGCATCCGCCCGGGATCTTCGCGAAGACCGGCACGAGGGATGACCGTGCGACCGCACCGGCCATCTCGCTCACCCGGTCTGCATGCGTCCCCAGTATCGGCCGGTCCATCTCGTCGTCGGGCAAGGACAGGTTGATCTCGATCGCGGCGACCTCGGGGCGACCCTGCAGGGCGGAGGTGAGCCGGACGTACTCCTCCAGGGATCCACCACCGATGGAGACGACCACGGGTGTCTGGGTCCTCGCGAGGCGAGGGAGCTCCTCGGCCACGAACGCATCCATGCCGGGGTTCTGCAGGCCGGTCTCCCAGACGAGCCCCGAAGCGGTCTCCGCGATCCGTGGCGTCGGCGCTCCCTTGCGCGGGGCCACCGTGATGGTTCGGCTGACGATCGCACCGATCCGGTGTTGATCCACGAGCCCCGCCAACTCTTTCCCGGTCCCGGCACACCCGGACGCGATGAGCACGGGCGTCACCAACCGCAGGCCGCCGATGTCAACCGCGAGACTTCGCTTCACGCCCGCCATGCGCCCTCCCCCGTGCCCGGCCAGTCGCGGACGACGGGCACCCCGCCGGGCGGGGTCGGCAGCACCTTCGGCGCCTCCGAGAGCCAGCGGTCCCACAGGACCCTCGCGGGGTTCATCACGGGACCGTCCACGCACGCACGGAGTTGGTCGAAACCGCTCCCATCCTTGCGCGCGACAGGAACCACGCAGCTATGACAGAGCCCGTATCCGCACCCCATCCGCTCCTCGACCGCCACCTGCGCGGGGATCCGGCGCGCCACGCACAGCTCCGCGATCGACCGAAGCGTCTGCGGGGGCGCGGCCGCGTACAGGACCTCGGCCTTCGCGCGTTCCAGGGCTTCGGGGAGCGCGTCGAGCACGCTGCCTCGCCCGCCCAACGAGCCATCGGCAGTCATCACGGCCACCGTCTGGGACAACCGCTTGGCCTCGATCGGCTTGAACACGCTCTCCATGTCGGGAGCACCGATGACCATGTCGACCCGCTTGTGGCGCGCCAGCAACTCCTGGGCCAAGAAGTAGATCGTCGCCGCGCCGCGGCCTTCGGCCACCAGGACGCAGTTCGTGAGCTTCTTGGGGTAGGCGAACGGCCTGCCGAGCGGTCCGATCACGTCGAGGGTCTCGTGTGCACGCGCGTTCGCGAGCCAGCCCGTGCCCGGACCCGAGGCATCGACGACGAACTCGAGCGTCCCGGCCCAGCCCCCGCGCCGCGACGCCTGATGCACCGCGAAATGGCGCCGCAGGATGAACTCGCGCCCCTCCGGCATCGCGACCGCCACGAACTGCCCGGGCTTGGCTCGTTCGGCGATCTCCGGTGCCACGAGGGTGAGCGTCGTGTACGCGCCGAGCCGGCGGGTCGACAAGATCTCGGCGCGAGCGCGCCTCACCGGATCCCCTCCGAGGATGCTTCGAAGGCCAGACGCGCCTGCAGCGGTTCCTGCATCGCGGCGGCGTGGTGCTCCTGCAGGCTGCGGGGCTCCGTGGGCTCGCCTCGGAGGGCTTCGATGCCACGCACGGCGGCGAAGACCCCCGGCAACGTCGTGATACAGGGGACGCCTGCGGCTGCGCTCGCCGTCCGGATCAGAGAGCCGTCGGTCCGGGGGGCCCGGCCGAACGGGGTGTTCATGACCAGATCGATCCGGCCCTGCTTGATGAGCTCCACGACGTTGTCCGGGCCTTCGGACACCTTGGCCACCGCCTCGACGGCGATCCCCGCCCTTCGCAGGACCCCCGCGGTGCCACCTGTCGCGAGCAGCCGGAACCCCAGATCGGCCAGACGCTGAGCCGGGAAGACGATGGCGCGCTTGTCGCGGTTGGCGACGCTTATGAAGACCGACCCCGACGTGGGCAACGCGTGCCCGGCCGCGACCATGGCCTTGGCGAGTGCCATCCCGCTATCGGCGTCCACACCCATCACCTCTCCCGTCGATTTCATCTCCGGTCCGAGCACCGTGTCGACACCCGGGAAGCGGCCGAACGGCAGGACCGCCGCTTTCACGCTCGTGTACGGCAGGTGCCGGTAGTGATGCGGGTCCGCGGGGAGCACGCCTTCCGCGGTGAGCTCTGCGAGGGGCCGGCCCGTGAGCACGAGCGTAGCGACCCGTGCGAGGGAAACACCGATCACCTTCGAGACGAACGGCACCGTCCGTGAAGCGCGTGGGTTCGCCTCGATCACCCAGATCCGCTCGTCCTTGATCGCCAACTGCAGGTTCAACAGACCCACGACCCCCACACGCCGCCCGACGCGCCGGGCGATGTCCTCGATGGTGTCGAGCTCTTCGTCCGAGAGCGTCGCGGGCGGGATCTGACATGACGAATCGCCCGAGTGCACGCCGGCCTCTTCGATGTGCTCCATCACCGCGCCGATGAACACGTCCCCGGCAGCATCCACGACCGCGTCGACATCGACCTCGATGGCTCCTTCCAAGAAGCGGTCGATCAAGACGGGGTGATCGGGCGAGGCCTCGGCAGCGGTCTGCACGAACCGCTCGAGTTCGTCCTCGTCGTACACGATCTCCATCGCGCGGCCTCCCAAGACGTAGGAGGGGCGCACGACGACGGGGAAACCGATCCTCGCGGCGACGTCGCGCGCCTCCTGCAGGGTCCGCGCCTCCCCGTGCGGCGGGGCATGGATCTCGAGCTCGGCCAAGATCTGCGCGAATTTCCCGCGGTCCTCGGCGAGGTCGATCGCGTCCGGCGAGGTCCCCCAGATCACGAACCCCTCGTCTTGCAGGATGCGCGCCAGCCGCAGCGGTGTCTGCCCGCCCAGCTGCGCCAGCACACCCACGGGCTGTTCGGCCCGGCAGACCGCCAGCACGTCCTCGGGCGAGAGCGGCTCGAAGTACAGCCGTTCGGACGTGTCGTAGTCCGTCGAGACGGTCTCCGGGTTGGAGTTCACCATGACCGATGCGTACCCGGCCTCCGCGAGCGCGTACGCCGCGTGCACGCAGGCGTAGTCGAACTCGATGCCCTGGCCGATGCGGTTGGGCCCCGCACCCAGGATCACCACGCGGGGGCGCTCCGAGGGGCGGACCTCCGTCTCTTCCTCGTAGGTGGAGAAGTGGTACGGGGTCGCCGCGGGGAACTCACCACCACAGGTGTCGACGGTCTTGAAGACCTGCTGGACGCTGAGGTCATCCCGATGACGGCGGACCGCCGTCTCGGTGGTGCCCGTCAGCCCCGCCAGCGCGGCGTCGGAGATCCCCAGGCGCTTGGCGCGTCGGACGTCGGTCGCCGAGAGCGTGGCAAGCGTCCTGCCCTTCAAGGCACTCGCCTCCTCGACCACCTGCGCGATCTGGTCGACGAACCACGGATCGATGCGGCTCGCGGCCGCCACCTCGTCCACGGCCGCGCCCTGCGCCAGAGACGCCGCCACCAGGTGCAGACGGCCCTCCCCGGGCGTCGCCAGATCCTCGAGCAGACCGTGGCCGGCCCCCAGGGGCCACGACACATCGAGGTCTCGCTTCTCGATCCCTCGCCAGGCCTTGCCGAGGGCCTCCGTGAACGTCCGTCCGATCGCCATCACCTCGCCCACCGACTTCATCGTCGAAGAGAGCACCGGTGAGGCCTCAGGGAACTTCTCGAACGCGAACCGTGGGATCTTCACGACGACGTAGTCGAGCGT